>NZ_JBBBDZ010000005.1:0-404517 GCF_037153935.1 Mesorhizobium sp. CCNWLY176
GTCTGAATTATCGTGAGTTTCGAGTGCTTTAACCGCATCATGCCATCCTAAGAGAACAAATCTCCTAGGACAGCCCCCAAATATATGAGCGAGGCGGCAAGCGAAGTTGCCGACGCAGTTGGCCGCGTGCGGGGCTCGGTGCGACGCAAGAAGCTGCGCAAGCAGGCAGGGCTTTCGCCGCTCACGGCGATCGACGATCCCGTCGTGGCGGCGGCGACGCTGATCACGGCGGTCGTGTCGGAAGATACGCCGTTGACGCCGGAGCATGAAACCGCAATCCGGGAGGCCGTTTCCGGCATTGCCGATGCGAAGAAAACCGATGAGGCCGTCATCTACGGCAAATGGGCCGCTTCGCAGATCGATGGCGCAAATCTCGTCATTGACAAGCTTGCGCCGTTCTTGCGCGAACGTCTCGACGTGGATGAGCGCGAACAACTGGTCGCGATGGTCGACGGTGTCGCGCGGGCGTCAGGCGAGCGCTCGTTGGCCCATGATCAGCGCGTGCGACGCCTGCGCCAGAAGCTCGGCTTCGAGATCCACTGATCGGTCCTTGGACGCAATTCCGGACGGAAAACCGCTGCACACTTTTCCTGGAATTGCTTTCAGATCGACTCGCCTCTTAGCAGCCGGGGCGTGTCGCCGGTCAGGCCCGATGCCTGCCGTATGAAGAACGATTTCATGCGCGGCATGCGATCGACGAGGCCGAGGCCGATGTCGCGGGCTGCGCGCAGCGGGCCGAAATCATTGGAGAATAGTCGGTTCAGCACGTCGGTGGTGACGCCCATCTGCACCGTGTCGAAACGGCGCCAACGCTCGTAGCGCTGGAGCACGTCAAGCGCGCCGATATCCTGGCCGAGCCGATCGGCCTCGACAATGGTTTCGGCAAGGGCTGCCGAATCCTTGAAGCCGAGATTGAGGCCCTGGCCGGCGATGGGGTGGATGCCGTGGGCAGCATCGCCTGCGAGCGCGAAGCGTGGTGCGACGAAGGCGCGGGCAAGGGTGAGGCCGAGCGGCCAGGCGCGCGGCTTGCCCTCTACGCGCAACTCGCCGAGCTTCAGGCCGAAGCGCTGTTCCAGCTCGCTTTCGAAGACGAGTTCGTCGCTGGCGACCAGCCGTTCGGCATCGGCGGTGCGCTCGGTCCAGACGATCGAAGAGCGGTTGCCGGTCAGCGGCAGGATGGCGAAGGGGCCGGCCGGCAGGAAATGTTCCTCGGCGCGGCCATTGTGCGGGCGCTCATGGGCGATGGTGCAGACGATGCCGGACTGGCCGTATTCCCATTTCACCGTCTTGATGCCGGCCATGTCGCGCAGGCGCGAATTGACGCCGTCGGCGGCAACCAGCAGGCGCGCGCCCAGCGAGGTGCCGTCGGCAAGATGGATGGCGATGCCGGCAACACCGGCCTCGAAGGAGCTGACGGCGACGCCTTCGATGATGTCGATGCCCAGCTCGCCGGCGCGGCGGCGCAGCGCGCCGTTCAGCACCTTGTTGGCGACCATGTGGGCGAAAGGCTCACCGGGCGCGACTTCGCCGTCGAAGGTCAGGTAGACCGGGCGAACGGGATCAGCAGTGCGCGAATCGGTGACGATCATGTCGGTGATCGGCTGTGCCTGCGGCAGGATCTCGTCCCAGCAGCCGAGGCGGCCGAGCATGCGGCAGGCCGCGGCGGCGATTGCCGAGGCGCGGGTGTCGCGCTGCCAAACGCCTTCGGGTGCGGCGTCGACCACGGCGATGGCGAGATTGGGGCGCGCCTGCTTCATCGAGACGGCAGCCGCAAGGCCGACATAGCCCGCACCCGCAATCAGCACGTCGACCGTCAGTTCCTTGCGGTTTGTGCCTGCGTTTCCAGCCATCGCTCTATCCTCCGTCACTTTCGCTTCGCCTTGACTTCGGCGAATGTTCCTGTTGGAAACCGTGCCAATTCCTTCGCTTCGAAAAGGGTTCGAAACAATGTCGGCTGCCATGCAGGAACTTCTTGCCATTCTCGACCTCGAGAAGCTCGAACACAACCTGTATCGTGGTCGCAGCCCCAAACTCGACTGGCAGCGCGTGTTCGGCGGGCAGACCATCGCGCAGGCGCTGGTCGCGGCGCAGCGCACGGTCGCGCCCGACCGGCATGTGCATTCGCTGCACGGTTATTTCATGCGTCCAGGCGATACGCAGGTTCCGATCATTTATGAAGTCGACCGCATCCGCGACGGCAAGAGTTTCACCACGCGGCGCGTCGTCGCCATCCAGCACGGCCATGCCATCTTTTCGCTGGAAGCCTCGTTCCAGCTTGACGAGCCGGGGTTGGAGCATCAGGTGCCGATGCCGCTCGGCGTGCCGGCTCCCGACACGCTCGGCACCCAGAACGACCTGATCAAGGAGTTCGGCGATACGGTGCCGGAGGGCATTCGCCGCTATTGGGAGCGCGACAGGCCGGTGGAAATGAAGCCGGTGATGCTGAAGCACTATACCAGCCGCGAAAAGCTGGACCCGGAGCAGAACATCTGGATCCGCACCACTGGACCCGTGCCTGCTGATCGCGCCACGCAGGCCGCGGTGCTTGCCTATCTGTCGGATATGACGTTGCTCGACACCTCCACCTTCGCCCATGGACGCGCTGTCTTCGATCGCGACATCCAGGCGGCGAGCCTCGACCACGCCATGTGGTTCCACAGGCAGCATCCACTCGACGGGTGGCTGCTCTATACGCAGGACAGCCCCTCGACGATCGGTGCCCGGGGCTTCACCCGCGGTACACTTTATGGACAGGACGGTACGCTGATCGCCTCGGTGGCGCAGGAAGGCCTTATCCGCGTGAGACGATAGCCTGCGGAATGTGCAAAATCTAAAAATTGCCCAATTTATAGGCAGTTGAATGGTCGTTCAGGCGGTCGCCCATACTGCACTGCAACATAAACCCATTGATTTACAACGCTTTAGTGACGGTTCTGCGAACTGGCACGGAGCTTGATTTACCCTGATCACTCTCCGGCTGCTCTCGGCAACCCGGCGAAGTCATGCAATCGCGGGTTCCCGCATAAGCAAGGGGTAAAAACCTTATGAAAATCGTGATGGCAATCATCAAGCCGTTCAAGCTCGACGAGGTGCGCGAAGCGCTCACCGCCGTCGGCATCCAGGGCCTGACCGTCACCGAAGTCAAAGGCTACGGGCGTCAGAAGGGGCATACGGAAATCTATCGCGGAGCCGAATACGCGGTCAGCTTCCTGCCGAAAGTGAAGATCGAAGTGGCCGTGGCCGCCGACATGGTCGAGAAGGCCGTCGAGGCGATTTCGAGCGCGGCAAAGACCGGGCAGATCGGCGACGGAAAGATTTTCGTCTTCGGCATCGACCAGGCGGTACGCATCCGCACCGGCGAAACCGACACCGACGCGCTTTGAGCGGGCCAATCGTATTCTCATGGAGATTTCAATGAATATTCCCACCACCTTGAAGAAGGCGGCCGAAACCGCGCTTCTGGGCACGCTTGCCCTCGGCGCACTTGGCACGCTCGCAGCCTTCGCCCAGGAAACCGCGCCGGCTGCCGTAGATGCTGCTGCGGCTGCTGCGCCCGCCGTTCCCGTGCCCGACAAGGGCGACACGACCTGGATGATGATCTCGACCATCCTCGTCCTGTTCATGGCCCTGCCGGGCCTGGCCCTGTTCTATGGCGGCCTCGTGCGCACCAAGAACATGCTTTCCGTTCTCATGCAGTGCACGATGATCGTCGCTGTCGTCATCATCATCTGGGTCGTCTACGGCTACTCCTTCGCCTTCGGTGGCGGCACCAGCCCGTATTGGGGCGGTCTCGGCAAGCTGTTCCTGTCGGGCGTCACGCCTGAGAGCACGGCGGCGACCTTCTCGGATGGCGTCGTCATCCCCGAGCTGGTCTTCATCTGCTTCCAGATGACCTTCGCCTGCATCACGCCGGCCCTGATCGTTGGCGCGTTTGCCGAACGCATCAAGTTCTCGGCCGTGATCCTGTTCGTGGCGCTGTGGGTCACCTTCGTCTACTTCCCGATCGCCCATATGGTCTGGGATTCGAGCGGCATGATCTTCAACTGGGGCGCTCTCGACTTCGCCGGCGGCACGGTCGTTCACATCAATGCCGGTATCGCCGCATTGGTCGGTGCGATTCTGGTCGGCAAGCGTAACGGCTACGGCCGCGACAACATGGCTCCGCACTCGATGACGCTGACCATGGTCGGTGCCTCGATCCTGTGGGTAGGCTGGTTCGGCTTCAACGCCGGCTCCAACCTTGAAGCCACCGGTGGTGCAGCCCTTGCGATGATCAACACCTTCACTGCAACCGCCGGCGCAATCATCGCCTGGGTGGCGGTGGAATCGCTGGCCCGCAAGAAGGCCTCGATGCTTGGTGCTGCCTCCGGCATGATCGCCGGCCTGGTTGCCGTCACGCCCGCCGCCGGCATCGTCGGCCCGATCGGCGCGATCGTGCTCGGCGCCATCGCCAGCATCATCTGCTACTATTTCGTCACCGTCGTGAAGATCAAGGCCGGCTATGACGACTCGCTCGACGTGTTCGGCGTGCACGGCATTGGCGGCATCGTCGGCGCCATCGGCACCGGCATCTTCGCCTCGTCGGCGCTGGGTGGCATCGGCTATGCCGACGGCGTGACCATGGGCGCGCAGGTCTGGGTGCAGATCAAGGCTGTCCTCGTCACCATCGTCTGGTGTGGTGTCGGCTCTGCCATCCTCTACAAGATCGTCGATGTGATCGTCGGGCTGCGTCCGACCGTCGAAGCCGAATCGCAGGGCCTCGACCTCACCTCGCACGGCGAAGTGGCCTACCACTCGTAAGCTTCCAACCCGGCGGCGCATGCCGTCGCCGGGACTGGCCTTTACGCAATTCCGAACGGAAAACCGTTCACATTTTTCCTGGAGTTGCTCGAAAATCCCGTCGTGACCGGTTTGAAGGAGCTGGTCACGCCTTTGAGGCCCGGTTCGTCCGGGCCTCTTTTTTTGGCCGCCAGCAAACGTGATCGCCGAGTGCGCCCGAACTGCAACAGGGGGTGGTTTTCAGACGTTCACTTCACGAAAAAAATCACTCCGTTATATAGACAGCTAATGAAAGCTGCCTATCTTGAGCGGCTGACGACACAAATCAGTTGCGGCAAGGCAGGCCCCATATTGTCGAAGCATTCACCGGACATGATGATGCAGGCCGATCCGGCGATGATCAGCGCAGTTGCGCGCATCGCCGAGGCACCGAAGCCTCCGAGGCTTCATGTCACGGCGGTCAGGGGCCAGCGTGTCTGGTTCAAGCATCTCGGTGCCGAACCAACGGCCTGGGGCAAGCGCCTGCATGCGCTGGTCTCGCCGCTGATGTATCCACACTTCCTGAGAGCCACGCCAGCCGCGACGCCGGAAGGCAAGGCGACGCGCGAACGGCGCAAGATAGATGCATTTCGCGCTGCCGGCTTTCGGGCGCCGGAAGTCTTCTATCAACGTGGCGATGTTCTGGCCCTGTCTGACATGGGCGAGACGTTGCAGTCGCAAATGCTGACGCTTCGAAAGGCCGGAGACCTGACTGCCCATGACGGTCTCCTGATAGATGCAGCCAAGGCTCTGGGCGAGGTGCATGCGGCCGGCCTTTGCCACGGCCGTCCACATCCGCGCGATTTCGTCGTCGACGACGACGGACGATTCGGCTTTCTCGACTTTGAGGAGGAACCGGAAGCAGCGATGCCATTGGCTGACGCGCAGGCGCGCGACGTCTGGCTGCTCTTTTTCCAGATCACTTATCGTGCCCGGCAAGCGGAGACGCCGACGCTGGCGCTGCAGGCCTACAAGGCCTCTGTCCCGAAGCTTACGCTGGACGCGCTTTCGAGGCTGCTTCATTTCTTCCGGGTTTTCATCCCGCTCGGCCGGGTCGCGGCGAAGTTCCATCTCGGCGGCGACCTTGAGCGCTTCATGACGGCGATGGACTTTTTTCGCGACGCCGAAAAGGACGCCGCCGAAAAACGGTAGGCGAGGGCTGTTTCATTTTCTGCGAAGTGCTGCATGGTTAATGCGGCCTTAACCTTCCCCCCGATAATCTGATCCCCGACTCTGCCCAAGGCGCGTTCGTGCCAAGGCAACACCATTTTTGGACGGGGAAAGAGGCATGCGCTCAGCCACACAACTCGCGCTGACCGATTCGGGACACGGCCTGCAGGCGTTTGCCCGCCGGCAGGTGGGTCGCATAACCGGCCTTGCGTGCTTCGCAGCGGTTGCCTTCGCGCTGGCCAGCCTTGGCACGTGGAATGTCGCCGATCCGAGCTTCAGCCATGCCACCGACAACCCGATCACCAACGCGATGGGTTATCCGGGCGCGGTGTTTTCCGATCTGGCGATGCAGTTCTATGGATTGTCCTCGGTCGCTGCCCTCGTTCCGGCGGTGATCTGGGGCTTTTTCCTGGCGACCGCGCGCGGTGTCGACCGCATGCCGCGTCGTGCGCTGGCCTGGTTCGGCGCTTCGCTTTTGTTTGCAGCCATTGCCGGCTGCACCACGCCACCCGCGACATGGCCATTGCCGACCGGGCTTGGCGGCGTCTTCGGCGACATGGTGCTGAAGGTTCCGGGCATGGTCACCGGCGGTTATCCGACCGGCTGGGTGGCAAGCCTGATCGCCGTGGTTCTGGCAGGACCGGCGTTGTGGCTCTTCGCCTTCGGCTCGGGACTGATTTCGCGCCCCAACGGCTTTGCCGTTGTCGATCCCGACGAAAAGGACATGCGCGAGCAGGATCTGTCGTCGTCCTTCGATGATGACGACGAGGACGAAGGCATATTGGCGCTGGGCGCGATCACCCATTGGTGGCTGTCGTTCCGCGCCTTCCTGCGCCGCCGGGCTGCGCGCCGCAAGGAACATGACGAATATCGCGACGTCGAGGTGCGCCCCGAAAGCGCCTGGCGCCGTGCTGCCGAGCGCGTCGAATTCGCCGAGCAGGCCGAGGCGAAGGTCAGCGCCAAGGGCAGGGCGCGGGTCGAACCGGAATTCTTCGCCGCCATGGTGTCCGACGGACGCGTTCCGCACAACGAACTCGACGACGATGTCGAAGCGGAAGACGATCTCGACTTCATGCCGGGCGAGACGGCAGAGCCGCGTTCGCCTGCAGCCCAGGTCCAGAATTTCCGGACACCTGCACCATCGGCCCGTGTTGAAGCGCCTGCGCCGCGCCCCGTCCCCGGTGCAAGGGTGCAGCGTGAGGCGCAGACGTCGCTGATCGGTTCGAACAGCTTCGAAATGCCGTCGCTGCACTTCCTGACCGAGCCGAAGAATGTCGTGCGCGACGCCACTCTGTCGAAGGATGCGCTGGAGCAGAATGCGCGCCTGCTCGAAGGCGTGCTGGAAGATTTTGGCGTCAAGGGCGAGATCATCCATGTGAGGCCCGGCCCGGTCGTCACGCTCTATGAGCTGGAGCCTGCACCCGGCATCAAGTCGTCGCGCGTCATCGGCCTTGCCGACGACATCGCCCGCTCGATGAGCGCGATCGCTGCCCGCGTCGCAGTGGTTCCCGGCCGCAACGCCATCGGCATCGAATTGCCCAATGCCAAGCGCGAGACCGTCTATCTGCGCGAAATCATGGCGAGCCGCGATTTCGAGACGACCAAGGCCAAGCTGGCGCTGGCGCTCGGCAAGACCATCAACGGCGAAGCCGTCATCGTCGATATCGCCAAGATGCCGCACGTTCTCGTCGCCGGCACCACCGGCTCGGGCAAGTCTGTCGCCATCAACACGATGATCCTGTCGCTGCTCTACCGCATGACGCCGCAGGAATGCCGTCTGATCATGATCGATCCGAAGATGCTCGAACTGTCGGTTTATGACGGTATCCCGCATCTGCTGACGCCTGTCGTGACCGACCCGAAGAAGGCGGTCGTGGCGCTCAAATGGACGGTGCGGGAGATGGAAGACCGCTACCGCAAGATGTCCAAGGTCGGCGTGCGCAATATCGACGGCTTCAACGCCCGCGTTGCGCAGGCGGAGAAGAAGGGCGAGCGCATTTCGCGCACGGTGCAGACCGGCTTCGACCGTCAGACCGGCGAGGCCATCTACGAGACGGAGAACCTCGACCTCGAGCCGCTGCCCTATATCGTCGTCATCATCGACGAGATGGCCGACCTGATGATGGTCGCCGGCAAGGATATCGAAGGCGCGGTGCAGCGTCTGGCGCAGATGGCGCGTGCCGCCGGCATCCACGTCATCATGGCGACGCAGCGTCCTTCGGTCGACGTCATCACCGGCACGATCAAGGCCAACTTCCCGACCCGTATCTCCTTCCAGGTGACGTCGAAGATCGACAGCCGCACCATTCTGGGCGAGCAGGGCGCCGAGCAGCTGCTCGGCATGGGCGACATGCTCTACATGGCCGGCGGCGGGCGCATCCAGCGCGTCCACGGACCGTTCGTCTCGGACGACGAGGTCGAGAAGATCGTCGGCCATCTCAAGCTGCAGGGCGTGCCGGAATATCTCGACGCCATCACCGAGGACGACGGCGAGGATGACGACGACGCGCCGTCCGGTAAGGGCGGCGGTGGCGGCGGCAATTTCGAGGATTCCGACGATCCTTACGATCAGGCTGTCGCGGTCGTGCTGCGCGACGGCAAGGCCTCGACCAGCTACATCCAGCGCCGCCTCGGCATCGGCTACAACCGCGCCGCCTCGATCATCGAGAAGATGGAGCAGGAAGGCATTGTCGGACCGGCGAACCACGCCGGTAAGCGCGAGATTCTGGTGCCGACCGAAGACGACAAGTTCTAGGGAGTGCCGATATTCAAACCATGACGGCCTGCAAATGGTAATTTTCTGCGCTTCCGGTGCTCGTGGACCCAAATGTCCATTCCGCTCGTCGCCTGTGGCGACCCCGAAAACCACCATTTTCGACTCGTCCTGATTTGAATCTCAACACTCCCTGGGTGTGAGCGTAAAAAGGGGTCTAAAATGACGCAGGCGTGATGGTTTGCCCCTTGCCGGCGACAAACTTCAGCCCAAGTAAAGGCCTATAGATCAAAGCTCATTTGACGCATTCGAGAGTGATGACCCGCATGAACAAAAACGCTTCGACCCCGACCCCACGACTGCAAATGGCCCGCCGGGGCTTCCTTGGCCTGGCGGTTGCGGCTTTCGGCGTGGTCGGGCTCCAGGTGATGCCGGGCTTCGACATGGTTGCGGCGGCACAGGCAGCCCCGACGGACGCCGCGCAGAAGATCGCCGATCATTTTGCCAGTGTCCGCACCATGACCGGCGAGTTCGTGCAGTTCGGCCCGCGTGGCGAGCAGACCGGCGGCAAGTTCTTTATCGAGCGTCCGGGCAAGATCCGCTTCGACTATGACGGTGCTTCGCGCTTCCAGGTGGTCTCGGACGGCCAGTCGGTCGTGCTCGACAACAGGAAGATGAACACGGTCGATCTTTACCCGCTGTCGAAGACGCCGCTGAAGCTTTTACTCGACGAGCGCATCGATCTCTCCGGCAACAAGGTCAGGAGCGTCAAGGAAGAGGACGACCTCACCACGATCCAGCTTGCCGACAAATCGGTGTTCGGCAACTCGACCATCACCATGATGTTCGATCCGAAATCCTACGAGCTGCGCCAATGGACGATCAAGGACGCGCAGGGCAAGGACACGACGGTGATGATTTTCAACGTCAAGCAGGGCGTGAAGTTCGATCAGGACCTGTTCAAGATCGACTACAAGCGCAATCTCGACGTCAACAAGAAGAAAAACAACCGTTAGGCTAGGCGCTGCCTGCGCTTTAACTGTGGACAGGGTTCGCAGCCTGAGTTGAGGCTGCGCTCGACCTTGTAATTGATGCCTTGCGCTGCCACTTTCCGGGCTTCTTTTTCGCAAGTGCCGGATTTCCCCAATGCCTTTCTCGATTGCCACCTGGAACATCAATTCCGTGCGGCTGCGCATGCCGCTGGTGGAGCGCCTCCTCCTTGAAAACGCACCCGACGTGCTGTGCCTGCAGGAAACGAAGTGCCCGGACGACCAGTTTCCGTCGGCGGCCTTCCGCAAGCTCGGCTACGAGCATATCGCGATCAGCGGCCAGAAGGGCTATCACGGCGTCGCGACGGTGGCGCGGCGGCCGCTCGAAATCGTCGAGAAGCGCGAGTTCTGCCAGAAGGGCGATTGCCGGCATCTTTCGGTGCGGGTGAATGCCGGCGGCAAGCAGCTTACGGTGCATAATTTCTACGTTCCGGCCGGCGGCGACGAGCCCGATCCTGAGATCAATCCGAAATTCCGCCACAAGCTCGACTTCGTCGCCGAGATGAATGCCATCCGCGCCGACCATGACGACAATTCGGCGTCTGTGCTGGTTGGCGATCTCAACATCGCGCCGCTGGAGCACGATGTCTGGTCGCACAAGCAACTGCTGAAAGTAGTCAGCCACACGCCGGTCGAGACGGAAAATTTCGAGGCGATGCGCAAGGCCGGCGACTGGGTCGACCTGATGCGGCTCAACGTGCCTGACGAGCAGAAGATTTACACGTGGTGGAGCTACCGCGCCCAGGACTGGGAAACCTCCGACCGCGGCCGCCGTCTCGACCATGTCTGGTCTTCGTCCAATCTGGTTCCGAGCTTCGGCGGCTACGAGATCCTGCGCGACGCGCGCGGCTGGGACCGTCCTTCGGACCATGTGCCGGTTATTGCGCGATTCGATCTCGACTAGGGATATCTCGACCCGCTCTTGCGTTTCGCCCTAGGGCAGGAGCCGAGGTGCTACTTCCTCGATGCGGCGGATGAGGGCCTGAAGCTCGTCGACGATGCGCTGATGAAGCGCGACGGCGAGGTCGGGATATTCCCCGAGGATGCGGTGGAACATCTTGCGGTTCAGCCGAAGCACTTCCGAATCGGTGGCTGCGGCCGCACTGGTCAGGCGCCTGGTGTCGGCGATCAGTGCCAGCTCGCCGAGTATGGAGCCCGGCTTGGCGACCGCGATCGGCGTGCGCTTGGGATCGTCTTCGCGAAACAGGACGATGCTGCCCTTGACGACGATATAGGCCGAATCGGCCTCGTCCTCCTCCAGAAACAGCTTGCGTTCCGCCGGCAGCCGCATCGGTTCTGCCCCGAAGGCGAGCAGGCGCAACTGTTCCTGGCTGAAGCCCTCGAAAAGCCCCACGCCGGACAGAATGCGGATGTCATCATCCAGCGCCATTGCGTCCCCGAATTCCTGGCCTGGTCAGTCCTCCCGTTCGTGCGGCCCCCCGACCGCAAACCGGTCAGGGAACCAGCTTGTATCCGCCGCTTTCTGTCACAAGAATTTCAGCATTGGAAGGATCGCGCTCTATCTTCTGGCGCAGGCGATAGACATGGGTTTCCAGCGTGTGCGTGGTGACACCCGAATTATAGCCCCAGACCTCCTCCAGGAGGACGTCGCGGGTAACGACTTTCTGGTCTGCACGGTAGAGATATTTGATGATGGACGCCTCCTTTTCGGTCAGGCGCACCTTGGCGCCGCGCTGGTCGAGAAGCAGTTTCTGGCTGGGTTTGAACGTATAGGGACCAACCGAAAAGGTTGCGTCCTCACTTTGCTCATGCTGGCGCAGCTGCGCGCGGATGCGGGCGAGCAGGACGGCGAAGCGGAAGGGCTTCGTCACATAGTCGTTGGCGCCGGCTTCGAGCCCGAGGATCGTGTCGGAATCGGTGTCGTGCCCGGTCAGCATGATGATCGGCGCCTTGTAGCCGCCCTTGCGCAGCAGCTTGACGGCCTCGCGGCCATCCATGTCGGGCAGGCCGACATCCATGATCAGGAGATCGATCAGGCCGCCGCGTGCAACCGATACGCCCTTGGCGGCAGTGGCTTCCTGCAGCACGTCGAATTCCTCGTAGAGCGAAAGTTGCTCGACAAGGGTCGTGCGCAGGTCTTCGTCATCGTCGACAATCAGGATGGTACGGGAGGTCATGGATCAATCCGTTGTTTTGAAATGTATAATTCTGTTGACCAGTGATCGTTTATGCGGAACCTGATCCCCAGAACAGGCAGTCACGGTGATTTGCTTACCGATGCGATCATACTCCAAAAAACGTGAGCGCAATGGGGCAGGCGCAAAAAACCGACATGGGATCAAAACCTTGGTGGTTCGCGCACGCCCCGGGCACCCTTCGCAAGGGTTGTTGAATGCCGGCGGCACGGTGTTTTCCTGTGCGTTGGGGCGCGGCGGCATAACCGCCAGCAAGCGCGAGGGCGATGGCGGGACGCCGCTGGCGGCGATGCGCATCCTGTCAGGCTATTTCCGGAAGGATCATTTTCAGGGGCGGCTTACGCGGCTGAAGATGACGCCGATCGATTCGGCGCTTGGCTGGTGCGAGGTGCCGGAGGACCGCAACTACAATCGGCCCGTCAGGCTGCCTTACGCGGCCAGCCACGAGCATATGCTGCGCGACGACAGGCTCTACGATGCCTGCCTGGTGCTCGACTGGAATATTTCGCCGCGCCTGCGCGGGCGTGGCAGCGCCATCTTTTTCCATCTGGCGCGGCCGGGTTTCACGCCGACGCAGGGCTGCGTGGCGGTGACGGCAAAGGTGATGGCACGGCTGCTGCCGTATCTGTCGGATCGGATCGTGCTGAAAGTGGTGCGCTAGCCGCATCGAGATTCACGTCAGGACGAGCCGCCATTCGCAGGCCGCCATGGCGTGAATCCCAGTGCGCTGTACAAATCTACCACCCGCGTGAGCGGAACTCGTCGCGCGGCAGCCGGCTCAGTTCGCGGTCGATGGTCGCGGCAATGTCATGCCGGTCGACGCCGATATCCTGAAGGTGACGAGGCGTAAGCAGCTTCAGGTCGTTGAAAGCTTGGCGGCGGGTCAGCCATTTGCGAAGCACGGCACCGATATTGGTGCGGAGCAACGCGGTCGGCCGGGCCGAGCGCGTGAAACCCGTATCGTCAACACAGTAGGCCATGGTACTATCCCTTCAAGAAGGATTTGAACTCTTTTCGATTTTGCTATGATAGCGAATTGAAAAAATTGCGAAAACGAGTAGTTTTCACCGTATCTGATAATTTCATTTGAAGATCGATCATGGCTGGTCATCTCCCGGGAATACGTGCGCTGAAAACGCTGGAGGCGGCCGGCCGGCATCTCAATTTCAGCAGGGCCGCGGCCGAGCTGGGGCTGACGCCGGCTGCGGTCAGCCATCAGATCAAGGAATTCGAGGAACAGCTGGGCATTGCCCTGTTCCTGCGCACAAGCCGGATGATGGAGCTGACGCAGGCTGGCGAGATCCTCCACACAGCCGTCACCGAAGCGCTTACCGGCCTGACGCGCGCGGCGGTGCGCGTGCAGAAGATACGGTCGAATATGCGGCTGCGGGTCAGCGCATCGACATCGATCGCCGCCAAATGGCTGGTGCCGCGCCTGGAAAAGTTCATGCAGCAATGGCCCGATGTCGACATAAGGCTCGACGTTTCGACGAGCCTGCGCGATTTCACCCGGGACGACATCGACGTCGCCTTTCGCTGGGGGCGCGGCCAGTATCCCGGCGCACGGGCCGATCGGATGTTCGAGCATTCGATCATCCCGGTGTGCAGCCCGGCCCTGCTTGAAGCCAAGGGGCCTCTGACGGAGCCGCGCGACCTGTTGAAATGCCGGCTGATCCACGTTTCATGGAGCGGTCTCGGCGTCACCTGGCCGGACTGGCGCATGTGGATGCTGGCTGCCGGCATCCAGGATTTCGATGACAGCCCGGGCCTGCATTTCGCCGAAACGGGGCCGGCTATACAGGCGGCAATCGACGGTCACGGCATCGCGCTCGGCGATGCCTGGATGGTAGCGGATGATCTCGCAGCCGGCCGGCTGGTAAAACCCTTCGCGCTGTCGATCGATGGGCCGCCGCAGTTTGCCTACTATATCGTCACGCCTCTGGAAGCGGCGGACGACCCGCTGATCAGGACTTTTCGCGAATGGGTGCTTGAGGAGGCCGCCAACACGCCGCTCACGCCGGAAGCTGTACGCCCCACCAGCCGATGATTGCGCGGATTGAACGCCCGAGTGCAAACGCCGTCAAGCGTAGCGCCAGACCGTGGTGCGCTTGACCTCGGCGTCTTCCAGAGCGCGCGTGACCGGCACCTGATAGATAGCAAGCGCCTGCATGCGCTCCTTCGGCAGATAGGCTCGGCCGGGATCGCCGATGAGGATTTCAGCCCCGCGCCGGCTGAGTTGCGAGAACCATGGGATCAGCCGGTCGGCGAAGGGTTTTTCGTAGAAGACGTCGCCGGCGAGGATGACGTCCCAGCCGTCATCCTCATTGACGAGGTCCTTGCCTGAAAATGCGGCGGAAACGCCATTGGCTTGCGTATTGAGCCTGATGGCGGTTTCGCAGAAAGGGTCGATGTCGGCGGCGTTTACGGCGCTCGCGCCGGCTTTCATGGCCGCGATGGCGACGAGACCGGAGCCGGAGGCGAAATCGAGCACGCGTTTTCCGCGTACCGTCTCGGGATGGTCGAGAATATAGCGCGCCAGCCCTTGCCCGCCGGCCCAGGCGAAGGCCCAGAAGGGCGGCGGCAGGCCGATCTCGGCGAGTTCCTCTTCCGTCTTCAGCCAGAGGTCATGCGCCTCGTCGGCAAGATGAAGCAGAACCTCCGGCACATGCGGCGGGGCCATCAGCGCCGTGTTGGCGCGGATGAAGGTTTCGGCCTCCGTTGACGTCACGGTGCGGGGTCAAGGCCGGCCATGCGGCAGACTTCGCGCCATTCGTCAGCTGTCACCGGCTGCACCGACAGTCGCATGGAGGTGACGAGCGCCATTTTCTCAAGCTTGGGATTGGCCTTCACATCGACCAGCGTCACCGGCTTGGGCACATCGCGCACGGCGCGGATGTCGACGCATTCCCAGCGCGGGTCTTCGGTCGTGGTGTCGTGATGAGCCAGCGCGCAGACCTCGGCGATGCCGACAACCTCCAGCCCCTCGTTGGAATGGTAGAAGAAGCCGAGATCGCCGATCTGCATGGCGCGCATGTTGTTGCGGGCCAGATAATTGCGCACGCCGTCCCATTGCGTGCCTTCCTTGCCCTTCGCCTTCAGCATGTCGAAGGAGAATTTGAACGGCTCGGATTTGAACAGCCAGTAATTCATCTTTTGACTCCCCTGTCGTGCCTTAGGCACTCACCGCCTCTTGTCTTTTGTTCCCTGTTCGCGCCTCAGGCGCTCACCGCCTCTTGTGGTTCAGGCGCTCGCCGGGTTGTTGAAGACCCAGTTCCAGGGCTGTACCTCGACGCTTTCGAACAGGCCGGCTTTGGCGAAAGGATCGTTGCCCGAAATCTCCGTTGCCGCCGCCTTGTCGGTAGCTTCGACAACGACGAGGCTGCCGCAGGGTTTGCCGTCATCGTCGAGGAACGGGCCGGCGAATTTCAGCGTGCCGGCGTCGTTGAGGCCATTGAGGAAAGCGACGTGCTCGGGGCGCGTGTCGAGGCGCAGTTGCAGATGGCCCGGCTTGTCCTTGCAGATGAACGCAAACAGCATGTTTTCAGCTCCCGTTTCTATTCGGCTTCATGGCGCAGCGGCCGCGACATCAGCGCCGAGACCGCTTCCTGGATG
The DNA here is from genome assembly GCF_037153935.1 of Mesorhizobium sp. CCNWLY176. Classification (NCBI taxonomy): domain Bacteria; kingdom Pseudomonadati; phylum Pseudomonadota; class Alphaproteobacteria; order Hyphomicrobiales; family Phyllobacteriaceae; genus Mesorhizobium; species Mesorhizobium sp. CCNWLY176. Next base: position 15,519 of record NZ_JBBBDZ010000005.1, read on the forward strand.
GTGATGGCGCCGGCAAGGATGCCGGCGACGGCGGTGATGATAGGCGCTTCGACGCCACGCTCCCTCGCGATCCGGGCAGCGATACCGGCGGTGGCGACGCCTTCGGCAAGCGGGCGGCCACCGAGCGGTTCGCTGCGTCCCAGCGCCAGCCCATAGGCGAAATTGCGCGACTGCGCCGATGCGGAGGACAAAAGCAGGTCGCCGAGGCCTGAAAGGCCCATCAGCGTCTCGGGCTCGGCGCCGAAGGCGGCACCGATGCGGCGCAGTTCGACGAAGCCGCGCGTGACCATGGCGGCCTGCGCGCTGGCGCCGAGACCGGCGCCAGTGACGGCGCCTGCGGCAATGGCAAACACGTTCTTCAGCGCGCCGCCGATCTCGACGCCGACAAGATCACCGGTCGAATAACAGCGGAAGCTGTCGGTGGAAAAGCGCAATGCGAGCGCTGCGGCCCGCGCCTCGTCCTGCGCCGCTACCACGACGGCTGTCGGCAGGCCGCGCGCGACATCTGCGGCGAAGCTCGGGCCGGACAGGGCAGCGACCGGGTTTTGCGGCAGGATTTCGCCGGCGATCTGCGACAGAAGTGTGCCTGTGGTGCTTTCGATGCCCTTGGCGCAGAGAACCAGCGGCACATGCGCCGGGATTTTTGTCCCCACCTCGCCGAGCACTGCGCGCAGCACCTGCGCCGGGGTGACGACGAGCACGCAGTCCACGCCCTCCAGCGCGGCATTGAGGTCAGTGGTCGCCTCCAGCGCCGGGTCGAGGCGGATGCCTGGGAGATAGCGCGGGTTCTCACCCTTTCCGATCGCCGCCACCATCGCCTCGTCACGCGCCCAGAGGCGCACCGAATTGCCGGCGCGGGCCATGGTCAGCGCAAGGGCTGTGCCCCAGGCGCCGCCGCCCAGCACTGTGATGCGATAATTGCTCATGCCTTGGCTCCCCGCCGGCCCGAGCCGATCATGGGCGCGGAAATGCTGTCGAGCGGCCAGCGCGAACGCGGCACGAAATCCATCGCGCCCGGCTCGACCAGCCCGGCGCGGATGCGCTCGATGCCGGCCCAGGCGATCATCGCGGCATTGTCGGTACACAGCACATGGGGCGGCGCGATGAAGCTGAAGCCGTGCCCGGAGCACAATGTCTCAAGCGTCGAGCGAATCTCGCGATTGGCTGCGACACCGCCGGCGACGACCAGCGCTGGCGTCTTTACGTCAGGATATTCTTCGCGGAAGCGCACGAGGCTGCGGCGGACGCGGTCGCCAAGCGCATCCGAAACGGCTGCCTGGAACGATGCGCAGATATCGGCGACATCCTGCTCGCTGAGCGGGGCGATTGCCGTTGCCGCCTGCCGCACTGCGGTCTTGAGACCGGAGAAGGAGAAATCCGGGCGGGTCTCGCCCTTCATCGGTCGGGGGAAAGCAAAGCGCTTTGCATCACCATTGGCCGCCGTCTTTTCAACATTCGGGCCGCCGGGATAGGGCAGGCCGAGCATCTTGGCGGTCTTGTCGAAGGCTTCGCCGAGTGCGTCGTCTATGGTCGTCGCCCAGCGCTGATAGTCGCCGACGCCGCGCACCAGCACGATCTGGGTGTGGCCGCCGGAAACGAGCAGCAGCAGATAGGGAAAGTCGAGCCCGTCGGTGAGGCGCGCAGTCAGCGCATGGCCTTCGAGATGATTGACCGCGATCAGCGGCTTGCCGGTGGCGGCAGCGATTGCCTTGGCCGTCATCAGGCCGACGATCAGCCCGCCGACGAGGCCGGGGCCGGCGGTGGCGGCGATGGCGTCGATTTCCGAAAGCGTCACGTCCGAATCGGCAAGGGCTGCCTCGATGATGCCGTCCAGTGCCTCGACATGGGCGCGCGCGGCGATTTCCGGCACGACGCCGCCGAAGGCCGCGTGCTCCTCGATCTGGCTGAGCACGACATTCGACAGGATCTCGGGGGCCGCGCCCTCGCGCAGGCCGACCACGCTGGCCGCTGTCTCGTCGCAGCTCGTTTCGATGCCGAGCACGCGGATCATGGCGTCATTTCGTTGCATTGCCCGACCGTGATTTCCCCGATAGGAGATGCGGGGCGAAAACCCCATTCGCCGGGTGGGTATCACGGACCGAGCGTCATGCAAACAAGAGCGTTGAAAATCGGAACTCGCGGCAGCCCGCTGGCGCTGGCGCAAGCCGTGGAAACGCGCGCGCGGCTGGTTGCGGCGCACAGCCTTCCCGAAGACGCCTTCGAGATCGTGCCGCTTTCGACCAGCGGCGACCGCATCCAGGACCGGCCGCTTTCCGAAGTCGGCGGCAAGGGGCTGTTCACCAAGGAACTCGAGGACGCGCTGTATGACGGGCGCATCGACATCGCCGTGCATTCCTCAAAGGACATGGCGACCGTGCTGCCTGACGGACTGGAAGTCTCGACCTTCCTGCCGCGTGAAGACCCGCGCGACGCCTTCATCGGCAAGCTCGCGCCGTCGATCATGGAATTGCCGCACGGCGCAACCGTCGGCTCCTCGTCGCTGCGGCGGCAGGCGCTGATAAAGCGCATGCGGCCCGACTTGAGCGTGGTGATGTTTCGCGGCAATGTGCAGACTCGGTTGCGCAAGCTGGAAGAAGGCATTGCCGCCGGCACCATCCTCGCCAATGCAGGGTTGCGGCGGCTTGGTCTGGAAAGCGTCATCACCCACCTGATGCCGCTCGAAGAATTCCCGCCCGCGCCGGGTCAGGGTGCGATTGGCATCGAACATCGGTCCAGCGATACCGAGGTGCGCAAGCTTCTTGCCGCCATTCATGATGCGCCGACGGGCCATGCGCTGGCCTGCGAGCGGGCCTATCTCGCGGTGCTCGACGGTTCCTGCCGCACGCCAATCGCCGGCCATGCGGTGATAGAGGGCGATCGCCTGTTGTTCAGCGGCGTCATCCTTTCGCCCGACGGAACCGAGTCGCATGAGGTGCGGCGTGAGGGCAAGGTGGCGGACGCGGTGCAAATCGGCCTCGACGCGGGTGAAGACGTTCGAGCACGCGCCGGAACGCGCTTTTTCGAGGGTTGGAGCTGAATGAGGCCCCGAGTGCTGGTGACACGGCCGGAACCCGGCGCGTCGGCCACCGCACGCCGGCTTGAAGAGGCGGGATTTTCGCCTGTTGTTCTGCCGCTATCGGAAACGCTGGCTCTGCCGGTCGATGACGCGATCCCGCACGATATCGACGCGGTTGCCGTCACCAGCGCCAACGCGATACGCCATGCTTCAGACGATCTGATTGCATCTCTGGCAGGCCTGCGCTTGTTCGCGGTTGGCAGGAAAACGGCGAAGGCCGCGCGGGAAGCCGGTTTTGCCAGCGTCATTGAAGGTTCCGGCGACGCGGCGGGCCTTGCGGACAAGATCGTGGCCGAACTGCCGGCGGGTTCCAAAATCCTCTATCTGACGGGCCGTGTCCGGCTCGATCTTTTCGAACGCCGCGTAGCCGAATCGGAATTGCAGGTTTTCGTGACGGAGACCTACGACACGCGCAGGATCGACTATCCGGCGGAAGCTGTCGCCTCGGTGCTGGCAGGCGGTCAAATCGACGCGGTTCTGCTTTATTCGGCGAAAGTGGCGGAAGCCTTCTCCGGCCTCGCCGCGCAACCCGGGGTGCGTTCCCTTTTCGAGAAGGCGCGCTATTTTTGTCTGTCCGATCGTGTCGCGGCTTCCCTGAACACGGCGGAAAAGGACCGGATTTCGATGGCGGCCGAGCCGACGGAGGATGCATTGTTGTCGTTGCTGAAGGCCGCCCGTTGAATGCGCCATCACCCGGCCCCTTTTCACGTCATGCTGGTGTGGTACTGATCTTTTTGCTGCCTCCCGCGTTGCGGGATTATTGATAACGACAATCATTGCGGAGTTCTCTCATGGTCAAGACGCCGAAGACCCGGCATTCGAAGACGCATCGGGAACCGATGACGATCGAGCTGGAGCCGGGCGCCGTTTCGCGCATCAAGGAGGCGGAGGCTCAGGCAGCCGAATCGGCGGTCGAGGCACAAGCCGACACGCCGGAAGCCACTCAGCCCGACGGGCAGAATTTCACCCTGGTCGACACGCCTGCCGAGGCTCCGGCCAGCTCCGCATTGGGACCCGAGCAGGATCAGGCCGAGGCCAAGCCGGCGCGCGAGGGGTTCGACTATGATTTTTCGGCACAGGAGCCGAAGCCGGCCGAGGCTGGCACTAGCGACATGAAGGAAGAGACCTCACAACCCGCACAGCCGGAAAAGCCGGTCTATACCCAGCCGGAACAGCGCCGCAGCGGGTTTCCGCCGCTGGCCGCTGGCATCGTCGGCGGGTTGATCGCGCTGGCGGGCGCGGGGGCGCTGCAATATGCCGGCCTTTTACCATCGCCCGCCTCCGATAGTGCTGCGGTGGGCTCGCTCCAATCCGAGATAACGCAGGTTCGCCAGGAAATCGCCTCGCTGAAGGACAATGCCGGCGGGCCGGATGTCGAACTGACCGGCCGCGTCGATGCGCTGACCCAGTCGGTCAATCAGGCCAAGACCGATCTTGCCAATCTGCAGCAGGCCGCACCCGCGGCTGGCGGGGACGATAGTGCCGTTCAGGCGCTGGACGGCCGGATCAAGGAACTCGAGGCGTCGATCGCATCGCTGCGCGAGCAGGGCAGCAGTCAGGCGGCGGCAAGCGACCTGACGGCCATCGGCGAGCGCGTCGCCGGCGTCGAGACGCTGGCCAAGACCGCCAGCGATGCGGTGACGGCCAGCGATGGCCGGCTGTCCGCGGTCGAACAGAAGGTGACGGACCTTTCCGGAAAGGTCGAGGCGCAGGCGGGACAGCCGAAGGTGGCGCTGGCGATTGCCGCGACCGCACTGAAGGCGGCGCTGGACCGTGGCGCGCCGTTCCAGGCCGAGCTCGAGACGTTCGCCGCTATCTCGCCTGATGCACCCGAGATCGCCGGCCTGCGTCCGTTTGCCGAAAAGGGCGTGCCGTCGAGCACCGAAATCACCGGCGAAACCGAAGCCGCCGTGAAGGCGATGCTTGCGGTGGCCAAGCCCATCGATGAGCAGGCAAGCTTTGCCTCGCGCCTCATGGCAAGTGCCGAATCGCTGGTCTCGGTGCGGCCGGTCGGCCCGGTCGAGGGCACGGGCGTGCCGGAAACGGTGGCGCGCATGGAATTCGCGCTGAAGTCAGGCGAGCTGGACAAGGCGCTTGCCGAATATGACACTTTGCCGGAAGCCGCCAAGACGGCTGGCAGCGCCTTTGCCGAAAAGCTGCGTGCGCGGGTAGAAGCACAGAAACTGGTCGATCAGGCGGTTGCCAGCGCGATGAAAGCGTGAGGACAGGAACAGACCGATGATCCGTATCCTCTTTTTCCTCGTCGTCGTTTTCGCGCTGGGGTTGGGCTTTGCCTGGCTAGCCGATCGCCCCGGCGACATGATCGTCACCTTCAACGGCTACCAGTACGGCGTGAGCCTGATGGTGGCGGCTGTCGCGGTGACGGCGATCGTCGCGGCGGTGATGATCCTGTGGTGGCTGACCAAATCGATCTGGAACAGCCCCTATACGATCGCGCGCTATTTCCGGGTGCGCCAGCGGGATCGCGGTTATCAGGCGCTGTCGACGGGCATGATTGCCGCGGGCGCCGGCGACGGCGCGCTGGCGCGCAAGATGAACAAGCAGGCAGCCAAGCTGATCCGCTCCGACCAGGAGCCGCTGATCCATCTGCTGGATGCGCAGACCTCGCTGCTGGAAGGCGATCACGAGGCAGCGCGCGGTAAGTTCGAGGCAATGCTCGACGATCCCGAGATGCGGCTGCTTGGCCTGCGCGGCCTCTATCTCGAGGCCGAGCGCCTCGGCGACAAGGCGGTGGCGCGGCACTATGCCGGGCGGGCTGCCGACATTGCGCCGCAGCTTACCTGGGCGGCGGATTCGACCATCGAGGAGAAGGTCGAGCGCGGCGACTGGGACGATGCCCTGAAGCTTGTCGATGCGCAGAAGTCGACACGGCGGGTCGAGCCGGCTGATGCCAATCGCCGTCGCTCCGTTCTGCTGACGGCCAAGGCGATGTCGATCCTCGACACGGACCTGGCCGGTGCCAAGGCTGCGGCAATCGAGGCCAACCGCCTGCGACCTGATTTCGCGCCGGCAGCGCTTGTTGCCGCCAAGGTGCTGTTCCGGCAAGACGATATCCGCAAGGGTTCGAAGCTGCTCGAAACCGCCTGGAAGGCCGAGCCGCATCCGGAAATCGCCGAGCTTTACGTTCATGCCCGTCCGGGCGACGCCGTGCTCGACCGGCTGGCGCGGGCGAAGAAACTGCAATCGCTGAAGCAGAATCATCCCGAATCATCACTCGCCGTGGCGCGTGCTGCACTTGATGCCGGTGAATACCGGCTGGCGCGTGAGGAAGCCGAGGCCGCGATCCGCATGCAGCCGCGCGAGGGCGCCTATCTAGTGCTTGCCGATATCGAGGAAGCCGAGACAGGCGACCAGGGCAAGGTGCGTCAGCTTCTGTCGAAGGCCGTGCGCGCGCCGCGCGATCCTGCCTGGGTAGCAGACGGTTTTGTCTCGGAGCATTGGGCGCCGGCCTCGCCGGTCACTGGCAGGCTTGACGCCTTCGAATGGCGCGTGCCGATGGAACGGCTCGGCCAGATGATCGAGCAGGACGAGCCGGTCGGTGCGAGGCCGTCGATCGCGGCACCCGAAATGCCGGTTTCCGACGTGGAAGATGTCGTCGATCTGGTGCCGGAACCGGTGGCTAGCGCTGCGGATGCCCCTGACGGCAGTATTCCGGTGGAGGCGAAGCCGAAGGCTGAGAGAAAGGCCAAACTGGCTGGGGTGCATGACGAGAAGAGCGCCGATTTGGGCAAGTCTTCCGCAGCCATAGTTGCGCCTGATGTCGACGGCGTGCAGGAGCTTGACGAAGAGCAACTGCCGCGCCTGCCGGACGATCCCGGTGTCGAGCCGGACGAGACCGCGGAACAAACCCAGCGTCGTTTCCGTTTGTTCTGAGTGTGACGCGGTTCACGCCGTGACGGCTTGAATCGCGATACACTTGATCAGCGCAGTCAAAACCGGCTGTGCCAACAAGTTTTACGGAAAGTTGTCCCTGCCGTGAGTGGACATTCGCGGCGGAGGAAGGATAGCTTTCTCCCATGGCCAAGGACAGCAGCATGTTCGAGCGCGTATTGTCGTTTCTGAAGGATCTGCCGGGCGGTATGCCCGGTGCCGCTGCTGCACGCGAGGACGATCCGCGCGTGGCTGCGGCAGCCCTTCTCTATCACGCCATGGATGCCGACGGCGTTCGCCAGGACGTGGAATGGGAGCGGCTCAAGCAACTTCTTTCCGAAGCCTATGGCGTGACTGGCAGTGAGCTTGCCGCGCTCGTGGCGGCCGGCGAAAAGGCCGACAACGAAGCGGTCGACCTCTATGCCTTCACCAGCGTGTTGAAGCGGCATCTCGATGAGCCGGCACGGATCGATTTCATCCGGCTGATGTGGGAGATCGTCTATGCCGACGGTGAGCTTCATGAACTGGAAGACAACACGCTCTGGCGTGTCGCCGAACTGATCGGAGTCGATCGGCGCGACCGCATCGCCATGCGGCAGGCGGTTGCACGCAGCATGCCGGATGCGAAAGGCGGTTCTTCGGATGAATAGAGGGTTTTGATCGGATTCATGCCGCCACGCCAACGGCCTCAGATACTCGTCGTCCTGCATCAGGAAAGTTCCAGCGCTGGACGTGTCGGTCATGTTCTTCTGGAAAACGGTTTCGACCTCGACATAAGGCGGCCGCCGCTGGGTGATGCCTTGCCTGAGACGCTGGATGGTCACGCAGGCACTGTGGTTTTCGGCGGGCCGATGAGCGCCAATGATGAGGACGATTTCGTCAGGCGCGAGACCGACTGGCTGTCCGTTCCGCTAAAGGAAAATCGTCCCTTCCTCGGCATCTGCCTTGGCGCGCAGATGCTGGTCAATCACCTCGGCGGCAAGGTCGAGGGTCACGGCGAGGGGCTGGTCGAGATCGGCTGGTATCCGCTGAAGGCAACGGAAGCCGGCAAGAGCCTGATGCACTGGCCGGAAATGGTCTATCAGTTCCATCGCGAGGGCTTTTCGCTGCCGTCAGGCGCCACTCTGCTTGCCACCTCTGAGACCTATCCAAACCAGGCCTTCCGCTATGGCGAGAACGCCTGGGGCATCCAGTTTCATGCCGAACTGACCCGGGTGATGATGCATCGCTGGGTGGTGCGCGGCGCGCATCGTTTCGAGCTTCCCGGCGCCCAGCCCGGCCGCGACCATCTCGGTGGCCGGATGATCTGGGACATGCACCTCAAGCGATGGCTGATGGAATTTTTGCAGACGATCTTCGGCAAGCCTGTGCAGGGCTAATCGATCGCGTCAATGCCTCCCACCGAGATGGCGGATCTTGCGCAGTTCTGGAAACAGAAACGCCCATATGCCGGCAACCGCGACTGCGCCGACGCCGCCGAACACCACTGCCGGCACCGTGCCGATGAGCGCGGCCATCGTGCCGGCGCGGAACTCGCCGAGTTCGTTGGAGGCGCCGACGAAGACCATGTTGACGGCGTTGACGCGTCCGCGGACATGGTCGGGCGTCCATAGCTGGATCAGCGTTTCGCGGACATAGACGCTGATCATGTCGGTGGCGCCGAGTATGGCCAAGGCCACGATAGACAGCCATGTGATGGTCGACAGGCCGAACACGACGGTGAAGACGCCGAAGAGCGCAACAAAGATGAACATCAGGAGGCCGGCGTGGTCGCGGATGGGATGGCCGGCGAGCCATACGGCGACGCTGAGCGCGCCGATGCCGGGTGCTGCGCGCAGCAGGCCGAGGCCCCAGGGGCCGAGATCGAGAATGTCGCGGGCATAGACCGGCAGCAGTGCCGCAGCGCCCGAAAGCAGCACGGCGAACAGATCGAGCGAGATCGCGCCGAGCACGACCTTTTCGCTCCAGATGTAGCGGAAGCCGGCGAAGAGCGTTTCGAGCGACGGCCTGTCTGTTTCGGTTCTTTGCGCCGGCTTGGGGATGCTGAGCACCAGGAAGCCGCTGGCCAGCATGAAGACGGCAGCTATGCCATAGGCGGCCTCGGCCGACAGGCCGTAGAGCAGGCCGCCGGCGACCGGACCGACGATTGTGGCCGTCTGCCATGCCGAGGAGTTCCAGGCTACAGCGTTGGCGAAATCCTCCTGCGGCACGAGATTGGCGACCAGCGAGGCGGAGGCGGGGCCGAAGAAGGCGCGGGCCACGCCAAACACGGCAAGCACCATGAATACAGGCGCCGGGCTGACAAGGCCGTGCCAGCTGAGCAGCAGCAGGGCCAGTGCGCATATCGCTTCCAGAAAGGCCGAAAGCCCCATGATCAGGCGGCGGCCGAACCGGTCGGCGACGACGCCGGTGACGAGCACCAGAAGCAGGGATGGCGCAAACTGGATGACGCCGACAAGGCCGAGATCGAAGGGATCGCGGGTCAGGTCATAGATCTGCCAGCCGACCGCCACGGAGATGATCTGGGTGGCGAATGTGGCGAGGAAACGGGCCGCCCAGAAGCGCAGGAAGGCGCTGTGGCGAAAGGCGGCGTAACGTTGGTAGGGGACGGGATCTGCTTGCGAGGTCATCAGGAATTTCGGCCAGTGGCGCACGCGTAGATGGTGTTTGCGCCGTTTTATGCGGAGCGCACCATAGACCAGTTTCCAGCGGCATGCGCGATATTCACGGCTGGCCCAGTATTTTTTATCTTGAGCTAAAAGCGCATTCCTGTTGGCAGGTCAGGTCGTCTTGTCATCGAGCATGATGAAGACGCTGGCGATCGCCGCCCCTGCGGCCAACCCAGTGGCAAAACCGGATTCCGGCTTGCCGATCATCATGCCGATGACCGTTCCGACGAGCGCGCAGATCGCCAGACACAGAGCGAACTGAAGCGGTTTCAAACTAGGAACCCCAGCTTGAATCCGGCATCAGCGGAGGGCCTGGTGGCCGAAGCCGCTGGAAGGGTGCGGTTGGCCGATTTTCCTCGATGATGCGATGAACGGCGTAGCCGGCGAGCAGCAGGAAAAGAATTCTCATCGCTTGGCGCCTCTTTTCAGTGGCGAGAAATCGGCGGGCTCGGCAGGCCAATCTCGCATCCAGTTCGGTACGGCAAAGGTAAGCAGCACGTTGAAAAACTTGTACATGGCGGGCTTCCGGCTTTATTCATGTCAATAAGACTCAAGCCCGCAATGAGTTCCCTTTGCCTGCGCTTTCACGCGAATTGTCCCTCGGGTTTCCAGGTCTTCATTCAACAAATTTCATAAACAGCTTCGCTTCAGACGGGGATATTCGGGCCTTGTGCCGGCAAACCAACAGGCAGAAGGTGCCGTCGTTTTGCGCAGGCACGGCATGTGCCTTGCGCCTGATCGACAGGGACCAGCGAAAGTCGAGGAGCGAGAAGGCGCCTGTTGCGCCTTTGAAACTCTCGCTGGCCCGATCAAAATTCCTGGGAGGGAAGCGTGCTGGAAAGACTGTTCAACCTGAAGGAAAACGGGACTTCGGTCCGGACCGAAGTGATCGCAGGCATCACGACGTTCCTGACGATGTCCTACATCATCTTCGTCAATCCCGAGATCCTGTCGTCGACGGGCATGGATCGCAACGCCGTTTTCGTGGCGACCTGTCTTGCGGCAGCACTTGGCACGCTGGTCATGGCGTTTGTCGCCAAATGGCCGATCGGCATGGCGCCGGGCATGGGGCTCAACGCCTTCTTCGCCTTCACCGTCGTCGGCGCCATGGGCTTTTCCTGGCAGCAGGCGCTGGGCGCGGTGTTCATCTCCGGCGTCATCTTCCTGCTCCTGACCGTTAGCGGGATACGAAGCTGGCTGATTGCCGGCATTCCGCAATCGATGCGTAGCGCCATCGCTGCCGGTATCGGCCTGTTCCTGGCGATCATCGCGCTGAAGAACTCCGGCATCGTGGCGGCCAGCGACGCGACTTTCGTGACGCTTGGCGACATCACCAAGACCGGGCCGCTGCTTGCCATTCTCGGCTTCTTCATCATCGCGGCGCTGGACGCCCTGAAAGTGCGCGGCGCGATCCTGATCGGCATTCTGGTCGTCACCGTGCTGTCGATGCTGCTTGGCGTCAGCCAGTTCAACGGCGTGGTTTCCGCGCCGCCCAGCCTGCTGCCGACCTTCCTGCAACTAGACATCATGGGCGCGCTGCATACCGGCCTGGTACATGTCATCCTGGTCTTCGTGCTGGTCGAAGTCTTCGACGCTACTGGCACGCTGATCGGCGTTGCCAAGCGCGCCGGCCTGATCGAGCCGGGAAAGCCGAACCGGCTTGGCCGGGCGCTTCTGGCCGACAGCACGGCCATCGTCGCCGGCTCGCTGCTCGGTACGTCGAGCACCACGGCCTATGTCGAAAGCGCCTCCGGCGTGCAGGCAGGCGGGCGCACCGGCTTGACGGCGCTGGTTATTGCACTGCTGTTCCTGGCAGCGCTGTTCTTCTCGCCGCTGGCCGGCTCGGTGCCTGCCTATGCGACGGCGCCCGCACTTCTCTACGTCGCCTGTCTGATGATGCGCGAGCTGGTCGAGATCAAGTGGGAAGACGTGACGGAAGCAGCACCGGCGGCCCTTACCGCGCTGATGATGCCCTTTACCTATTCGATCGCCAACGGTCTGGCCTTCGGCTTCATCAGCTACGCCGTGCTGAAGACGCTGTCCGGCCGCCCGGGCGAGGTGCACCCGGCAACCTGGATCGTCGCGGCACTGTTCGTGATCCGTTTTGCTTTCTTCGCCGGGTGATCTGATAAGCGCTTGCGGCCTCGCCTATGGCGGGGCCGCCGTCTCGACGATCTACGGGCTGTTTCCGAAATAGACCAAGCGGGTGAAAAGCGTGTAGTCGGCTTCGAACACCATCATCAGCGTGAACACCAGCACCAGCACCGGCGGCAATATGATCGCGTAGGCGAGAGCCAGGCGCTCCCAGGCCATGTGCATGAAGACGGCGACGATGAGGCCGGCCTTCAGCATCATGAAGATCAGGATCAGCGTCCATCTGAGATAGCCGTGGACGCCGAAATAATCGACCATGTAGGAGCAGGCGCTGAGGATGAACAGCCAGGCCCAGACCACTAGATAGAGCTTGATCGGGTGTTCCTGATGCGCGTCGGCCGGCACTGCCGTTGCGTCATGCGTGTGTACGGCGTGCAGCCCGTGCTGTCCTTGGCCGTGTGCGGTTGCTTCAGCCATGTCTCGTCCTCACCAGAGATAGAAAAATGCGAAGATGAACACCCAGACCAGATCGACGAAGTGCCAGTAGAGCCCCATGATCTCGACGCTCTCGTAGTTGCCCTTGCGGCTGGTGAAAAAGCCCTTTCGGGCGGTGTCGTAGTCGCCGCGCCAGACCTTTCGCGCCGTTATGATCAGGAAGATCACGCCGATGGTGACGTGGGTGCCGTGGAAGCCGGTGATCATGAAGAAGGTCGAGCCGAATTGCGCAGCCCCCCACGGGTTGCCCCAGGGACGGACGCCTTCGGTGATCAGCTTGGTCCATTCGAATGCCTGCATGCCGACGAAGGTAGCGCCAAGGGCTGCGGTCAGGAGCATGAGGATCGCCGTCTTGCGGCGGTCGTGGCGGTAGCCGAAATTCACCGCCATCGCCATGGTGCCGCTGGATGAGATCAGCACGAAAGTCATGATCGCGATCAGGATCAGCGGAACCTCGGTGCCGCCGATGTTCAGCGCGAACACTTCGCTCGGGTTCGGCCACGGCACCCGCGTGGACATGCGCGCGGTCATGTAGGAGAGCAGGAAGCAGCCGAAGATGAAGGTGTCGGAGAGCAGGAAGATCCACATCATGGCCTTCCCCCAGGAGACGTTCTTGAACGCCCGCTGATCGGAAGCCCAGTCGGCCGCGATGCCCTGCCAGCCTTCCGGCCGCTGCCTTGTCGTGTCGATGTGCGTCACTGTTGTTTCTGCCATGGCCCTAGCTCAGCAATTGGCGGCAAATGTCGATGAAGTTGGCGGCCCATCCCGCGAGAAGCACGAAGATAGCGAGCCAGACGAACAGCAGGAAGTGCCAGTACATGGCGCACAGCTCGACGCTCAGGCTCAGGCGCTGCCGGTCGTTCGGCGCGTCGCTCCATGCCTTGGCGGTCGTGCGACCCAATCCGAACAGGCCACCCAGGATATGCAAACCATGCATGCCGGTGATCAGGTAGAAAAAACTGTTGGCCGGGTTGCTCGACAAATAGTAGCCGTCGGCGACGAGATCGCGCCACGCCTGAAACTGGCCAATCAGGAAGGCAAATGCCGTCAGGCCGCCCGTGATGAGGCCTAGCCGAACCATCCTTATGTCCTTGCGGCGGGCGGCTATCAACGCGCATTGCAGCGCCACGCTGCTCAGCACCAGCATGCCGGTGTTCAGCCACAGCAGCTTCGGCACCGGCATGGGCCGCCAGTCGGACAGTCCCATGCGCATGAAATAGGCGCTGGTGAACAGCGAAAACAATGCGCCGACGACAGCGAGGAAAACGCCGAGGCCGAGCTTTGCCGCCGGCATCGAGCCGGATTCCGTGCCGGGAAATGCGCTGACCGAACCCTCTTCAAGCCATGGCTTGGACATCAGCCGCTGATGCGACAGCCACCAGCCGGAGATGCCGACGATAACGGCCAGGAAGACCAGGATGACGCTCATGCCGGCTCCCTTGAGGGGCCGAATGAACCCGGCTCGTTCTGCGGAATGAAGTCCTGCGGTGCCCCTGGCACACTGTAATCATAGGCCCAGCGATAGACCACCGGCAGTTCCTTGCCGAAATTGCCATGGGTCGGCGGGGTATGAGCCGTCTGCCATTCGAGCGTGGTGGCCCGCCATGGGTTGCCGCCGGCCTCCTTGCCGTTGCGGACACTCCAGATCAGGTTGAACAGGAACACCAGCTGCGCGAAGCCGACGATGAAGGCCATGATGCTGATGAAGGCATTCAGCTGGTGCGCCGATTCGCCAATCAGCCCCATGTCGCTCAGCTCGTTGTAGCGGCGCGGGACGCCCATCAGGCCGAGATAGTGCATGGGGAAGAAGATCAGGTATGCGCCGACGAAGGTGACCCAGAAATGGAACATGCCCATGGCGTGGTTGAGCATGCGGCCGGTGACCTTCGGGTACCAGTGATAGATCGCGCCGAAGATCACCATGATTGGCGCCACGCCCATGACCATGTGGAAATGGGCAACCACGAACATGGTGTCCGACAGAGGCACGTCGACCACGACATTGCCCAGGAACAGGCCGGTCAGCCCGCCATTGACGAAGGTGACGATGAAGCCCAGCGCAAACAGCATCGGGATGGTCAGGTGGATATCGCCGCGCCACAGCGTCAGCACCCAGTTGTAGACCTTGATGGCCGTGGGGATGGCGATGATCAGCGTGGTGGTGGCGAAGAAGAAGCCGAAATAGGGGTGCATGCCCGAGACATACATATGGTGCGCCCAGACCACGAAGCTCAGCGCGCCGATGCCGACGATGGCCCAGACCATCATGCGGTAGCCAAAAATGTTCTTGCGGGCATGGGTGCTGATCAGGTCGGAGACGATGCCGAAGGCCGGTAGCGCGACGATGTAGACTTCGGGGTGGCCGAAGAACCAGAACAAATGCTGGAACAGGATCGGGCTGCCGCCTGAGTGCTGCAGCTGCTCGCCCATCTCGACGATTGCCGGCATGAAGAAGCTGGTGCCGAGAACACGGTCGAGCAGCATCATGACGCAAGCGACGAATAGCGCCGGGAAGGCCAGCAGCGCCATCACGGTGGCGGTGAAGATGCCCCAGACGGTCAGCGGCATGCGCATCAGCGTCATGCCGCGCGTGCGGCCCTGCAGGACGGTCACGACATAGTTGAGGCCGCCCATGGTGAAGCCGATGATGAACAGGATGAGCGAGGAAAGCATCACGATAATGCCCCAGTCCTCGCCGCCGGGCGTGCCGGCCATGACGGCCTGTGGCGGATAGAGCGTCCAGCCGGCGCCGGTCGGGCCGCCGGGGGCGAAGAAGCCCGCGACCAGCAGCAGGACGGCGAGCAGGTAGATCCAGTAGCTCAGCATGTTGACATAGGGGAAGACCATGTCGCGCGCGCCGACCATCAGCGGGATCAGGTAGTTGCCGAAACCGCCGAGAAAAAGTGCGGTGAGCAAATAGATCACCATGATCATGCCGTGCATGGTGATGAACTGGTAGTAGGCTTCGGGGGTGATGAAGTCGAAGGTGCCGGGAAAGCCGAGCTGGAGCCGCATCAGCCAGGACAGCACGAGCGCGACGAGGCCGATCGCCAGCGCCGTGCACGAATACTGAATGGCAATGACCTTGGCGTCCTGCGAGAAGACGTATTTCGTCCACCAGCTGTGCGGATGATAGAGTTCCATCTCCGCGACTTCGGCCGGCGGTATTGGACCGACCGAGCCAGGCGTGACATCGACCATAGGAACACCTCCTTGTTCCTGTTCGGCGGCATCCGGTTGTTCGAATGCCGTCGTCACCCAATCCGCCTAGAAGCCTCCCCGATCAGTGGCTGGCGGGTTCCACTGAACTCGTCTGTTGCGGCGGCGTCAGCTGCGCGAACGTCTGCTGCTGGCCGAGCCATGCCGTATAATCTTCCTCGGTGTCGACCATGACGACGCCGCGCATGAAGGGATGCCCCTGGCCGCAAAGCTCGGCGCAGAGCACTTCGAAGCTTCCGGTGCGGGTCGGCGTGAACCAGAAATAGGTGACCGAGCCGGGGATCATGTCCATCTTGGCGCGGAACTCCGGCACGTAGAAATCGTGCAGCACGTCGATCGAGCGCAAAAGCATCTTCACCGGCTTGCCGATCGGCAGATGCAGGTCGGCGGCCTGCACGATCACGTCGTCCTGGCCGTTGGGATCGTCGGTCTTCAGCCCAAGTGGATTATCGGACGTAACAAGGCTCGTCTCGGCGAGGCCGAGCTTGCCGTCCTTGCCGGGCAGCCGGAAACTCCATTGCCATTGCTGGCCGAGCACTTCCACCTCGGTCGCGTCTGCCGGAACGGTGACGAAGCGGTGCCAGACGAACAGGCCGGGCACCAGCATTGCGGCGACGCCGAAGCCGGTGATGACGGTGAGCCACCATTCGAGCCGCTTGTTCTCGGGCTCGTAATGCGCCTTCTGCCCTTCCTTGTGGCGGAAGCGCCAGACGCAATAGGCCATGAACAGGACGACGGCGGCAAAGACCACGCCGGTGATCCAGAAGGTGATGATGATGGTGTTGTCGATATAGTTCCAGTTTGAAGCGATGGGCGTCCACCACCATGGGCTCACGAGGTGAAACACCACCGAACCTACGACAACAAGAACGAGTACAAGCACTACGGCCATGCCTCAGTCCTCCCGGTGCCTCGATGAGTGCAATAGGACTCAGAAGCACCGAGGTCATCATAACTTGATTTCTGGTTGTAATTCTAGGGTGTGCTGAAATTCACGCCATGACGGCCTGCAAATGGCGTTTTTCTGCGCTTTCCCAGGGCCCGCTGCGCGTCCTGCTGACTGTCATGGGGATGTGATCCGGGGCGGTTAACGTCTGTTTCCGATACAACCGCCGGCTATGGATATGTTGTGTTGCAATTTGTGCGATTGTCGGGCCGGACGGTTTTTGGTATGCGCTTTGTAGGACTCCAGGACTGCCCCCGCCTGGTGACACAGCCATTGGCAGAACAAGACCTATCTTGTTCCGGAGGAGGCAGAACATGTCGATCAATCTTCAGAAGCACGCGAGATCGCTGGCAGCTTGGCTGAGCCAGGCCGACATCGGCTGATGTCGGGACGGGCATGCCTGCCGGCCTTTCCGGCCCAGGGAAACTATCGTTTCGTGGCGAGGATTCGGAGACAATTTTCATGCTGAAATTTTCGTTGGGCTGTTTCGCCGGCCTTGCGGCATCTCTTCTCGTCGGAACCGCGGCATGGGCCGACGATGCAGCCCCGCGCCTGACGATCGAGGCCCGGCTCTTCGGCAGCACGACGGGGCAATTGTCCGAGAATGTCCTGGGGCCGGACGGTCCCGAACTCGGCAATGTCGTGATGGGGGAGAACGCTTCCACGTCGACATTCGTCACGGTTCACATCACCGCCGAGCCGCCCCTGCCGGCTGGCGCCAAGGTAAGGCTTCTCGCCGTCGAGCTCGCGAGCGAAGGGCAGACGGAAACGTCGCCATCAGGCGGTGCCTTGCTGGACAGCGCCGTCGATGTTCCACCCACGGCGGCGGGCAACAAGGACACCTATGTGGGCTTCTGGCTGGCCGATACCGGCTGCACGCCCATCGCACTCAAAGCGGAATTGGTGGCCCAGGAAGCTCCAACGGCTTCTGCCGACGCCACGCTGGATTTCACCTGTCACGAATAATTCGACCGATCGAGGAGGTTCAAAATGCAGGCAATTGCTGGGTCCGTCGGCGACGGCGGCACGAATACCGGTTCTGATGTAGCACTCATTCAGGTCATGCTGATGAAGGTCCAGCAGCCGGCCGGGAGAGGGCCATACCTGACCTCCTATGATGGCGCCTGCGGGGCCGGCACCATTGCTGCGATCCGGCAGTTCAAGATCGACCAGAATGTCGAGCCGCAGACGCCGGCAGCGGCAGTCAGAGGCGTGATCCAGCCCAATGATGCGGCGTGGCGGCGTCTGGCGGACGCGGTGCCTCAGGCATTCCAGGGCTTGAGGGTGCTGCCGTCGGGCAGGACCGTCTATCTGGAAGCGAGTGCCCAGCAGCGGGACGCCAAGATAACGAATGCCGCGACCTACACTTTCGCACCGGCGTTTCGCGTGAAGGTCAACAGGCTGATCAACCGCATGCACGCCGTCCACGGCATCGCGATCGGCGTCTGCCCGCAAGGCGGTCGTCGCAGCTTCCAGGAGCAGTATGAACTGTTCACCAGCGGCCGCGGTGTGACAAATGCGGGTCCGGGCGAAAGCAATCATAATTTCGGCATGGCCGCCGACATCGGTTTTGCCGGCCTGCGCTGGCTGCGCAGCGATGGCACCGTGGTGGAAAACGAAGGCCACTGGCTCGGCCAGATGCACCGCGTGTCGGCCGAACAGGAGCTGAAATTCTGGGATGCTTTGCGTACGGTCGGGACCAGCAATGAGGTCGGCGCCTATCGCGGCCCGGCCGGCGATCGGCCACATCTCCAGAACTGGAGCGATGCCGGTGTGTCGATGGCCCGCAGCCTTGCCGCCCACCTGACCCGCTCCGGCACCATGCATTGGGAGCGCGCCGGCCGCGTCTATCAAAGCGATCTCGGTTTAGGTGGTGCTCTCTATGCAGTCGGCACGGCAGCGCAGATATGGGCGGGCAATGCGACCATCGACGCAACAACACTGACGCGTGCGCGCGCCGCTGCCCGGCCTCGCGCTGCGGCACTGCCGGTGGCCGCGAGGCAGATGGCAGGGGCTCCGGTTCGCCCTGGCGCGGCACCTGCCGTCGCCGGACAGCCCGCTCAGGCGACCGCCGCGGATGTTGCCGCGATGCGCAGGGCTTTGCGGGCAGAATTCGAGCGGGCCGACCGCAACTGGAGCGCCTGGTTGCCTTCATAAAGTCCGACCCGTGTCGAGGGAGCTTGGAGTGATCTAACTCCCTCGAACCGCGACCAGTCCGAACGGCTGAATTTTAGCGAGCGCGATTTTCGATTGTGATTCTAGCGGCCAGGGCCTTTTCCCGGCCTTCTGCATCGCTCTTTAATTGACCCGGCAATCCACAGACAATCGGAGCGCGGCTCAGTGTTTTCTTGCCCGGAAAAATAATTTCTCCCATGGTTGCCGTGCTGAACGCAGCGCTTCTCCATCGCACCAAGGAATCTCGCATAATGCTGAAAATGTTACCCGCCGCCTCATCGCTCGCTGCCGTTGCCGCGCTTTTAAGCGCGACGCCGCAGGCCCAGGCGGAGACGATGACGCCAAAGGTTCTGGTCATCACCATGTTCGGCGGCGAAACGAAGCCCTGGCTGGAAGGCGAGAAGCTCGACCGGAAAATAGCGGTCCCGGGGTTGTCCAAGGAGTATCCCGAGGTGGCCTGCGACGAGAAAGGCCTTTGCGTGATGACCACGGCCATGGGCTACGCCAACGCCGCCAGCTCGGTGTCGGCGCTGGTCTATAGCAACCTTTTCGATCTCAAGCAGACCTATATCCTGATCGCCGGCATCGCTGGCGTCGACCCGGAAGAAGGCACGCTGGGCTCGGCCCACTGGGCACGCTACGCCATCGACGGCGGGCTTCGCCACGACATCGACCCGCGCCAGATCGCGGCGGATTGGCCGAGCGGCATCGTCGCGCTGGGCGCGAGCAAGCCGGGCGAAAAGCCGAAATGGGCCGCCGGCACCGAGGTCTATCAGCTCGATGAGGCATTGCTGCAGAAAGCTTTCGCACTGAGCAAGGACGTTGAGTTGGCCGACAACGACGATGCGAAAGCCTACAGGGCGTCCTACCCATCAGCGCCCGGCAACGCGGCTCCGGCTGTCAGCATTTGCGACACTGTGTCGATCGACACCTATTGGCACGGTTCGAAGATAGCCGAAGGAATGGGCGCGTGGTCCACCATGATGACGGATGGCAAGGCAAACTATTGCACGACGCAGATGGAGGACAATGCCTCGCTCACCGCCTTGCGCCGTGCCGCCGATGCCGGGCTTTTGAACTTCGATCGCATAGCCCTGCTACGAACCGCTTCCAATTTCGACCGCGAAGCGCCCAACCAGACCGCCGCACAATCATTGTCAGCCAAGTCCGGCGGCTTCGGTCCTGCCACGGCCAATGCCTATCGTGTCGGCGCCAAGGTCGCCCATTCGATCATCGAAGATTGGGATGGCTGGGAAAAGGGCGTGCCGAACCAGTAGGCGAACGTCGCAGGCTTATCGTCGGCGCTCCTCGTCAAGGGGAGCGCCTTACTCGCGCATGGTACGCAAGAGTTCTTGCAGGACGGTGGTCAAATCATCTCTTTGGAGGAGACATGTCGATCTATAGCTTGCCGGTCGAAGTGCGACCCTTGATCCACGCCCGCAACGATTTGAGAAGGCGCTACGGACAAACTGGGCTGCGGTTCACGCTCGATGGGAACTTGGTCGGCGACCTTGGAGAAGCGATTGCAGCAGAGTTATTCGATCTGGCCATCGTCGAGAGGCGTGGTTTAAAGGGGGTGGATGCGCGAACTAAGGATGGCCGTACCGTCCAAATCAAAGCGACAGGACGAGGCGACAGCTTCGTCTTCACGCATTCGGACGAGCGGGCTGACTGGCTGATTGCCCTCTGGCTGCGATACGAGCAGGAGCAGGTGGAGGTGGTCTACAATGGGCCTTATGGTCCCGCTATCGAGCATCTAACCGAGCCGTGGACCGGCCAGCAACCGGTTCGTCTGCGACGGCTCCGAGCTCTTGATGCCCACGTGGATCAGGTGCTCCGACTGAAGGCCACGCAAACACCGGTGGCGGCAGTTTAGAGGATATTGGAAGATGTAGGGGCAACGCGTGGGGACGAATTTACATCTCCTTAGTATTTGCCCGTTGGTGGAGCTGAGGAGGATCGAACTCCTGACCTCGTCATTGCGAACGACGCGCTCTCCCAGCTGAGCTACAGCCCCGTCCAACGGCTGGCGATATTTATGGTTTCGCAGCCCGCCATGTCAAGCAAGCACATCGGCGGGCGGATAGCCGGGCTGCGACGTAGAGCGCCGGGCCTTGCCGCACCGGCGTGCAGTCGTTACATGTCGGAACTTCAATGGAGAACGGCATGCTCGCCCTCATTCAGACCCTGGTCCTGGCGCTGGACATCTACTGGTGGATCCTCATCGGTTCGGCCATCTTCTCATGGCTCTATGCGTTCAACGTGGTCAATTCCCGCAACCAGTTCGTCGGGGCGATCGGAAGCTTTCTGTTCAAGGCTACCGAGCCGGTGCTGGCGCCCATACGCCGCATCCTGCCGGACCTCGGCGGCATCGATATCTCGCCGATCATCGTCCTTCTGCTCATCTTTTTCCTGCGGCAGTTCATTCTGACCACCATCGCGCCGATCCTGCTCTCGTAGGATTTCATGGCCGGCTTCTTCCGGGCGCATGAGCATGGCGTGGATGTCTTTGTCCGGCTGACGCCGCGCTCTTCCCGGGATGCCATCGAGGGCGTTGCGGCGGGCGCGGATGAACGGTCGTATCTCAATGCCCGCGTGCGCGCCGTGCCGGAAAAGGGTGCCGCCAATGCAGCGCTTGAAAAGCTTCTCGGCCCGGTCCTCGGCGTAGCGCGGGGCGACGTCTCGGTCGTTGCCGGCGGCACCTCGCGGCTGAAAATGGTTCGTGTGATGGGCGATCCGGCACTGCTTGTGCGCAGGCTGGAGGAACTGGCGGGACAGGGCGGTTCGGGTTAGCATCGCGCGTGCTGCAACCGGAGGATTTCGCCTTGAAACCATTGCTTCTCGGCCTGATGCTTGCTGGCTTCTGCCAATCGGCCTTTGCCGACGAGATTTCGAGTGCCTATACCGATCTCGACATCGGCAAGGACTGCGCGACGGTGGCCGTGGCTGCCGAAGGCGATGGCCAATGGGCCAATTTCGTCTGTCCCGGTTACCGCGGCTTCCCGGTGCTCCTCTATGACGACGATGCACGCCAATCCGCTTTCTACGGTTTCCCGCCGCCCGGCGACATGGCGCCGGTGTGGGAAAGTTTCGCCGCCTTCAATTCGGTCGGCCCGAAAATCGAATGGCGTGTCGAGACCAAGGGTGACACGGCGATCCCCTTTGCCGCGATCCATCGACGCCTCGTCAGCGATCCGGAAGACCCGGAAAAGAAAATCGAGGTGCTTGTGGTGTCGCGGGTGGCGCAGTTGACCGACGGCAAGAGCTGCGCCGTCGGGCTGGTGGTTGCGAGCGGCAATCCGACCGCGAACGACATGGCGCGAAGGATTGCCGACGAGCAGGCACGCGACTTCGCCTGCGGTGCTGACGAGCGGGTTCAGGTCAGCGGCGAGGTGCCGCTGCCCGAATTCACCCGGCAGGAGGAACCGGAACAGTAACTGCGTCCGCCACCGTCGATCAGGCGCACCACGAAAAAGCCCGCCCCGATAGAATCGGCGCGGGCTGGTTTCAAGCGATGTCGACTAGGCTTAGGCCTTCGACGCCTTGCCGCGCTCGACGGCTTCGGAGATCATCTGCTTGGCGCGGGCGGAATCGTGCCAGCCGCCGATCTTGACCCACTTGCCGGGCTCCAGATCCTTGTAGTGCTCGAAGAAGTGCTGGACCTGCTGCAGCGTGATCTCGGGCAGCTGGTTGTATTCGAATACGTTTTCGTAGCGCCGCGTCAGTTTCGGCATCGGCACCGCGATGATCTTCTCGTCTTCGCCGGCATTGTCTTCCATCACCAGCACGCCGATAGGGCGCACATTGATGACGCAGCCCGGAAACAGAGCGCGCGTGTTGCAGACCAGAACGTCGATCGGATCGCCGTCGCCCGACAGAGTGTGCGGGACGAAGCCGTAATTGCCGGGATAGCGCATCGGCGTGTGCAGGAAGCGGTCGACGAACAGCGTGCCGGATTCCTTGTCCATCTCGTATTTGATCGGCTCGCCGCCGACCGGAACCTCGATGATGACGTTGACGTCTTCAGGTGGGTTGTTGCCCGTGGAAATCGCTTCGATGCGCATGGTGGGAAAATCTCCGTTTCGGCGCACCGAATAGCGGGCCGGCGCGCTGCGCGCAACTGCGCCAAACATCTCTTTGTGTGACAGAATCTTTCGGACCCGGTCAGTCCCAGACGAAGGCGACCTTGCGCAATGCCTTCTGGTCGAAAACTTCAACGCCCTCGGCGACATCGCGGCCGCCGGCGCCGGCATAGAAAGCCACCGCGTTGGCGTTGTCTTCCAGCGCCCAGACCACCATGCCCTTCAGGCCATGGTCTGCGAGTTTTTCACGGGCCGCGGCAAACAGCCGGCTGCCCAGGCCGACGCCCTGATATTCGGGGCGCAGATAGAGTTCGTAGATCTCGCCCTGCTGCGGCAGGTCGCGGGCGCGGTTGCGTCCGACCGTCGCATAGCCGGCAACCTTGCCGCCGATCTCGACCACCAGAACGGTCGCGGCGCGGCGAATCGCATTGCCCCACCACGCGCTGCCGCGGCGGTTGATCATCGCGTTCAGGGCCCGGTGCGGGATGATGCCGGCATAGGCGCCGTTCCACGCGGCATGATGGACATCGGCGATGTCATCTGCGTCGTGCGGTTCGGCCTTCCGAATGTCTATGCTCAGCGTCTTCATGGTTCGTTAACCATAGCCGCTGATCTGTGGTCATGGCAAGCAAGCGATGATCGCCGATGGCCCGCTTTTCACAAGCTCCTGACAGATTTTCAGATCTCGACCAGGTGGTCGTCGAGTTCGTTGACGTCGTCGGTGCTGATCGGGAAATGGGTGGCCAGCATGCCGCCCACCGTTGCGATTGCCCGCACGAAACCATCGGGCAGCCTGTCCTGCCTGGCATGCTCCGTGAGTTCGCGGATGACGTCGTCCCATGCTTCCTGCGGCACATGCTGGTTGATGCCGGCGTCGGCGACGACCGCGGCATAGCGCTCGGCCAGCGAAACGAAGATCAGAACGCCGGTCCGTTCTGTGGTCAGATGGACATTGCGGGCAAGGAATTGCTTTGAGGCATTGTCATGGGCGCGACGGTAGCGGAGGCCGCGCGGCACCAGCAGAATCCGCGCCGACGGCACCAGCCACAGCAGGATCAGCGCGCTTGCGGCTGCAAGCAATTGGGCCGCGACGAAAACCGGCGCGCGAACGCTGACCCACCAATATTCGAGCCCGAACGCAACGGCGAGGCTGAGGACCAGGATGGTGGCGAGGATCATGAAGCCGGCCGGAAAGAAATAGCTGTCGCTGGAGCGTGCGACGACGCAGTAGATTTCGCCGGCCGTATCCTTTTCGGCGGCGCGAATCGCTTCGGCGATGCGGGCGTGGTCTTCGGGGCTCATGGTTTGTACCGGCGTCCGCATCTACCAGCTCCCCGACGATCCGCCGCCGCCGGACGAGCCGCCGCCACCGGAAAAACCGCCGCCGCCCGACGACCAGCCGCCGCCACCGCCACCGGATGACCAGCCTCCTCCGCCCGAAGTCCAGCCGCCGCGCGACGACCTGCCCGAACCGGTGCCATAGTTGAAATCCATGCCGAGCCATCTGTAGCGGCCGGGTCCGATCTTGGTGCCGAGCATCGGCGGCAGGATGTTTATGGCAAAGCCGCCGAAGAACAACGTTCCCCAGATCAGCAGGAAAATCACCAGCGCGATGTCGACCGGCTCGGAATCATCGCTCTGGTTGCGCTTGGCGCGGGCTTCGAGTTCGGCAGCGTTGCCTTCGAGAACCATGGTGATGTCGTCGACAGCGCCAGAAATACCGCCGGAAAAATCTCCGGCGCGGAAGGCCGGAACCATGGTGTTTTCGATGATGAGTTTCGAGTGCAGGTCGGTCAGCGTGCCTTCAAGTCCATAGCCGACTTCGATGCGCATCTTGCGGTCGGCCTGGGCGACGAGCAGCAGCACGCCGTTGTTTTCGCCGGCCTGGCCCAGCCCCCAGGCGCGGAACAGCCGGTTGGCGTAGGGCTCGATCTCCTCGCCGTTGAGGCTGGGAATGGTGGCAACGACGATCTGGTCGGACGACTTCTGCTCGAAGGCGGCAAGCTTCTGTTCAAGGGCGACGCGCTCAGCCGGGCTCATCATGCCGGCGCTGTCGACAACGCGGCCCGTCAGGGCCGGCAGCTCGGCGGCCTGGGTAACGGCACAGAAAGCCAGAAGCGCAAAGAGCAGGCCGACAAGGAAATGCGCCTGCCGGCCCATGCGAGCCGGAAGAGCGCGTTGCCATTTGGCGCCGGCGTCAATCATCGCTGCCTCGGATCAAACGAATACACAGTCCTGGCTGCCTCGGCCGCTCTTGGCCTCAGTTGAACTTGACCGCCGGCACTTCGATCTTGTCGTCCGGCACGGTGAAGTTCTGGAAGGGCTGGTTGTTGGTGAACCACAGCTTGGCCCAGATGAGGGACGGGAAGGTCTTCAGCGTCGTGTTGTAGACACGCACGGCCTCGATGTAGTCGCGGCGGGCAACCGCGATGCGGTTCTCGGTGCCTTCAAGCTGTGCCTGCAAAGCGAGGAAGTTCTGGTTGGCCTTCAGGTCGGGATAGTTTTCGACCACGGCAAGCAGCCGCGACAGGGCGCTGGTCAGGCCGGATTGGCTGTCCTGGAAGGCCTTGAATTTTGCCGGATCGTTCAGCGCTTCGGGCGGCAGCGTCATTTGCGTTGCCTTGGCGCGCGCCTCGACGACGCCTTCGAGCACGTCCTTTTCATGAGAGGCATAGCCCTTCACAGTCTCGACGAGATTCGGGATCAGGTCGGCACGGCGCTGGTACTGGTTCAGCACCTCGCTCCAGGCCGCCTTGGCCTTTTCCTCATTCGTGGGGATGGTGTTGTAGCCGCAGCCGGCCAGAAACGGCAATGCGATCGCCATCAACAGGAATGCGGGAAGCATGCGGATGGTTGGAAATGGCATAAGGCGCTGGGCGAACATGGAATATCCCCTGGATCATGATCGGACGCGCAAGAAGTATCACAATCACCGCATAAGGAAACGGGTTGTGAACCCAGGTGCTTAACAACCGTGATGTCAGGCGGCTTCCGGACTGTGATTGGACATGCGAACGCGGTAGACTCTGCGGGAACAAGGATTTGGAACGTGGCAGACCGGGACAAGGACAGTAGCGCCGAATCACGGCGCATTCTCGATCGTATTGCGCGCGAGGCCGACAGCAGCGGTTCGTCGCTGGTTTCGCGTACGGTCAAACGCGCCCGCGATCACGTCTCGGCTGCAGACGTCGATGAAAAGGATTGGGTCGACCATCTCGGCACGCGCATCGGCCGTGTGCTCGGGTTGGTGATCTGCGTCGGGCTTCTGGCCTGGCTGGTAATGTTTCTGGTGCGGGGCGCTTGATTTCATGAATTCCGAAACTGCCGACGCGCCGCGCGCCGTCATCGTCATTTCCAGCCATGTCGTGCGCGGTTCGGTGGGAAACCGCGCCGCCGTCTTCGCGCTGGAAACGCTTGGCTATCCCGTATGGGCGGTGCCGACCGTGATACTGCCCTGGCATCCCGGCCATGGCCGCGCGACAAGGATCGTGCCGGAGCCGGAACAGTTTTCCGCGCTGATGAGGGACCTGGAACGCGCGCCGTGGCTGGGCGAAGTCACCGGCGTGCTGTCAGGTTATCTCGGCAATGCAGAGCAGGCGAAGGCTGTAGCCTCGCTGGTCGAGGCGGTGCGCGC
Source organism: Mesorhizobium sp. CCNWLY176 (assembly GCF_037153935.1). Taxonomy (NCBI): domain Bacteria; kingdom Pseudomonadati; phylum Pseudomonadota; class Alphaproteobacteria; order Hyphomicrobiales; family Phyllobacteriaceae; genus Mesorhizobium; species Mesorhizobium sp. CCNWLY176. The sequence continues at coordinate 41,800 of NZ_JBBBDZ010000005.1, forward strand.
CAAAAACCCGCAAGCGACCTATATTTGCGACCCGGTGATGGGCGATCTCGGCGGGCTTTACGTGCCTGAGGCGCTGGCGATCGCCTTGCGCGACGTGCTGCTGCCGATCGCTGATATCGCGACGCCCAACCGCTACGAGCTGGAATGGCTGACCGGCACCAAGCTGGAAGACATCAAATCAGTGACGGCTGCAGCCCAGCAGGTCGGTCCCGAGATGATGCTGGTGACCTCGGCACCGGCGATGATGGCCGGCAGCACCGGCAATCTGCTGCTGACGCCCAATGCTGCGCTGCTGGCAGAGCATCGCATTATCGAGCGGCCGCCCAACGGTCTCGGCGATCTCACCGCTGCCGTTTTCCTGGCGCGGCTGCTTGGCGGCCAGCCGGTGGAAAAGGCGCTGCAATCGACCACGGCTGCAGTGTTCGAAATCCTGGCGCGGACGGCCAAGCGCGGCGGCGACGAGCTGCAGCTTGAGACAGACGCACAGAGCCTGTCGCACCCCATGGCGATGGTGCAGCTTCGCCATCTGATGCATCCCGGCAGGGGCCGCCGGGCTTGAGCAACTCGCCTGCAGCCCGGACGGTTGTCGGCGCCGATGGCTGCAAGGCCGGCTGGGTAGCCGTTTCGCTTCGCGCCAGTGGTGAGCCCGAGGCTGCTGTCTTCAAGGCATTCACGGATTTGCTTGAGGCGTTTCCTGCTGACGCTGCAATTGCGGTCGATATGCCGATCGGCCTGCCGGCCTTTTCCGCCAGAGGTGGACGTGGGCCGGAGACGCTGGTGCGGCCGCTGCTCGGCCAACGGCAGTCGAGCGTATTTTCCATCCCGTCGCGGGCTGCCCTCTATGCCGACACCGCCGATTTCACCACGCTTGAAGCCTGGTACGGGGCGCACGCCCGGGCAAGCGCTGTGGCGCGGGAAACATCCGATCCGCCGCGCGGCGTTTCCATCCAGGCCTTCGGTATTTTCTCCAAGATACGAGAGCTGGACGGGTTGCTGATCGCGCGGCCCGCGTTACGAAGCAGAATTGTCGAGTCTCATCCCGAGGTGGCGTTCTGGCAATTGAACGGGCGGCAGGCGATGGCGTTGCCCAAGAAGATCAAGGGTCGCGTCAATCCCGCAGGCATGGAAGAGCGCAAGACGCTTCTGGTTCGCCACGACCTGCCACGCGCCTTTCTCGATCGAGTACCGCCGCGCGGCGCTGCCGAGGACGATTTTCTCGATGCGGCCGCAGTGATGCTGGTTGCCGAACGCTTTGCGCGCGGCGAAGCCATCTCCTTTCCTGATCCGCCCGGTCACGACGACCACGGCATCCTTGTGGCCATTTGGGTATGACGCGATGATTCACGTTGATCGCATCCCGCGTTATCGCTAATGCGTCTGGCATGACGCATCTTCCCGAAAAGCTGCTCGCCGGTTACCGCAATTTCATGAGCGGTCGCTTCCAGACGGAGACCAGCCGTTATCGCGATCTTGCCCGCGACGGCCAGACGCCCGAAACGCTCGTCATTGCCTGTTGCGACTCGCGCTCGGCGCCTGAAATCATCTTCGATGCCGGTCCGGGCGAACTGTTCGTGCTGCGCAACGTCGCCAATCTGGTGCCACCCTATGCGCCTGACGGCGAATATCATTCTACCTCTGCAGCGCTGGAATTCGCGGTGCAGGCGCTGAAGGTCAAGAACATCGTGGTCATGGGCCACGGCCGTTGCGGCGGCATCAAGGCGGCACTCGATTCCGATGCGCTGCCGCTTTCGCCGGGCGATTTCATCGGACGGTGGATGAGCCTGCTGGCGCCCGCCGCGGAGTCCGTTTCGAGCAATACGATGATGACGGCGGCCGAGCGGCAAACTTCGCTGGAACGGATATCGATCCGCTATTCGATTGCCAATCTCCGGACCTTCCCATGCGTGAAAATCCTCGAGGGCAAGGGAAGGCTCACGCTGCATGGCGCCTGGTTCGACATTTCCACCGGCGAACTCTGGGTGATGAACAGCGAAACCGGCGATTTCGAGCGGCCGGAAGCCGAGTGAGATCCTTCCACCTCTCATCAGGGCGATAGAGCGGAGGACAGGATGACAGGCAAGCATCTGACGGCAACGTTTCTGGCCACGGTCCTGCTTTTTCCCGGCCTTCCCGTATTCGCCGATGAGGCGGTGGTGGAGCGTTGGTACGCGGCGCTTGTCGCTGTTGACGAGGATGCGCTTTCCAGCCTGCTTGCCGAAGATACCGAGATGCAACTGCTCGACCTTGGTGTGGTACAGTCCAAGCCCGAATTCCTCGCTTCGCTGGACGAATGGCGGGAGGCTGCCCACGGCCTCGTGGTCCGCCACAGGGTCGAAGGCACCAAGGGCGGCGTGACGACGGTTCTCGCCTGCTACGATTTCCCGGCCAATCACGTGCTCATGCGTGAGACATTCGCGATTTCAGGTGAGCGCATTGCGAAAAATGTCCAGATGCGTCTTGCCGAGAATTGCGAAGCCTACTGAGACTTAGTGGCGGTGCTTGGCGAGAAGCGCGGGCTCCGGCAGACGCTGCCAGAAAGTCCATGACAGGATTGCTGTAAGGCCCATCACGGGAACGATCGTGGCCATGGCAATTGCCGGGTCGCCGATCAATGCGGCACAGGCGCCACCGAGCAGGCCGAAACCCATCTGCAGGAAGCCCATCATGGCGGAGGCGGCACCCGCATTCTGCGGGAAGGGCGCCATGGCGGCAGTGCTCATCGCCGGCGTGACGAAGGCGATACCGAAGGCATAGAGGCCAACCGGCCCCATGACATCCATGAAGGACGGTTCCATAAGGCGCAGGATCAACGCGGTCGCCAGGCTGGCAACGCCGACGAAGACAAGGCCGATCGGCACCATGCGGAACGCGCCGAAGCGGCCAAGAAAAGCACGCAGCACGAGCGATCCGAAGAGATAGCTCAGTGACTGGATCAACATGCCGACACCGAACTCCGTCGGCGTGAGGCCGACACGTTCCATCATGATGAAGGGCAGCATCGTCGCCTGAGCATAGAGCGCGCCTGAGGTTCCCGCGATGGTGAGGCTCGACAGCATGAAATACTGGTTCTTGAAAAGCGAGCCGTAAGAGCGAACGATCTGGACAGGGCGAAGCCGCGATGTGTCTCGCATCACCGTTTCGCGCATGGCGAATATTGTGACGAGCACGATGACGATGCCCATCGCGACCATCAGCAGAAAGATCGCGTGCCAGCCGAAGAACTCCATCGTGAAGCCGCCGAGCGTCGGTGCGAAGGCGGGTCCGATGGCCAGGATGATGCCAATGAGATTCATGATGCGCGCCGAGCGCTCATGGGTGAAAAGATCGCGCACCAAGGCGCGCGACACCGCAACGCCGACTGCCGCTCCGATGCCTTGCAGGAAGCGCGCGGCGATCAGCAGTTCGATGGTCGGGGACAGAAGCGCGAAAATGCTGCCGGCGAGATAGATTGCCATGAAGGCAATGGTAACCGGGCGGCGACCGAAAGCGTCAGACAGCGGACCGCAAACCAGTTGAGCGAATGCGAAGCCACCGAAATAGAGCGACATCGTCATCTTGACCGCCGCTTCCGTGGTACCAAAAGCATTGACGATCTCTGGCATGGCAGGAGTGAACAGAGCCATCGAAACCGGGCCTATGGCGACCATCAGCGCGCCGATCAGCGCGGTGCGACGCTCGCTCATCACCGGAGCAGACGCGAGGGGAGGCTGCATGTTCATGCCGCGTCGCTCTCTTCGCCGGACACTTCGGATTTGATAGCCTGAAGATTGGCACGCGTGGTCTTCAGCATATCGATCAGGCGCTTCCAGTCGTCCGGGTCGATGCCGAGCGAAACGTCGGCGCGAATACCGGCACTTATCGGTGCAATCCGGGAAAGTATCTCGTCGGTCTTTTCCGTGAGGTGGACGAGCTTGGCGCGGCGATCGGTCGGATCGGGGCGCCTTTCGACCAGGCCGCGCGCCTCCAGGCGATCGAGTGCACCGCTCAAGGTCATGGCCTCGACGCCCATGCGCTCGGCCAGCACGTTCTGGCGAACGGCGCCGGCACGGGCCGCATGCGTCAGCGTGCGCGCCTCGCTGGCGGTGAGGCCGAGACCTGCCAGACCGATGCGCCGGTCCATTTCGGAGCGGATCAGTCTCGCCACGTCGGTGACGAGGAAGCCGAAGCTGTCGGGATCGGGTCTGTAGGGCATGAATATGCTAAGCTCACCTTATTATAAGTTTGTCTTATTAAGTGGCCGAGGGCACGTCAAGAGTTGCGCGAAAAGATGGTCCGCCCTACATCGGTCGGGTTCGCCATATTCATCGACGCGATCTCTTTGAACTTATGAAAGGGCAGCCATGTCTTCCGAAGCCGCCGCCATCGATCTTGAGAACAGTGCCCTCACGCTTTGGAACGGGCCGCTCGGCCTGCCGGACTTCTCTCGTATCGGCGATGGCGATTTCGGACCCGTTTTCGATGCGGCGCTGAAAGTTCATGCGGCAGAAATCGATGTGATCGCAAACAGCGAGGACCGGCCGACGGTCGACAATACGTTGAAGGCGCTGGAACTTGCCGGCGATGCGCTCGACCGCGTCTCCTCGATCTTCTGGTGCCGGGCCGGCGCTCACACCAATGACGACATCCAGGCGCTGGAACGCGATATCTCGCCGAAGATGGCGCGGCATTTCTCGGCGATCTCGATGAACGAGAAGCTGTTTGCGCGCATCGACGATCTCTATGAGCGCCGTGCATCTCTCAACCTGGACCCCGAGACGCTGCGGGTGCTGGAGCGCAGCTGGAAAGGCTTTGTCCGCGCCGGCGCCAAGCTCTATGCCGATGGCAAGAAGCGGCTTGCTTCGATCAATGAAGAGCTAGCCTCGCTCGGTGCGAAATTCGGCCAGAACGTGCTGGCCGACGAGCGCGACTGGGTGCTGTTCCTTGACGAGGGCGATCTCGCCGGCCTGCCCGAATTCGTGAAAAGCGCCATGGCACAGGCGGCCGAATCGCGCGGCCAGAAAGGGCGCTATGCGGTTACGCTGTCGCGCTCGATCTACGAGCCCTTCACGACATTCTCGCAGCGCCGCGACCTGCGCGAAAAGGCGTTCCGTGCCTTCACCATGCGCGGCCAGAACGGCGGCGCGACCGACAATGGCGCGGTGGTGAAGAGGACGCTGGAGCTGCGCGCCGAAAAGGCGAAGCTCGTCGGCTATGAAAGCTTTGCGGCGCTGAAGCTCGATGACACGATGGCAAAGACGCCGGCCGCAGTCATGTCGCTGCTGGAGCCGGTTTGGGACAAGGCTCGCGAAAAGGCTGCCGCAGACGAGATCGATCTGCAGCGCCTCGCCGCTGCCGAGGGCAGCAACGAGAAGCTGGCAGCCTGGGATTGGCGCCACTATCAGGAGAAGCTGCGCGCCGAGAAATATGCCTTCGACGAAGCCGAGCTGAAGCCATATCTGCAGCTTGAGCGTGTCATCGAGGCCTGTTTCGATGTGGCCACACGCCTGTTCGGCGTCACTTTCGTTGAACGGCAGGGCATCCCGGCCTGGCATCCGGATGCGCGTGTCTTCGAAGTGCGCAACGCCAATGGCAGTTTCCGTGGCCTGTTCCTGGCCGACTACTTCGCCCGCCCGTCGAAGCGCTCGGGCGCGTGGATGAGCGCGCTGCAATCGGGCTACAAGCTCGGCAAGGGCTCGACACCGATCATCTACAACATCATGAACTTCGCCAAGCCGGCGGAAGGCGAACCCGCCCTTCTGTCGCTCGACGAGGCAAAGACGCTGTTCCACGAATTCGGCCACGCCCTGCATGGCATGCTGACGGACGTGACATGGCCGTCGGTCGCGGGAACCTCGGTTTCGCGCGATTTCGTCGAACTGCCGTCGCAGCTTTATGAGCACTGGCTGACCGTGCCGGAGGTTCTGGAAAAACACGCGCTGCACTACAAGACCGGCAAGCCGATGCCGAAGGCGCTGCTCGACAAGATGCTGGCGGCACGGACCTTCGGGGCCGGCTTCAACACCGTCGAGTTCACATCTTCGGCGCTCGTCGACATGGCTTATCACGCGCGGCCCGATGCGCCGGAAAATCCGCTCGCCTTCGAGGCCGAGACGCTGAAAAAGCTGCATATGCCTGATGCGATCGTCATGCGTCACCGCACGCCGCATTTCCAGCACGTGTTTTCCGGTGAGGGCTATTCGGCCGGCTATTATTCCTACATGTGGTCGGAAGTGCTCGATGCCGACGCCTTCGCCGCATTCGAGGAAACCGGCAATGCCTTCGACCCGGCCATGGCCGAGCGGCTGCGCAAATACATCTACGCCGCCGGCGGTTCGGCCGATCCTGAAGAGCTCTACACGGCCTTCCGCGGCAAGATGCCGACGCCCGACGCGATGATGGAGAAGCGTGGGCTGATCTGAGCAGCACTTTCGACGGCGGACAATCGCTGAACCGTCATCGAAAATTCATCAAACCGCAATCGCCCTGCAACATGCAGGGGCGATGGCTGTCTCCCGAATGTTCACGCCATCCAGGAGACAGCCATGAACAAGTTCGCTCGCCTTTCCCGGCGCGCCTTCGTCGCGTCGGCAGGTGCCGCCGGCATCGTCAGCGCCTCGGGCCTCGCCATGCCCTTCTATTCCCGCGCCAATGCACGGCCGAGCTTCACGCATGGCGTCCAGTCGGGCGATGTCGACGCGACTTCCGGCATGGTGTGGACGCGCACCGATCGCCCGGCGCGCGTGATGTTCGAGGTGTCCTCGACCGAAAATTTCGCCAATGCCACCAGGCTTGCGCCGCTCAACACCCTGCCGGATGGCGATCTGACGGTGAAGCGGCTGCTTACCGATCTCGCTTCCGATCAGGACATATTCTATCGTATGACGGCGGCTGACCTTGCCGACATCAATACCGTGTCCGAGCCGATCGTCGGGCGCTTCCGCACCGCACCGGCCTCCAGGCGCAACATCCGCTTTGCCTGGTCGGGCGATACCGCCGGCCAGGGCTGGGGCATCGACGAGACCGGTATGAAGACCTACGCCACCATGGCAAAGCACACGCCCGATTTCTTCCTGCATTCCGGCGACACCATCTATGCCGACGGCGCGATGACCGACGAGGTCGATCTCAAGGACGGCACCAAGTGGAAGAACACGGTGCTGATCGACGAGAAGCGCAAGGTCGCCGAGACGCTGGACGAATATCGCGGCCAGTGGAAATACAACCTTCTCGATAAAAACGTTCTGGCGCTGAACGCCATCTGCCCGACCTTCTTCCAGTGGGACGACCACGAGGTCACCAACAATTGGTCAAGCTCGAAGAACCTGATGGCGGACGACCGCTATACGGAAAAGTCGATCGCGCTGCTGTCGGCCCGCGCCGGCCGCGCCTTCCACGAGATGACGCCGATCCGCTTCACGCCGGCAGAACCCGGCCGTGTCTATCGCAAGATAGCCTATGGGCCGCTGGTCGACGTGTTCTTCCTCGACATGCGCTCCTATCGAGGTCCGAACGGCGAGGCCGAGTCGATGCTGGATACGCTGACGCCGGAGGCCCGCATCCTTGGCGAAGAGCAGATCCGCTGGCTGAAGCGTGAACTGGCCAATTCGAAGGCGACCTGGAAGGTGATCGCCGCCGATATGCCGCTGGGCGTGGTCGTCTGGGACAATGGCAAGGACAAGAAGGGCGCCGAAGCCGTTTCCAATGGTGACAACGGCCCGGCCAAGGGCCGCGAACTGGAAATCGCCGATCTCCTGCGCTTCATCAAGAATGCCGGCATCGACAACACGGTGTGGCTGACCGCGGATGTGCACTATACGGCCGCCCACTACTACAACCCGGACAAGGCGCAGTTCCAGGACTTCAGCCCGTTCTGGGAGTTCGTTTCCGGCCCGCTCCATTCCGGCACTTTCGGGCCGAACGACCTCGACATGACTTTCGGCCCCGAGCTGAAATTCATCAAAGCACCGAGCGCCGAGCAGGGCCAGAACCTGCCGCCATCGGCTGGTCTGCAGTTCTTCGGACTGGTCGATATCGACGGCGCCAGCGAGCAACTGACCGTGCGGCTGATGGATCGGGACGACAACGAACTCTACAAGATGACGCTCGATCCGGTTCGAGCGGCCTGATTTCGCAACTTCCTGATGGCCGGGCGTATCCCGCCCGGCCGTCTATCTCGTGACTACGCGGCGTCGGCTGCAGGCTTCTGCGCAACGATGGGAAGCGTCGCGCCCCGCGGCACGACGCGCACCTTGAGCGGCAACGCGCGGCCGCGAATATCGATGTCGTGGATATCGAAGCCCGACAGGTCGAGCCCGGACAGTTGGACGACCGTTTCGGAGACGACGACCGTGGCGTTGAACTCCTTGGCCGCCAGTTCCAGCCGGCTGGCGATATTGACGGTGTCGCCGACCGCCGTCACGCCCATGACATCGCGGTAGCCCATCGCGCCGACGATCGCGGGGCCGGCGTGGATGCCGATCGCGACCCGGAGCGGTGAGCTTATCTCGCCGGCCAGATCGTCATTGAGCTGCTCGAGGTCCCTGATGATGGCAGCTGCGGCGGCAAGCGCCTGCCGGCACGCCTCGACATTGGTGGTGTCGACGCCGAACAGGGCCATGGCGCCGTCGCCGATGAACTTGTCCATCCTGCCGCCGGCCTGTTCGACGGCTTTTCCGACCATGGCGAAATAGCGGTTGAGCAGGAAGACGATGTCGAAGGGCAGGCGATGGTCGGCAAGGCCGGTGAAATTGCGGATATCGCAGAACAGCACCGCGACCTCCCTTTCGCGGCCGGGTATCACCGGCTGTCCGGGCAGGAGCAGGCGATTGCGGTCGGGCACCAGCAGCGGCGTCACGCTGACATTTCCGGTCGGGCGCAGCTGGCAGGCCAGCCGCACATCCGGATCGGCCCCCAGCCGCTTGAGAGTTGCCTGCTCGACTGAATTGGGCGACGGCAGATTTTCCAGACCCTCGGAAACCTTGATCCGGCAGGTCGAGCAGCGTCCCTTGCCACCGCAGACCGCATAATGCGGGATGCCGCCGACACGGCTTGCTTCCAGAACGCTGTATCCCCGGGCAACGCGAACGACATGACCGTCGGAATAGCGGACTTCTATGAGATTGCGTCTTTCCCGGTAGGCCCGTAGCGCCCGCAGCGCGAACACGCCGGCGAGCAGGCCGCCGAAGCCGAGATAAACGCTTCGGATCAGCATTTCCTTGATCTGCTTGTCGGCGGCGATGACCGGCGCGTTGATTGGCGGCGGCGTTGCCCCGATCGAAGCGATGGTCCTGCCGCCCTCGACGAAACCGAGCAGCGCCAGAACGGGAACAAGTACTGCAATAATCAGCAGCCAAGGGGCGACCCGCGGGTACCAATGGCGGTAACGCAGCCAGAAATAGAGGCCGAGGCAGCCATGTATCCATATCACGATCGTGGCGACGGACTGCCTCACCCCGCCTACGGGAGAGGCAACCCAGAGCGATCGCAGGACATAGCGGTAACTGTCCTCGACGCCGGTCAGCGTGTGGAAAACCCGCGTTCCGATGACATGCTCGGCAATCAGCAGCGGAATGGCGAAGCCGAGAACGATCTGGAATATCTCGCGCATCGGCATGATGAGCCCGCGCTTGCGGTAGAGGGACAGCAGCGCCAGCGCGAGATGGACCGACACCGCGCCATAAAGTGCGACGGTGCCCAGCGGATTGCGCCAGATCATCAGAAACCACGGCCGCATCGTCTCGGCGGCCGACAGCGACACCAGCAGCAGCGCATGGTTGAGCAGGTGCATGGTGACGAATGTCATCAGCACCATGCCGGAGACGAGCCGCGCCGTCCGCAAATTCCTGTCGGAGAACAGTCTTCTTGCTGGGGCCTGCGATAATTGCGGTGCGGCCATATGCTGTCGTTTCGCTCCTCACCTCGTAGACAGGGTTTAAGGCTGCGCGCTTCACAGTCAATAAGCGCCTGCCGTCTCTTCCGGTCAATTCGCGGTTATCCGGGCTGGAAAACGCCACGAAACGGCGCCTTGCATGGCTGCCCTGCGCCGTCCCCCTTTCGCAATTGCGAAAAACCATGTAAGAGCGCGCGCAAATGAAACGCGGCGCGTCGCCAGGCTGTGCCCGCAACCCTCCCGAGTGAAAACATGAAACTTCGCAACATCGCGATCATCGCGCACGTCGACCATGGGAAGACAACCCTTGTCGACCAGCTTCTCAAACAGGCTGGCTCGTTCCGAGAAAACCAGCGCGTTGCCGAACGCGCGATGGATTCGAACGATCTCGAAAAGGAACGCGGCATCACCATCCTTGCCAAGGCGACCTCGGTCGACTGGAAGGACACGCGCGTCAACATCGTCGATACACCGGGCCACGCCGATTTCGGCGGCGAGGTGGAACGCATCCTGTCGATGGTGGATTCGGCCATCGTTCTGGTCGATGCTGCCGAAGGCCCGATGCCGCAGACCAAGTTCGTCGTCGGCAAGGCGCTGAAGGTCGGCCTTAGGCCGATCGTCGTCATCAACAAGATCGACCGCCCCGACGCGCGCCATGTCGAGGTCGTCAATGAGGTGTTCGATCTCTTCGCCGCACTCGACGCCACCGACGAGCAGCTCGATTTCCCGATCCTCTACGGTTCGGGCCGCGACGGCTGGGTGTCGGAAAACCCGGAGGGACCGAAAGACCAGGGCCTGGCGCCGCTGTTCGACCTGATCCTCAAGCATGTGCCCGCGCCGACCGTTCACCCGGGCCCGTTCCGCATGATCGGCACGCTGCTCGAAGCCAATCCGTTTCTCGGCCGCATCATCACCGGGCGCATCGAGTCTGGTACATTGAAGTCGAACCAGCCGGTCAAGGTGCTGCACAATGACGGGACGGTCGTGGAGACCGGGCGCGTCTCGAAGATCCTTGCTTTTCGCGGGCTTGAGCGCCAGCCGATCGACGAGGCGCAGGCAGGGGACATCGTAGCCATTGCCGGCCTGTCCAAGGGCACCGTCGCCGACACATTCTGCGATCCGGCCGTGACCGAGCCGCTGCATGCCCAGCCGATCGATCCGCCGACCGTCACCATGTCGTTCATCGTCAATGACAGCCCGCTTGCCGGCACCGAAGGCGACAAGGTGACCAGCCGCGTCATCCGCGACCGGCTCCTGCGCGAAGCGGAAGGCAATGTCGCGCTCAAGATCGAGGAATCGGCGGACAAGGACTCCTATTTCGTCTCCGGCCGCGGCGAATTGCAGCTGGCCGTTCTGATCGAGACGATGCGCCGCGAAGGTTTTGAGCTTGCCGTGTCGCGTCCGCGCGTCGTCATGCAGACGGGCGAAAACGGCGAATTGCTGGAGCCGGTCGAAGAAGTCGTCATCGACGTCGATGAAGAACATGCCGGCGTCGTCGTTCAGAAGATGTCGGAGCGCAAGGCCGAAATGGTCGAACTGCGCCCCTCCGGCGGCAACCGCCAGCGCATCGTCTTCCACGCGCCGACGCGCGGCCTGATCGGCTACCAGTCGGAACTGCTCACCGACACGCGCGGCACGGCGGTGATGAACCGGCTGTTCCACGCTTACGAGCCTTACAAGGGCGAGTTGCCCGGCCGCACCAACGGCGTGCTGATCTCCAACGATCAGGGCGAGTCGGTGGCGTTTGCCATGTGGAACCTTGAGGATCGCGGCCCGATGGTCATCGAAGCCGGCGTCAAGGTCTATCAGGGCATGATCATCGGCATCCACAGCCGCGACAACGACCTTGAGGTCAACGTGCTGAAGGGCAAGAAGCTGACCAACATCCGCGCCGCCGGCAAGGATGAGGCCGTCAAGCTGACGCCGCCGATCCGCATGACGCTGGAGCGTGCTCTGGCCTGGATCCAGGACGACGAGCTGGTCGAAGTGACGCCGAAGACCATCCGCCTGCGCAAGCTCTATCTCGACCCGAACGAGCGCAAGCGCTTCGAGAAGTCGTCAAAGACGGCAGGGGCTGCTTAAGCTTCCTTCATTATGTTCCCGGTGGGTTTACTCTCCGGGAACATCCTGCGTCTGAGACGCAAGAAATCTCTGCTGAATTCGAACCCATTCCTCGGGAAATGGTTCGTAATCCTTCTTGAATTCAGTCCTGTATTCTCCCCACCCGTTCGATTTGTAATATTTGGACATGACATCGAAGTGCGAAAAGCCTTCGATTGTTCCGGCAAATTTCGCCTCCGGTTCCAGCCGTCGTCTGAAATCATCACCGACTGGGCCAGCTTGGCATAAGCCGGGAAGAAACTGGCCGTCCGACGTCGGATCAAGCCATATCTCGTGTATGAGCGTCCGTTCGTGCATTTCGTTTCCCAACGATGGTTAAGTTATGATGCCATAGGAGCGTGCCGGTCTCCAGCGGGCAGCATCCGCTTGCACCCATCCGCAATCGGCATATTCTCCGACGCCTTGCCCGGAGGATCATCCATGGAACCTACATCCCTTCTCATCTTCGCAGGCGCATTGCTGGTCGCCGCCGGCTCGCCCGGTCCCAGCGTTGCGGCACTTGTCGCGCGGGTGATCTCGAAGGGTTTTCGCGACGTGCTGCCCTTCCTGGCCGCAATGTGGATCGGCGAGGCGATCTGGCTGTCGCTGGCGGTGTTCGGGCTCGCCGTCGTGGCGCAGAGCTTTCATCTCGCCTTCGTCATCGTGAAATGGGCGGGCGTGGCCTATCTTGCTTACCTTGCATGGAAGATGTGGACGGCCCCTGTGGCGGTGCGCGACGGCGAGATGCCGCGTGAGGATTCTCCGGCAAAGCTGTTCTTCGCCGGCATGGCCGTGACGCTCGGCAATCCCAAGATCATGATGTTCTATCTGGCGCTGTTGCCGACCATCATCGATCTGGCCTCGGTGAGCGTCGTCGGCTGGGTCGAGCTGACGCTGACCATGGCGATCGTGCTGGTCGCCATCGACATCGCCTGGGTCATCGCAGCCGCGCAAGCACGCCGGCTGCTGAAAAGCCAGCGCGCCATGAAGATCGCCAACCGCGTCAGCGCTACGACCATGGCGGGCGCGGCGGCTGCAATCGCGGCACGGTGACTGCCGCAGCTACATGCTCATCTCGATGATCGGCGCGATCTCGATGCTGCAGTTGGGCGCCGACAGGATCGGGCAGTCCTTGGCCTTGCTGGCGGCATCGTCGATGTCTTTCGCCTCGATGATCGAATAGCCGCCGGTCGGGTTCGAGCCGCCATTGTTCTCGACCTTGCCGCCGGGCAGCACCGTTTTCGACATGCCGACCGGATTGCCGCCGTCGACGACCGCTGCACCCAGCCCGTCGAACCAGCCGGTCCAGGCGTCCATCACTTCCTTCTTCTCGGCTTCGGTTTCCGGCATCTTTCCGGAGCCATGATAGACGTAGAGAAATTTCGCCATGTTCTCCTCCCAGAGAATTCGGCGTAGCCGGCATGTGGCTACGCCACACGCAGATAATCTGCCTGAATCTTTGAGCCGGCAATCAACCGCAGATGGCACGCCTATCGTGCGTTGAGAGCCGCTGCGAAGAAATCGGCTTCAATGCCGTAATTCTGTCGCCGATCCCGCGTCATCTGCCCTTCATAAGAAGTTCGCATTTTGCGTTGATGGCATGTCGCCAAACGCGCTTCATCTGCTACGATAGTCGCAAAAGAATATGACGGGGGAGATTTCCAATGGCATCCGGTCTCAAATCCAGAACCGCAGCGAAAAAAGCGCTGCCAGCCAAGAAAGCCCCTTCGACAAAGACCGCCGAAAAATCCGTTCAGCTGGCGGATTATCTTCTGGCCCGCGCCCCGGCCGAAGATGTCGCCGCCTATGAAGCGACGGCACTCGCCAAGGCTGCCGAACTGGCCGGCCGCGCGGTGGCAAAGCACAAGAAGGGCGAATGCGTGGTCGCCATCGACCGCGATGCCGGCGTGTCGGTTGGCGACAGGCCGCTGACCGTCGTCACGGTCGTCAACGACAATATGCCGTTCCTGTTCGATTCGGTGCTGGGTGAAATCACCGACACCGCCGGCGAACCTGCCTTCGTGACCCATCCGGTCATCGCCGTGAAGCACGGCAAGGGCGGCGTCGAGGCGATACTGGGTGAGGGCGGTGCGGGCAAGGGCGACCAGGGCGCCGACCGGCTGAGCGTCATCCACGTTCACATCCGCGCGCTGAGCGAGGATCAGGCCAAGGGGCTGGAAGAGCGGCTGAAGCGCGTGCTTTCGCAGGTGCGCGACGCCGTCGTCGACTGGAAGCCGATGCTGGCCCGTCTCGATCAGGCTATCTCCGAATTCCGCTATGCGCCGATCCCGCTCGACAAGGATGCGGTGACGGAGGCCATCGCCTTCCTCGAATGGCTGCGCGACGACAATTTCACCTTCCTCGGCATGCGCGAGTTTCGCTACACCGGCGGCGAGAAGAGCGGCACGCTAGACCGCGCCGGCAAGCCGGGGCTTGGCATCTTGCGCGATCCCGACGTGATGGTGCTGCGCCGCGAGATCGATGGTGACAACACGACGACGCCGGAAATCCGCGCCTTCCTGCATGGGCCGGACCCTCTGATCGTCACCAAGGCCAATGCCAAGTCGGTGGTGCACCGGCGCATCTATCTCGACTATGTCGGGGTGAAAACCTACGACGCCAAGGGCCGGCTTGCCGGCGAACTGCGCATGGTCGGCCTGTTCACGTCGTCTGCCTATACGCGCTCGGTGATGAAGATACCCTATCTGCGTTCCAAGGCGCAGACGGTCGTCACCAAGTCCGGCTTCGACCCCGCCGACCATTCCGGCAAGGCGCTGATCAACGTGCTGGAAAGCTATCCGCGCGACGAGCTGTTCCAGATCGCCTTGCCAACGCTGCGCAAGCATTCGGAGGCGATCCTCGGCCTTGTCGAGCGGCCGCGCGTGCGGGCGCTGGTGCGCGTCGACCAGTTCGACCGCTTCGTCTCCGTGCTCGTCTTCGTGCCGCGCGACCGCTACGATTCGGTGGCGCGCGAAAAGATCGGTACCTATCTGAAGACTGTCTTCGACGGGCGGCTCTCGGCCTATTATCCGGCCTTCCCGGAAGGCGGGCTGGCGCGCGTCCATTTCATCATCGGCCGTTCCGGCGGCAAGACGCCGAAGGTCGAGCATAAGACCATCGAGGCGGCGATACGCGACATCGTGCGGACCTGGGAAGACGCGATGGCGGAGGCTGCCGCGACTTCCGGTGCGGATTCCGGTCTGACAGCGATAGCCAACCGTTTCCCCGAGAGCTACCGCAACAGTTTCACCCCGGCCGAGGCCCTCGTCGACGCGCAGCAGATCGCGTCGCTCAGCGCTGAAAGCCCGATCGCCATCGACTATTACCGCCACGCCGGCCAGAGCCCCGAGCAGGCAGCGCTGAAAATCTATCACTACGGCGCGCCGGTGGCGCTGTCGCGGCGCGTGCCGGTGCTGGAAAACACCGGTTTTAGGGTGATCAGTGAGCGCACTTTCGAGGTCGGCGACGATGCGGCCGGCATGGTCTTCGTCCACGACATGGACCTGGAAAATTCCTTCGGCAAGCCGATAGACCTTTCCGACGGCGGTGCGCTGTTCGAGGAGGTGTTCCTGTCGGTGTGGCGCGGCGACGCCGACAATGACGGCTACAACGCGCTCGCCCAGACGGCGGCGCTGCCGTCGACTTCGATCGGCATCCTGCGCGCCTATGGCCGCTATCTGCAGCAGGCCGGCATTCCGCAGAGCCAGGATTTCATTGCCGCAGCACTCAATCGCTATCCGCAGATCGCGCGCGCGCTGTTTGACCTCTTCGTCGCCCGCTTCGACCCCAAGGCCAAGGATGGCGACGTTACTGCCAAGCACCTGAAGGCTGCGATCAAGGACGCGCTGGAGCAGGTGCCGAACATCGATGACGACACGATCATCAGGCGCTACGCCAACCTGATCGAAGCCTCGCTGCGCACCAATCATTTCGTTGCCGGCATCAAGGAAAAGGGCCAGTCGCTGGCGATCAAGCTCGATTCGCGCAATGTGGACGGCCTGCCGGAGCCGCGGCCATGGCGTGAGATCTTCGTCTACGGCCCGGAGGTCGAGGGCGTGCATCTGCGCTTCGGCCCTGTGGCGCGCGGCGGGTTGCGCTGGTCTGACCGGGCGCAGGACTACCGCACCGAGGTGCTGGGGCTGGTGAAGGCGCAGCAGGTCAAGAACGCCGTGATCGTGCCTGTCGGCGCCAAGGGCGGCTTCTTTCCCAAGCGCTCGCCTGTCGGCGGCACGCGCGAAGCCGTGTTCGAGGCGGGCAAGAGCGCCTATATCAATTTCGTCTCCAGCCTGCTGTCGATCACCGACAATCTCGATGGCGACAAGGTGGTGCCGCCGAAAAGCACGATAAGGCGCGATACTGACGATCCCTATTTCGTCGTCGCCGCCGACAAAGGCACCGCGACCTTCTCCGACACGGCCAATTCGATCAGCGAGGCGCATGGCTTCTGGCTCGACGACGCCTTCGCCTCCGGCGGCTCCGCCGGCTACGACCACAAGAAGATGGGCATCACCGCCAAGGGCGCGTGGGAGGCGGTGAAGCGGCATTTCCGCGAGATGAACCGCGATATCCAGACCTCGCCCTTCAGCGTCGTCGGCGTCGGCGACATGTCGGGCGACGTCTTCGGCAATGGCATGCTGCTTTCGGAGCAGACGCGGCTGATCGCGGCTTTTGACCACCGCGATATCTTCATCGATCCCGATCCGGACATGGCGGCCTCCTTTGCCGAGCGCAAGCGCGTGTTCGACCTGCCGCGCTCGAGCTGGCAGGACTATGACAAGACAAAGCTGTCGCCTGGCGGCATCATCGTTTCGCGCGGCCAGAAATCGATCACGTTGCCGGCAGCGGCGGCCAAGGCGATCGGCCTCGACAAGACGACGGCCTCGCCCAACGAGATCATGAACGCGATCCTCAGGGCCGAGGTAGACCTGCTTTGGTTCGGCGGCATCGGCACCTATGTGAAGGCGGCCGGCGAGAGCAACCAGGAAGTCGGCGACCGCGCCAATGACGCGATCCGCGTGACCGCCGCCCAATTGCGGGTGAAGGTGATCGGCGAGGGTGCCAATCTGGGTGCGACGCAGCGCGCGCGCATCGAGTTCGGCCTTCTCGGCGGTGCTTGCAATTCCGACGCGATCGACAATTCCGGCGGCGTCAATTCGTCGGACGTCGAGGTCAATATCAAGATCGCGCTGGCGTCCGCCATGCGCAAGGGCTCGCTGACACGGCCGGCGCGCAACAAGCTGCTTGCCGAGATGACCAGCGAGGTCAGCGCGCTGGTGCTTTCCAACAACTACCAGCAGACGCTGTCGCTTTCGCTGCAGCGAAAGCGCGGGCTGGCCGACATTGCCTATCAGGGACGCTTCATGAGCGCTCTGGAAGCGCGCGGTCTGCTCGACCGCACCGTCGAGACGCTGCCTTCGCCGGCAGCCCTCACGGAGCGCGAGAAGCGTGGCGAGCCGCTGACCCGGGCCGAGCTCGGCGTGCTTCTGGCCTATGCCAAGATCGTGCTGTTTTCCGATATCGTCTCCAGCGACCTGCTCGACGATCCGCATTTCGAGCGCGACCTGATGGGCTATTTCCCGGAAAAGATGGCGAAGAAATACGCCGCCGAGATCGGTACGCACCGGCTGCGGCGCGAGATCATCGCCCGCGTTCTGGCCAATGACCTGATCAATCGCGGCGGGCCGACCTTCGTCAACCGGCTGCAGGAAGCGACGGGAAGCACGGCTGCCGATGTTGTGCGGGCCTTCACGATCGTGCGGGCGGGCTTCGGCCTGCCGGCGCTTTATCGCGATATCGACGCGCTGGATAACCGGATCGACGGCCAGGTGCAGCTTGACCTCTATCAGGCCGTTGGCCGGCTTATCTTCGTGGCCTGCGGCTGGTACCTCAGGCATGGTGTGGGCGACGGTGCGGTGGACAAGCAGATCGCCGAGCTGACCGAGGCGCGCAAGGCGCTGGAGCCGAAACTCGCCTCGCTGCTGCCGGCCTTCAACAAGGCAAGGCTGGAAGAAAAACGCCTCGGCTTCATTGCTGCCGGCGCGCCGGAGGGGCTGGCCGAGCGGCTGGCGCAGACGGATGTCGCCGAACTCATTCCCGATATCGCGCTGGTTGCCCGCACGGCAAAGGCCGATATCGTGGCCGCCGCAAAAGCCTTCTTCGGCGTCAGCGACGCCTTCCGCATCGCCCGCATCGAGGACGCTGCGCGCGCGATCACGCCATCCGACTATTATGACGGGCTGGCGCTGTCGCGGGCAACCGACACGATCGACACGGCAAGGCGCGGCATTGCGGTGGCGGCACTCACCGGCTTCGGCAAGGCGGCCGATCCCGTCACGGCCTGGCTCGATGCCGGCGGCGCGCGCATCGCCATCATCCGCGAGCGCCTGCAAGGGCTGACGGAAGGCGGCGACATCACCGTGTCGCGGCTTTCGGTGGCATCCGGGCTGATGAGCGATTTGACGGGGATGTAAACCACGGGAGACGCAATGCATCTCCCGTTTTCAAGCTTGGCACCCCTCACGTTTCGGGTGACGTGTCCGGTCCCGGATCGCCGCCGGCCGCAGCTATCGACAGCCTGCGCAGATAGTGGTTCCAGCCCTTCTCGTGGCTGTCGCGCTCGTTCTCGTTGGGCAGCCCGCTATGGGTGAAGCGCACCAGGGTGCCGCCATCCTTCTCGACGAGATCGATCTCGACCAGGCTCGATCCAGGCGGCATCTCCTCACGCGCTTCCCAGCCGAAGCTGTAGGCGAGGCGGTGGATCGGGATCACCTCGGTGAACTGGCCGCGGGCGATGTGCTTGTCGCCGACGCTGACGAGATAGATGCCACCGGGACGGGCTTCGGTGGTCGCCGGGCCGATCCAGCGCGAGATCTTGTCGGGATCGGTAAGGAAGGCAAAGACCGTCGCCTGCGGGGCCGCGATCTGGATCTCGGTGCGAAGCGTCTCGGCCATCGTCAGCCTCCTCCGGCTCGGGCGCAATGGCTATACTGTAGCCCAATCGGCATGCGGCGCAAGAAAGCGCCCGCCGCCTCATGACATGCGCCTGACACCATTGCATGATGGCGGCCATGCAACTTCACTCCGCTCTGTCGTTTCTCGTCGATGAGGCGATCGACCTGCCCGGCGCCGATGTCTTCCTCACCGAGCTTGCCGCGCGGCTCGTCGCTGACGGCCTGCCGCTCGCCGGTGGCGCGCTCACCCAGGCAGCGCCGCACCCGATCATCGCGCGGCGCACATGGTTGTGGCGCGGCGATACGGGAAGGGTCATCGAGGCGCTGGGTTTTAGCCTCGCCGGGCCTGCCGATGCCAAGCATGCCAATGTCGGACGCGACTGGCTGGCGCAACTCGGTGCCGGCGCCGTGCAGGAGGATTTCGCCGGCAGTGCCCCCGATGGTGCCGTGCTTGGCTGGGCCGCGACGCGGCCATTCAGCGAGCCTGAACTAGAACTGCTGCGCGAGGTGGCCCGCTTTGCCGTCGCGCCGCTTGCCGTGCTCGCTGCGCGCGCAACACAGGCCGTGCTGCTGGAGACGTATCTGGGCCGGCGCAGCGCCGCACAGGTGCTGGCTGGCCGGCTGCGGCGCGAGCCCGGCGAGACGATCCGCGCAGCACTGCTCTATGCCGATCTGCGCGGCTTCACCGAGCTGTCGGAAACGACCGCGCCGAAGGAGGTGGTCGTCGCGCTCGACGCCTGGTTCGACCGCATCGCCGGTGCGGTTCATGCCTTCGGCGGCGAGGTGCTGAAGTTTATCGGCGACGGCATTCTGGCGATCTTCCCGATCGGCGAGCGCGACGCTGCTACCGCTTGCGATGCGGCGCTACGCGCGGTTACTGCTGCGCGCGCCGGCATGGATCACCTCGATCGCACCCGCGCCGCACAAGGCCTGGCGCCTCTGCCCTTCGGCACGGCGCTCCATATCGGCGAGATGCTGTGGGGCAATATCGGCACTGCCGACCGGCTGGATTTCACCGCCATCGGCTCTGCGGTAAATCTCGTCAGCCGGTTGGAAGGCTTGTGCCGGCCGCTCGGCCGACCGGTGCTGCTCTCGGAGGCGTTTGCAGCGGAAACGGCGCAGGCCCTGATCCCGCTCGGCGAGCACAGGCTACGCGGGATTGCCGTGCCCTGTGTGGTGTATGCGCCAGAGGCGTGAGGCAAACGCGCGTTGCCAGACAAGGAATTTCCGGCGCAGGCAGTCTCCCTTTGCACGGCTCCCAAAAACATGCAGACATGGCGCCAGCCTAAAACGCGACGCAGGCGGGTGGAGGAAATATGGCCGACGTGACAGTTCAGCGCGCCTCCGGCCGCGGCATCTGGGGTTGGATGTTCTTCGACTGGGCGGCGCAACCGTTCTTCACGGTGGTGACGACCTTCATCTTCGGCCCCTATGTCGTCTCGCGCATGGCCAGCGACCCGGCCATGGGGCAGGCCGCCTGGGGCTACGGCATCGCCGCTGCCGGCTTCGTGATTGCCATATTGTCGCCGGTGCTGGGCTCGATCGCCGATCAGACCGGTCCGCGCAAGCCATGGATCGCCTTCTTCGCCGCGATCAAGATCGCCAGCCTGTGCGCACTTTGGTTCGCCGCACCCGGCTCGCCGCTGGTGCCGGTGATCGTGCTCTTCTCGCTGGCGTCGATTGCCGCCGAATTCTCCACCGTGTTCAACGATTCGATGATGCCGCGCCTCGTTTCCAAGGCTGAGATCGGGAAGATTTCCAACATTGCATGGGGGCTCGGCTATCTCGGCGGCATGATTGCGCTGATCTTCGTGGTGACGATGCTCGCCGGTTCCCAGGAGACGGGCAAGACGATCATCGGCGTCGATCCGCTGTTCGGCCTCAATCCCAAGCTCGGCGAGGATGCGCGCGCGACCGGGCCGCTCTCGGCGCTGTGGTATTTCATCTTCATCCTGCCGATGTTCTTCTTCACGCCCGATGGTGCCAAGGGCAAGCCGATCGGTCCTGCCGTGCGCGAGGGCCTCGCCGAGCTGAAATCGACGCTGGGCGAGGTGCGCCAGCGCAGCGGCGTGTTGCGCTTTCTGGTGGCGCGGATGATCTACCAGGACGGCGTCAACGCCGTGCTCGGCCTGGGCGGCGTCTTCGCTGCGGCTATGTTCGGCTGGTCGATCACCGAGATCGGCGTTTTCGGCATCATCCTCAATGTCGTCGCGATCTTCGGCTGCTGGATCGCGGCGCGGCTTGATACGGCGTTTGGCTCCAAGACGGTTGTGATGATTTCGCTGGTGTTTCTGACCATCGCGACGGTGGGTATCGTCTCGACCGGTCCGGGGTTCACGCTGTTCGGCGCGCTGATGCTGCCGGGCGCCGATACGGGCGGGCTGTTCGGCACGCCGGCTGAGAAAGCTTATATCCTTTTCGGCCTGCTGATCGGGCTGGCCTTCGGCCCGGTTCAGGCCTCCTCGCGCTCCTATCTGGCGCGCAGCGTCACTGCCGAGGAAGCGGGGCGCTATTTCGGCATCTATGCGCTGGCCGGACGCGCGACGAGTTTCGCCGCGCCGTTTCTGGTCGCGACGGTGACGGCTCTCAGCGGCTCACCGCGGCTGGGCATGGCGATGATCCTGCTGTTTCTGGTGGTCGGCATGGCCGTGCTGTGGCCGACACCCTATCCCGCGGACAAGGTGGGGGGATAGCCACCCCTTCTCCCCTTGTGGGAGAAGGTGCCTGAGCGTAGCGAAGGCGGATGAGGGGTGTTCCAGTCTGGCGCTCCGTTCAACACCCCTCATCCGTCTTGGCGCTGCGCGCCAATCCACCTTCTCCCACAAGGGGAGAAGGTGAGGGCGGCTCAATGCCGGAAATGCCGCACGCCGGTAAACACCATGGCGATGCCATGCGCGTCCGCAGACGCAATGACGTCATCGTCGCGCATCGAACCGCCGGGCTGGATGACCGCGGTGGCGCCGGCTTCGATGGCCGACAAAAGCCCGTCGGCGAAGGGGAAGAAGGCATCCGAGGCGACGACCGAGCCCTTGGTCAGCGGCTCGGTGAGGCCTGCCGCTTCAGCCGCATCCAGCGCCTTGCGGGCGGCGATGCGCGCGGAATCGACCCGGCTCATCTGGCCCGCGCCGACGCCGACGGTTGCGCCGTCCCTGACATAGACGATCGCATTCGATTTGACGTGCTTGGCGACGCGGAAGGCGAATTTCAGGTCGGCAAGCTCCTGCGCGGTCGGCGCGCGCTTGGTCACGACCTTGAGCTCAAGCCCGTCGACCACGGCGTTGTCGCGTGACTGCACCAGAAGCCCGCCGGCGACCGATTTGACCATCACGCCAGCCGTGCACGGATCGGGCAGGCCGCCGGTGACGAGCAGGCGCAGGTTCTTCTTGGCGGCGATGATCGCCTGCGCTTCCGCGCTGGCTTCCGGTGCGATGATGACTTCGGTGAAGGTTTTGACGATCTCTTCGGCAGCTTCAGCGTCGAGCAGGCGGTTGACGGCGACGATGCCGCCGAAGGCAGAGACCGGATCGCAGGCCAGCGCCTTGGCATAGGCGGCCTTCAGTGTCGTGCCTTCGGCAACGCCGCAGGGGTTAGCGTGCTTAATGATAGCCACTGCCGCAGAACCGGCTGGGTCGAACTCGCCGACCAGCTCGAAGGCCGCGTCGGTGTCGTTGATGTTGTTGTAGGAGAGCTGCTTGCCCTGAAGCTGCCGCGCTGTGGCGACGCCCGGGCGCTTTTCGCCGGTGACGTAGAAGCCGGCCTGCTGGTGCGGGTTCTCGCCATAGCGCATGACGTTTTCGAGTTTGCCGCCGAAGGCGCGCCAGGTCGGGTGCTCGATGGCGAGCGCCTCGACAAACCAGCCGGAGATTGCGGCGTCGTAAGCCGCGGTGCGAGCAAAGGCCTTGGCGGCGAGCTTCTGGCGGAACTCGAAGGAGAGGCTGCCGATGTTCATTTCAAGCGCGTTGATCACCGGGGCGTAGTCTTCCGGGTCGGTGACGATGGCGACATAGGCGTGGTTCTTGGCAGACGCACGCACCATCGCCGGGCCGCCGATATCGACGTTCTCGACGATCGAGGCATAGTCGGCGCCGGACTGGCGGACTTCCTCGAACGGGTAGAGGTTGACGACGACGAGGTCGATCGGCTCGATGCCGTGGACGCGCATGGCGTGGGCATGGTCGGGATCGTCGCGCACGCCGAGCAGTGCGCCGTGGACCGACGGGTGCAGCGTCTTCACGCGGCCATCCATGATCTCGGGGAAACCGGTAAGTTCCGAGACGTCGCGCACGGCGATGCCGGCCTCGGCGATCGCCTTGGCGGTGCCGCCGGTCGAGACCAGTTCGACGCCGGCCTTGACCAGCGCGGCCGCGAAGTCGACCAGGCCGGTCTTGTCGGAGACGGAGAGAAGCGCGCGGCGGACGGGAACGAGGTCGGGCGCAGGAATTTTCTTGGAGGCGACGGCCATGTCGGAGCGGGCCTTTCGAGCTTGGGAGGCGGATGCGCGCGGCCTAGCACAGACGCAAGGTAAATCAAGCTTCGAGGGACAGAAAATCGGCCAAACGGGCCACTCAGTTATTCTGCGGGTAACCGGCCGAATGCGTGCGCGTGAACTGCCAGTGCATTTCGGGAAATTGCGACGCCTTGTAGGAAAGCACGATCTGGCGGCTGTGGCGCGGTCCGCCGAGGCCGGCGAAGAAAATCGATTCCTCGACCGTCGGCGTCATTTCGCCGGCGGTGAAAAGCCAGTTGTCGGCATGGGGCGCGGCCAGTACCAGCCGGTCCTTGTCGTCGTGGAAAAGTTCGATATCCGGGTGGATGTGGAAGCGGATGGTGACGAGATCGCGGCCATTGTCCAGCGGCGGCGCGCCGCGGGAGCGCAGGAAGCGGTCGATGCCGGTCAGGATATCGCCATCGGCGGCCAGTGCCATTTCGCGCTCGTGATAAAGGCCGAAGCGCGCGACATAGCCGTCGTGGCTGGAGACGAAGCCTTGCGTGCCCTTGCTGTCGGTGCGTTCGGAAGGCACGTGGCGCGGCCCGCCAATCAGCGGCGAGCCGAGCAGGCCGTTGACGCGCGGCGAATGGCTGAAGCGCGCCGACGACGTGTCGTTGAGCGAAGCGGTGGAGTGGGCGGCGGTGGCGCGCGCCAGCGGGCGGAATTCCTCCGCGCCATAAGCGTCGATGCCGGCATTGACGATGAAATGCTGGCGGCCCGACGACATTTCGAAGGACAGGCAGCCGGCATGTGCCGCTTCCGAGACTTCGCTGGGTGGCGCAGTGCCGGTGTCGGCAATCACCGTGGTGCCGCCCATCGACAGGCGCTCATAGCCGGAGTGCGGGGCATGGAGCAGCGGCGCGCCGGCGGTGTCGTCATGGCGCATGATGGCGGCGATGCGGTCGGGAATGGTGACGCCCATGCCGTTGAAGCGGGCGATGGTGCCGTCCTGATGGCGGAAGAAGCGCAGCGCCGGCAGCATGCGGTCGATCGCGCCGATCAGCGCTTCAGGCGGCGTTTCGGCCTGGTTGGCATAGGTCTGGCGCAGCGGCAGCAGGTCTGCCAGCAGTTCCAGCACCGCCATCGGATTGCGCGAAATGTGGCCGCCATCGGCAAGGACCTGGCGGTTCAGTTCATCGGCGAGGTTGCGCGTGGCGCTACGCAGCGCCGTCTGCGGCGCGGGCAGCGACAATGCGGCGAAGGCGAGTGCTATGCGGGTGCGCAGGCGCTCTTCGCCATCGGGCATTTCGCGGGCCATGGAACGCAGATAGCGGATCTGCAGCGCCAGCGATTTCAGGAAGGCGCGGTAGAAAGGGAACTCGGCGCCCTGCAGCACGACGGAAGAATGCTGCAGCCAGGCGATGATGCGCTTGGCGGTTGTCGCCGGCTCCCAGGCGACGCCGGAAATGCGGCCGCCATGGGTGGCGATCCAGTCCGAAACCAGCGCGCGTGCATTGGCGGCGGCAAGCTCCGTGTTGGCGGCGCGCATGTGGCGCAGCCAGCGGAAGCCGTGCAGCGATTTCTGCCAGCCGCGATTGGGCACCTCGATCTGGAACGGCGACTTGCCGCCGGTCTCGACGAGATGGCCTGAAAGCGGGTAGCGGCCATAGTAGATTTCCAGCGCGACCTGCTGATCGGCGAGCCTCAGATCAGGCGGCGCAATCAGCACGCGCTCCGGCGTGCGGCCGGTATAGCGCCAGCGATAAACCGGACCGGCGCGCAAGCGGCGGCGGGTCTTGCGCCAAAGCTCTTTGGCGACGAGCGCCCAAAGGCCTGTCGTGTTGCCTGCCGCAATCGACAAGAAGTTCCTCCAAAAAGACGTCCGCCCGGCGAGAACGTTATATGATTCAAGATTCTATGCGAAGTTGAATTTCGCTACCGGTGCGGCCTGGGGATAAGTTGTGACCTACCCAATTCGGGTAAGGCGCGCCGCGAAGAAGCCGTCGAGCCCTGAAATCTCCGGCCGGCCCATATCCATGTCTGCCGGTGTGGTGCGCAATGTGCCTTGTGGTGTCAGGAAGGCGTCGGCGCCTGCGACCTCGCCGGGCTTGACCGGATCGGCAGCAACGCCGGGCGTGGCCGCGAGGAATGCTTCGTGAAGTGCCTCGCCTTCGAGCGGATCGAGAGAGCAGTTGGAAAAGACGATCCGCCCGCCGGGCTTGACCAAAGTGACGGCGCGGGCGAGCAGGCGCTGCTGCAGGTCGGCCAGCTTCTCGATATCGGCAGGCGATTTCGTCCACGGCACGTCCGGGTGGCGGCGCACCGTTCCGGTTGAGGAACAGGGTGCGTCGAGCAGCACGGCATCGAAGAGTTCTTCCGGCTCATAGCGGAGAATATCGGCCTGGACGGTCGCGGCTGTCAGGCCGAGGCGCTGAAGGTTTTTCTCCAGCCGGGCGAGCCGGTTCTTCGAACTGTCGATGGCAGTGACGCGCGCGCCGGCAAGCGCCAGCTGTGCCGTCTTGCCGCCGGGGGCGGCGCAAAGGTCGGCGACATGCAGGCCGGAAACGTCGCCGAAAAGCCGCGCGGGAAGTGCAGCGGCGGCGTCCTGCACCCACCATTCGCCCTCGGTGAAACCGGGCAGCTCCGGCACGTTGGCGGCGAGCCGCTCGACACGCACCGAGCCGGTCGGCATTACAATGCCGCCGAGTTTTTCGGCCCAGGATTCAGGATCGGATTTTACCGTGAAATCGACCGGCGCTTCGAGCCTGTGTGCGGTGAGGATCTTCTTTGCCGTATCCGCGCCATAGCCGGAGACGAGCCGGGCGCGGAACCATTCCGGCGCATCGTCGGTCTCGGCCAGCATGGCCGGCAGTTCCTCGGCCTTGCCGCGCGCCAGCGAGCGCAGCACGCCGTTGACGAGGCCCGAAAAGCGGCCGGTGCGCGGATCGGACTTGGCGTGGGTAACCGCGATATCGACGGCGGCGCTGTCAGGAATGTCGAGGAACAGGATCTGCGCTGCCGCGACGTGCAGGATGTGGGTGAGTGCTGTGGCGTTGGCTGGCAGGGCCTTTTCAAGCCGCGCCGAAATCAGGTTGTCGATGGTGCGGCGGTAGCGCAGCGCGGTGGCGAGGATCGCCCGCACCAGCGAGCGGTCGCGCATGTCGAGCGCCTTGAACTGCGGGTGGCCATTGTCATGGTCGGTAAGGCCGTCGAGCGAGGTCTTTGCGTCGATGACGGCTGCCAGCAGCTTTGCCGCCGCCTTGCGCGCGGCGAGGCCGGGCGCATTCGCATCCTCTTGTCTCTGGTATTCCGATTGCCTGAATGGCTTCGGTTTGGAGCGCTGACGGTCGTTCACGGTCAAGACCATCGGCCTTTCGGCCCGGTCGGGTTGCGCCCCCAGGGTCCGGCATTCGGCTGCGTCGGCTTTTCCTCCACGGCGGGCTTTGCGGGAGCTTCCCACGGGCCGGCTTCGCGCGGCTGCGGCTCAGGATTGCGTGGCGCAGGAGCAGGGCGCGCGCCGCCGCTGCCACCCATGCCCTGGCGGGCCATCTCTTCGAGAGCGGCTATGCGGTTCGCCGTATCGGGGTGGGTCGAGAAAAGATTGTCCATGCGCTCGCCGGAAAGAGGATTGATGATGAAAAGCGGAGCCATTGCGGGATTGCGCTCTGCGTCGGGGTTGTGGATGCGTTCGACGTTACGGGCGATCTTGTCAAGGGCTGATGCCAGCCAGAGCGGATTGCCGCAGATTTCCGCGCCGCGCCGATCGGCGGAATATTCGCGCGTCCGGCTGATCGCCATCTGCACCATGCCGGCGGCAAGAGGGGCGACGATCATGGCGACGAGCACGCCGACGAAGCCGAGCGGATTGTTGTTTTCGCGATTTCCCCCGAAGAAGAAGGCAAAATTGCCGAGCATGGAAATCGCACCGGCAAGGGTCGCGGTGATCGTCATGGTCAGCGTGTCGCGATACTGGACATGGGCAAGCTCATGCGCCATCACGCCGGCCACTTCCTCATGCGACAGACGCTGAAGCAGGCCGGTGGAGGCCGCAACCGCCGCGTTCTGCGGGTTGCGCCCGGTGGCGAATGCGTTGGGCTGCGGATTGTCGATGAGATAGACCTTCGGCATCGGCAGGCCGGCGCGTTCGGCCAGCGCGCGCACGATGCCGTAATATTCGGGCGCGTTCTTCTCGTCGACCTCGACGGCATGGTTCATGCGCAGAACCATCTTGTCGGCGTTCCAGTAGCTGTAGAGGTTCATGGCGGCAGCCATCATGAAGGCGATCATCATGCCGCCGGAGCCGCCGATGGCGTAGCCGACAGCCATGAACAGCGCGGTCATGAAGGCCAGCAGCATTGCGGTACGCATGATGTTCATTCTTCGGCTCCGTAAACGCGCGCAAGGAAAGGGTCGATACGCGATAAAACTTCGCTATATGATGGGTAAGAATTGGTCCGGTTTCAATCATCCGCTGCGGGAGTCCGAGAATGTCCGATAGCAAGGCCGAGCATGACGCCGCCGCAGAGCTTGTTGAACGCAAGGCGCTGTCGCCGGCTGCCGAGCGCGCGCTGAAGGAAGCGGAAGCACGACGCCAGGCCTACAGGAAGCAGGAGTCCGCCCTGCCGCGCGAGATCGGCGGCCGCGGCGGCAACGAACCGGTGCGCTACGGCGACTGGGAGATAAAGGGTTTGGCGAGCGATTTTTGAGAGTGGCGTCATAGGGATCATAGGGAAAAGACCCCTCTCCGTCGCGCTTCGCGCGCCACCTCTCCCCGCAAGCGGGGCGAGGAACCCAAGTTCTGCAATGCCGCGACCTCCGCAAGTGCCGGTTCCTCGCCCCATGAAATGGGGAGAGGTGGCTCGGCGAAGCCGAGACGGAGAGGGGATTTTTGCCAATCCTCTCCCATTCGCCCGTCTCCTCCCCGGAACGATAGCCGGCATTGTGCGTTGAGGGAAAAATCTTTTCTCAAGATCGCGAGGTAGCGCCATGCTGATAAGGCTAGGCTATGAGATAGCCATTGAATGCGCTCAACCAATGCCGGTGATATCGGTGCTGGAAATCTGCAAGGAACGGCAGGCCGACATCCAGCGGCAGACCAAGGTGCTGACCTCGCCAAGTGTTCCAAATCACACTTACGAGGACGTCCACGGCAATCTCTGCCGCCGTTTCATGGCGCCAGCGGGAGGTTTTCGTATCCTCTATGACGCGCTGGTCGAAGACAGCGGCGAGCCGGACGAGTTGAACGCCTTGGCCAAGGAAATGCCGGTGCAGGACCTGCCCGACGAGGTGATCGGCTATCTCTTAGGCAGCCGGTATTGCGAGACCGATCATCTCGGCGACATCGCCTGGCAGCAGTTCGGCCATGTGCCAAGCGGCTGGGCGCGGGTGCAGGCGATCACCGAATATGTCCACAACCGGCTGTCCTTCGGCTACGGTTATGCCCGTGCAACACGCACCGCCGCGCAGGCGCATGACGAGCGCGTCGGCGTGTGCCGCGACTTTGCGCATCTTGCGATCGCGCTTTGCCGCTGCATGAACATTCCGGCCCGCTACGTGAACGGCTATCTCGGCGATATCGGCATTCCGCCGGACCCGTCGCCGATGGATTTCAACGCCTAGTTCGAGGTTTTCCTCGACGGCAAATGGTACACATTCGACGCCCGCCACAACAAGCGCCGCATTGGCCGCGTGGCGATCGCGCGCGGGCGCGACGCAACCGACGTGCCGCTGCTGCACAGCTTCGGCGCACACACGCTGACCGGCTTCAAGGTCTGGACCTACGAGCAGGACAGCCATCCGGCGACGCCTCCGGCTCATGGCATCGACCGCACCTTCGATGCGCAGATGCTTTCCTGAACGGCGTTGCATTGATTTCCGAATATGGGCGCGCGCTGGCCGGAGTGAATACTTCCGGTGGTGAAAATCCTGCTGACGCTACGCCTTGTGCGACCCTATTGGGGCGGACGGCGCGAAAGCTGGTGCAATTGAAGTGCCCGGTTTACCGGCGATTAAGCACAGGATTGATCAATTCGGTTCGAAATCAAAAGCTTATATCCGTCGGGCAGATTGAACTTCAGGTTGTAAACCTGATTCGATGAAATTCCTGCTACGACCCTCTCGGGTTTCTTGGCTGAGGGGTGAAAACCATGCGTATGGCGCGGGCACTATCCGATTTTGCGAATAACAGAAGCGGCAATTTCACCCTGCTGGCGGCGGTAACCATGTCGGTGGTGCTTCTGACGATAGGGTTCGGCATCAATGTGGCGCAGTCGCTGAACGTGAAATCGAGCCTTCAGTCCGCGCTCGATTCGGCTGTGACCTCGACGGCGCGCGACCTGACCACCGGCACAATCGAGGAAAAGGACGCGCGGAGGATGGTGGAGGCATTTCTAAGCGCCAACAGCACCTCGCGATTCTCGACGAAGGACCGTTTCGTGTTGGATAACCTCGTCATTGACAAGACGGCGAGGACGCTCACGGCGACGGCCCATGCCAATGTCGTTCTGGCCTTCCCGATGTTCAACATCGGCGACCCGCGCGTGGGTGGAGAGTCAGCGGCAATCTACTCGGACAAAAAGATCGAGGTGGCGATGATGCTGGATCTGACCGGCTCGATGAAAAAGGCCGGTACCGACGACAAGCTTGGGGATCTGCAGGAGGCGGCAAAGCGAGCAGTGGAGGCGCTGCTAGACGGAAAAAACCTCAACGACCGGGTTCGCGTCGCACTTGTTCCCTATGCGAATTCCGTGAATGTCGGTGCCGCGATCGCTGAGAAAGCGGTTTACATCGAAAAGAATGGGGCAGACCGTGGCAGGGTTGTTTCGAACGCCGATCCAAAAAATGTGACCTCCTCCGGCTCCGGTCGTCCCGACAACTGCGCGACGGAGCGCAAGGGGACTACATATGTTTACACCGACGATGGCCCTGACGTCGCCATGGTCAACCGGGATTTTCTCCTCACAGAGTTTGCGGGGGGCTATACTGACGGAAAAATCACATATGCAAAGAGCGAGAAGTGTCCCAAGGCTGTGATGGTGCCCTTGACGGCAAACCTGAAAACACTCACCGATTCCATCGGCACGTTCGTCGCTGATGGTGGCACAGGAGGGCATATCGGGGTTCAGTGGACCTGGTACATGCTGTCCGACAAATGGAAGAATGTCCTCGCCACATCGGCAGCACCTGGGCCGTACGACAAGGTTGCCAAATACGCGATCCTGATGACAGACGGCGAGTTCAATCTCGGCTTTTCCGGTGCTTCGACCGTTCAGGAAGTTTATGGTACGGGCGCGGCCAATCGCTCAATTCCGCACGCCACAAAGCTGTGCGCCGAGATGCGCAAGGCTGGTATAGAAATATTCACGATCGGGTTTAAATTGCCGGATTCGGCGCGCAAGCTGATGCGCGACTGCGCGACACCCGACAATGGCGGCATCAAACATTTCTACGACACGTCGAGCGGCTCGCAGCTCGATCAGGCCTTCCAGCAGATCGTCAACAATATCGAGGGCCTTGCGCTGACGAAATAGACCTGGGGAAGGATCCGAATAAACGGAAAAGGCCGCCGCTTCCGAAGAAGCAGGCGGCCTTCCCGTGACTTTCGTCCAGTGCGTGGCGTCAGCCGCAATCCCTCAGGACCGCTGGCCGCACGTCAAAACCTTTAGAGGAGAGACTGCTCTCCAGAAAGGTAATCCGCTGAGCCCTCGCTCTGAAAACCGAAACCACTCGACATCGGATCACCTCCTTTCATTTGTTGAACACAACCCGAAGGTGGGACTGTTTGCCCGATTTCGCAAGTGCAAATCTGCAACGGTGTTTGCATTCTTGTGCGGGGCGTCCGATCACGGGGCAATCGAGTATGGGACTCCCACCCCTAACCCCTCCCCACAAGGGGGAGGGGAATAAGATGATCTGGGTTACCCCTTCTTGTTCTGCCGGTTCTCGATCAGGTCATCGACCACCGCCGGATCGGCAAGCGTGGACGTATCGCCGAGCGCGCCAAAGTCGTCTTCGGCGATCTTGCGCAGGATGCGGCGCATGATCTTGCCGGAGCGCGTCTTGGGCAGGCCCGGCGCGAACTGGATCTTGTCGGGCGAGGCGATGGCGCCGATCTCCTTGCGGACATGGGCGATGAGTTCCTTGCGCAGATCTTCCGACCATTCGACGCCGCTCATCAGCGTGACATAGCTGTAGATGCCCTGGCCCTTGATGTCGTGGGGGTAGCCGACGACGGCGGCTTCCGAGACCTTGTCGTGAGAGACCAGCGCGGATTCGACCTCGGCCGTACCCATGCGGTGGCCGGAGACGTTGATGACGTCGTCGACGCGGCCGGTGATCCAGTAATAGCCGTCGGCATCGCGGCGGCAGCCATCGCCGGTGAAATATTTGCCCTTGTAGGTGGAAAAATAGGTCTGGATGAAGCGCTCATGGTCGCCATAGACGGTGCGCATCTGGCCGGGCCACGAGTCTACGATGCAGAGATTGCCGTCGGCGGCACCCTCCAGCACCTTGCCGTCATTGTCGACGAGCTGCGGCTGGACGCCGAAGAAGGGCCGCGTCGCCGAGCCGGCCTTGAGGTCGGTGGCGCCGGGCAGCGGCGTGATCAGGATGCCGCCGGTCTCGGTCTGCCACCATGTGTCGACGATTGGTACCTTCTTGTTGCCGACGACATTGAAATACCATTCCCAGGCTTCCGGGTTGATCGGCTCGCCGACCGAACCGAGCACACGAAGGCTCTTGCGCGAGGTCTTCTTCACATGGTCGTCGCCGGCCCCCATCAGCGCGCGGATAGCGGTGGGGGCGGTGTAGAAGATGTTGACCTTGTGTTTGTCGACGACATCCCAGAAGCGGGAGGCGGACGGATAGTTCGGCACGCCCTCGAACATCAGCGTGGTCGCACCGTTGGCGAGCGGGCCGTAGACGATGTAGCTGTGACCGGTGACCCAGCCGACATCGGCGGTGCACCAGTAGATGTCGCCGTCATGATAGTCGAAGACATATTGGTGGGTCATCGAGGCAAAGACGAGATAGCCGCCGGTGGTGTGCAGTACGCCCTTCGGCTTGCCGGTGGAGCCGGAGGTGTAGAGGATGAACAGCGGGTCTTCGGCCTTCATCTTTTCCGGCTTGCAGTCGGGTTTCACCGAAGCAACCTCGTCGTGATACCAGACGTCGCGGCCCGGAGCCCAGCCGACCTTTCCGCCGGTGCGGCGCACGACAACGACGGTCTTGACCCTGACGTGGTTTTTGGCGGCGATGTCGATCGCCTTGTCGGTGTTTTCCTTGAGCGGGATGGTCTTGCCGCCGCGCAGGCCCTCGTCGGCGGTGATGACGAAAGTCGATTCGCAATCGACGATGCGGCCGGCCAGCGCGTCGGGCGAGAAGCCGCCGAAGACGATCGAATGGATGGCGCCGATGCGCGTGCAGGCTAGCATCGCATAGGCTGCTTCCGGGATCATCGGCATGTAGATCGTGACGCGGTCGCCCTTCTTCACGCCGTGCTTCTTCAGCACATTGGCGAGCCGGCAGACATGCTCGTAAAGCTCGTTATAGGTGATCTTCTTGTCGTCGTAAGGATTGTCGCCCTCCCAGATGATCGCGGTCTGGTCGCCGCGCTTCTTGAGGTGGCGGTCGATGCAGTTGTAGGAGACGTTGGTCAGCCCGTCCTCGAACCATTTGATCGAGACCTTGCCGGTGAACGAGGTGTTCTTGACCTTGGTGTATGGCTTGAACCAGTCGATGCGCTTGCCGTGCTTGGCCCAGAACTTGTCGGGATTCTTGACGCTGTCGCCATACCATTTCAGGTAGGTGTCGTTGTCGATCAACGCGTTCTTTTTCCACGCCGGCTGGACGCGGTGGACTTTTACATCGGACATGTTCTCTCCCCATAGTGACCGGCGGTCGATCTCCGCCGGCTGCGCTTCGTAGCGCGGAATTCGCCGGACTTAATATCATTCCCGGGCCGGCGACAATATTAGACATAGGGTTTGGGCGTGGTTGCGACCCGCTCGATGCCTGTGCGGAACCGCGGCGCTATCAGCACTCGCCTATGCCTGCTGCCAAGCATTTGATTTCATAAGTGAAATTACGCGAATCGTGATAGGTTGTTAGTAGCCGGTTAATCATCGGGTCGCATCATCGTGACTGTGGAGGATCGGCTGAGGCGGGAGAATTGCCATGCGTGAGACTTCTGAACTGGAACTGATGCTGAAGGGTTACGGGCTGACCACGGCACAGCTTCTCTATCACATGCCCGACCACCCTCATGTGCTGCAGACATTCATCTGGCAGGACTATGACCTGGCGCCGAAATTCCCGGGCCTGTTCAGTTTCATCGAATTCTGGAAGGCCAAGCTCGACGGTCCGCTGCATTCGGTCAGCTACACGCACCGGAAGCTGATCGCGCCGAACGAATGGCGCAACGTGGCCGGCGAGTTTGTGATGCATTGAGAAACCGCCTGCAGAGCGTTGGCCACTGAAGGATCAGGTCGCCCAGGGATTGAGGATCGTCACGCCCGTATCTTCGAAATCGGCCACGTTGCGGGTGACGAGGATGAGATCGTGGACAAGGGCTGTGGCGGCGATAAGCGTATCGGCGCTGCCCCGTGTTCTACCGGCGGTGATACGGCCCCAGGTTAGGGCGATTTCTTCGGTGATCGAGAGTATCCGATCTGCGTTGTCATGCCGAATCTGGCGAAGCCATAATTCAAGCTGAGTGGCCCTTTTTGTGTCGAGCTTACGCAGCTTTATGATGCCTCTTTCGATCTCGCCGATTGTAATAACACTGAGATTGACCGAATCCGGATCTACCGAAGCCAACCAGTCGGTTGGCGCTGACAAACGCCTCTGAATATCCGAAACGACATTGGTATCCAGCAAATACATCAGAGATCGATGTCGCGGATCATGGTCTGGGAACGACGGTTGACCTCCTCGGCGAATTCATCGTCCCAGACCGGTCCAGAGAGCAGATGTTCGGCCAGACTCTTCTTCTTACCGGCAAGCCGGTCATACTCCTCAGCCGAGATCACGACAGCCGCCCGCTCGCCGCGTAGCGTGACTGTCTGCGGACCTTCCGTCCGTGCTCGCTGCACGACTTTGGAGAAATTGTTCTTCGCGTCCTGAAGATGCCAGTTCATGACGACACTCCTAGCTAGCTTGGCTAGATATATCGGTTCCATGCCTGAACTTCAAGGATTGCGTGCCTCCGCTACCGGCTACCAAAAATCGCCGAGCCCACACGCACCGAGGTCGCGCCGAAGGCGACGGCCAGTTCGTAGTCGCCGGACATGCCCATCGACAGTTTTTCGAGGCCTACCTCGCGGGCCAGTTTTTCGAGAAGGGCGAAATGTGGGCCGGGGTTTTCGTCGGCGGGGGGAATGCACATAAGGCCTTCGATCGCGAGATTGTGAACCTCGCGGCAGCGCTTGACGAAGGCGACGGCCTCTTTCGGTTCGATGCCGGCTTTTTGCGGCTCGGAGCCGGTGTTGACCTGTACGTAGAGCTTTGGCGCTTTTCCTTGCCTGGCGATTTCCTTGGCGAGTTCGGCGGCGATCTTTTCGCGGTCGACGGTTTCTATGACGTCGAACAGGGCTACGGCTTCCTTCGCCTTGTTGGATTGCAGCGGGCCGATCAAATGCAGTTCGAGATTGGGAAATTCCTCCTTCAGCGCCGGCCACTTGCCTTGCGCTTCCTGCACGCGGTTCTCGCCGAAGACGCGCTGGCCGGCCTCGATCACCGGGCGGATTTCGGTCGCCTCGAAAGTTTTTGACACTGCAACCAGCGTCACGGAACCCGCGGGGCGCCTGATTTCGCGCTCGGAGGCGGCGATCTTTTCCTTCACCGAAGCGAGCTGTTCGACCGATTTTTCCATGTCACGTCCTGCTGCATTTTGTCGGGGTTCGGGCTGCCGGAGTTGACGGGTTCGGCAATCCATGGTGAACACCCGGACCACATTTTGCGAACTGCCAGGCTGCGGCCTGCGGTTTCGCGCATGCTTTTAAGTGAAAAACACCCGATGGCAACCGAACGATACAACCCGCGCGCATCCGAACCCAAGTGGCAAAAAGCCTGGGACGAAAAAAAGCTCTTCGAGACGAAGAACGACGATCCGCGCCCAAAATACTACGTGCTGGAGATGTTCCCCTATCCGTCGGGACGCATCCATATCGGCCACACCCGCAACTACACGATGGGCGACGTTGTGGCCCGCTACAAGCGCGCCAAGGGTTTCAACGTACTGCACCCGATGGGCTGGGACGCCTTCGGCATGCCGGCGGAAAACGCCGCGATGCAGAACAAGGTCCATCCCAAGGACTGGACCTATGAGAACATCGCGACGATGCGCGCGCAGCTCAAGGTCATGGGCCTGTCGATCGACTGGACGCGCGAATTCGCGACCTGCGACGTCGACTATTACCACCGCCAGCAGATGCTGTTCCTTGACTTCGTCGCCAAGGGGCTGGTGACGCGCAAATCCTCCAAGGTCAACTGGGACCCGGAGGACATGACCGTGCTCGCCAACGAGCAGGTCATCGACGGGCGCGGCTGGCGCTCCGGCGCGCTGGTCGAACAGCGCGAGCTGACGCAGTGGTTCTTCAAGATCACCGACTATGCGCAGGACCTGCTCGATTCGCTCGACGGGCTGACCGAATGGCCGGAAAAGGTCCGCACCATGCAGTCGAACTGGATCGGCCGGTCGGAAGGCCTGCTGATCCGCTGGCCGATCGCCGGGGGTACTTCCCCTAACGGTGAGGGTGAGCTGGAAGTCTATACGACGCGGCCCGACACGATCTTCGGTGCCTCCTTCATGGCGATCGCAGCCGACCACCCGCTGGCGAAGAAAGCCGCCGAGACCAATCCGGAGCTCGCAGCTTTTGCCGACGAATGCCGGCGCATGGGCACGTCGGTGGCCGCCCTCGAGACTGCCGAGAAGAAGGGTTTCGATACGGGCATCCGCGTCGTGCATCCTTTCGACGACAGCTGGACGCTGCCGGTCTACGTCGCCAATTTCGTGCTGATGGAATATGGCACGGGCGCGATCTTCGGCTGCCCATCGGGCGACCAGCGCGATCTCGATTTCGCCAACAAATACGGCCTGCCGGTCATTCCGGTGGTGATGCCGGAAGACGGCGATGCGGCTACATTCCAGGTCACCGAGGAGGCCTATACCGACGACGGCGTGATGATCAATTCGCGCTTCCTCGATGGCATGACGCCCGACCGCGCGTTCGACGAGGTCGCCAAGCTGCTGGAAGGCAAGACGATCGGCAATCGCCCGATGGGCGAGCGCAAGGTGCAATTCCGCTTGCGCGACTGGGGCATCTCGCGCCAGCGCTATTGGGGCTGCCCGATCCCGATGATCCATTGCGACGATTGCGGCGTGGTGCCGGTGCCGAAGGCCGACCTGCCGGTGAAACTGCCCGACGACATCGATTTCGACAAGCCGGGCAATCCGCTCGACCGTCACCCGACCTGGCGGCATGTGAAATGCCCGCAGTGCGGCAAGGATGCGCGGCGCGAAACCGACACGATGGACACGTTTGTCGATTCGTCGTGGTATTTCGCGCGCTTCACCGCACCC
Organism: Mesorhizobium sp. CCNWLY176; assembly: GCF_037153935.1. NCBI lineage: Bacteria > Pseudomonadati > Pseudomonadota > Alphaproteobacteria > Hyphomicrobiales > Phyllobacteriaceae > Mesorhizobium > Mesorhizobium sp. CCNWLY176. Next base: position 78,726 of record NZ_JBBBDZ010000005.1, read on the forward strand.
TGGGAGAACGAGCCGACCGACCCGAAGGCTGCCAATGAATGGCTGCCGGTGGACCAGTATATCGGCGGCATCGAGCACGCGATCCTGCATCTGCTCTATTCGCGCTTCTTCACCCGCGCCATGCGCGAGACCGGACATGTCGATCTGGCCGAGCCGTTCAAGGGCCTGTTCACGCAGGGCATGGTGGTTCACGAGACCTACCGCGTCGGCGGTGCATCGAACGGACGCTGGCTGACGCCGACTGAGGTCCGCATCGAGGGCAGCGATGCCGATCGCCGCGCGATCGTGATCGAGACCGGCGAGGTCGCCGAGATCGGTCCGCTCGAAAAGATGTCGAAGTCGAAGAAGAACACGGTGAGCCCGGAAGAGATCACCGACGGCTACGGCGCCGACACCGCGCGCTGGTTCATGCTGTCGGATTCGCCGCCCGAGCGTGATGTGGAATGGACCGACGACGGTGCGGCCGGCGCGCACCGCTTCATCCAGCGCGTCTGGCGTCTCGTCTCTACGGCTGCCGAGCAGCTTGCCGGCGTGAAGCCTGCATCGTCGCAGGACGGCGAGGCGGGCGCCGTGTCCAAGGCTGCCCACAAGGCGCTGAAGGCAGTCGGTGAGGATATCGAAAAGCTCGCCTTCAACCGCGCGATTGCGCGCATCTACGAGCTCGCGAATGCGATGACCGGGCCGGTCGGTGAGATCGGTGAAGGCAAGGGGGACGAAGCGCTGAAGGCGGCAACGCGCGAGGCGGCCGAAATCCTCGTGCAGCTGATCGCGCCGATCATGCCGCATCTGGCCGAGGAATGCTGGGCAACGCTTGGCGGCGAGGGACTCGTTTCCGAGCGGCCATGGCCGGTGTTCGATCCGGCGCTGGTCGTGGACAATGAATTCACCTATCCGGTGCAGGTCAACGGCAAGAAGCGCGGCGATTTGACAATTGCCCGCGACGCAGATCAAGGTGCCGTCGAAAAGGCGGCGCTGGCGCTCGATTCCGTCCAGAAGGCGCTTGAAGGAAAGACCCCCCGCAAGGTAATCGTGGTGCCTCAGAGGATCGTCAATGTCGTTGCCTGATCAGTCGCGGAAATTCCCGGTCTCTTTCTCGCGCGGCATGGCCGTGGCGGCACTCGTCGCGTCGGCGGTCATGGTCTCGGCCTGCACCGTGCGGCCGTTGTATTCCACTGCGCCTACTGCGTCCGGCGCGCCGGCAGGAGCGGCGACGGGGCTGAATTCAATCAAGATATTGCCGGTGGAAACGCGTTACGGGCAGGAAATCCGCAACCAGCTGATATTCGGGTTGAATGGCGGGGCCGGCCAGCCGGCAAACCCGATATACACGCTTCAGCTGAACGCAGTCGCGCAGAAGACTTCAGCGGTGCTCGTACAGCGCACCACCGAGGACGAGCCGACGGCGGGTACGATGATGCTGACGTCGGTCTATGTGCTGAGAGAGATTAAGACCGGGAATATCGTCGGGAAAGGGAAGCGTACCATATCGTCTTCCTATGACATTCCGCGACAGGGATTTGCCCAGTACCGGGCCGAGCTCGATGCACAGAACCGGGCGGCTCGCGAACTGGCCGAACTTCTGAGGCTCGCGATCGCACAGGATCTGTCGAAGCTCTGATTCCGGCTCGCGCTTTCTTGCAGGCGGGAATCGCCGTGGTGTCGTGAAATATGCGCCTGACGTCGCTTTCCGCTGCCGGTTACCGATCGCTGATGTCGATCCGGCTCGATGTCGGACAGGTCGGGCTGTTCGTCGGCGAAAACGGCGTCGGCAAGTCGAACCTCTACCGCGCGCTTCAACTCATCAAGGCTTCGGCCGAAGGCACGCTTGCCACTGAAATCGCGCGCGAAGGCGGCATGCAGTCGGCACTGTGGTCAGGCAGGCGCCGGGCCGGGCAGCCGGTGCGTGTCATCCTTCGCGCCGATTTCGAAGACGATGATACGGCGGTGAAATCGTCCTATCAGGTCGAGATCGGACTGCCGCCGCCTGCTTCGGCGGGTTTTGGTTTCGAGCCGCATATCAAGGAAGAGACGCTGTCCGTCGAACCCGGCCGCCGGCCGGTGGAGATGATGACGCGCAAGGGTCCGGCAGTCTTTGCCCGCGACGGCGACGGGCGGCGCGTCGAACATCCGGTGAAGATGCTCAACTCGGAAACGGCGCTTTCGTCGCTCGGCAATTCCGGGCGCTATCCCGAGATTGGCGACCTGCGTGCAGCGGTGCTCGGCTGGCGCTTCTTCCATGGTTTTCGGACCGATCGCGATTCGCCGGTTCGCAAACCGGCCTTGGCCGTAACTTCGCCATTGCTCGATGAGGATGGCGCCAATCTCGCCGCCGTGTTCGCCACGCTGAAGCACATCCGGCAGGACACGGTCGATCTCGACCGCTGTATCGCCGAGGCGCTGGGTGGGGCAGAGCTGGATATTGCCGTGCCGAAGGAGACCGCTTCATTCGGTCTCGTCACGCCGGAATTCCCGAAGCGCGTGTTCAGGCCGGAAGAGCTTTCCGACGGGCAGCTGCGTTTCGTTGCTTTGGCCGGAGCGCTTCTATCCTACCGCCTGCCGCGGCTGATCGCGCTCAACGAGCCGGAAACAAGCTTGCATCCGCAGATGCTGCCGGCGCTGGCCGATATGATCGCGCGGGCGGCCGAGCGGACGCAGGTCTGGGTGGTGACCCATTCGCGCGAACTGGCGGAGATGATCGGGGAGCGCACCGGTGCCCGGGCCTTGACGGTCGTGCGCCTGAACGGCGCGACGATGATCGAAGGCATGCGGCCGACGGGCATGATGCCCGCCGGCGATTTCGACTAGATTCCAGATGTTACAGCGTCCTTTGCGCGTCCAATTGGACGCGCGGTGCTGTAAGCGATTAGCCGATCTTCTGGCCGGTCTTGGCCCAGTCGGCCAGGAACTGCTCGAGGCCCTTGTCGGTCAGCGGATGCTTGACCAGCGCCTTCAGCGTTGCCGGCGGAACGGTGGCGACATCGGAGCCGATGAGGGCGGCGCGCTTGACGTGGTCGACGGTGCGGATCGAGGCGGCGAGGATTTCGGTGTCGAAATCGTAGTTGTCGTAGATCTGGCGGATCTCGGCGATCAGCTCCATGCCGTCGAAGCCCATATCGTCGAGGCGGCCGATGAAGGGTGAGATGAAGCTGGCGCCGGCCTTGGCGGCAAGCAGTGCCTGGGTGGCCGAGAAGCACAGCGTGACATTGACCTGGCGGCCGAGGTCGGTGCGGATCGACTTGCAGGCCTTGAGGCCGTCAAGCGTCAGCGGCACCTTGATGCAGACATTGTCGGCGATCTTGGCGAGGACCTTGGCTTCCTTCATCATCTCGGAGTATTCGGTGGCCGTCACTTCCGCCGAAACCGGGCCGTCGACGATGTCGCAGATTTCCTTGGTGACTTCGGCGATGTTGCGGCCAGACTTGAGGATCAGCGACGGGTTTGTGGTGACGCCATCGAGAAGGCCGAGATCATTGAGTTCGCGGATTTCCTTCACGTCGGCGGTGTCGACGAAGAATTTCATGGGAGTATCTCCTTGGCAAAAATGTCAGCGTCTCAGGAGGCGCGTCGTTGATCGGCCTTTGCTCTAACGCAAAGTCCGGGCAAGGTCACGCGCCATGAAGCACGATTCGTTCGAAACCAAGGCAGTGCCGGTTCTGGTGCCGATGCCGGCCGAGCGCCCCTACACCTATGCCGTGCCGGCTGGCATGAGCGTGGTGCCGGGCTCGATCGTGCGCGTGCCGTTGGGGCCGCGCGAAGTGGCCGGCATCGTCTGGGATGGGCCGGGCGAAGCAGTCGACGCCAGGAAGCTGCGCGCGATCTCGCATGTATTCGATTGCCCTCCGGTGGACCAGGCGATGCGCCGCTTCGTCGACTGGATTGCTGCCTATACGCTGTCGCCGCCCGGCATGGTGGCGCGCATGATCCTGCGCGCGCCGGAAGCCTTCGATCCCGAGCCATGGGTAGAGGGCCTGCAACGCGCGGCCAATGATCCCGACCGGATGACGGCGGCACGCGCTCGTGTGCTGGAAATGGCGTCCGACGGCATGGCCTGGACACGCTCCGGCCTTGCCCATGCGGCGGGCGTGTCGTCCACCGTCATCGACGGGCTGAAGGCGCAGGGCGTGTTCGAAACGGTGATGATCCCGCCGCGCCCGGTGGTGGCCGCGCCCGACCCGACCTATGGCAAGGCCGAACTGATCGGCGACCAGGACATTGCCGCGAAGGAATTGCGCGCCAAAGGCGAGGCCGGCGGCTTCAGCGTGACGCTGCTCGACGGTGTGACCGGCTCGGGCAAGACGGAAGTCTATTTCGAGGCGGTTGCAGCCGCACTCGAAAAGGGCAAGCAAGTGCTGATCCTGCTGCCGGAAATCGCGCTGACGCAGGCGTTTCTGGAGCGCTTCCAGGACAGGTTCGGCGCAAAGCCCGCCGAATGGCATTCCGATCTTGCGCCGAAAAAACGTGAGCGCGTCTGGCGGCAACTGGCCGAAGGCGGCGTGCGGGTGGTTGCCGGCGCCCGCTCGGCGCTGTTCCTGCCTTTCAAGGAACTCGGGCTGATCGTCGTCGATGAAGAACACGACCCTGCCTACAAGCAGGAGGACCGCGTCTTCTACAATGCCCGCGACATGGCTGTGGTGCGTGGCCATATCGGGAGTTTTCCGGTGGTGCTGGCTTCCGCCACGCCGTCGGTTGAAAGCCGGGTCAATGCGCAGCAGGGGCGCTATGGCCGTGCCGTGCTGTCAGCGCGTTTTGCCGAAGCAGCGCTTCCCGACATCAAGTCGATAGACCTGCGCCGCGCCCCGCCGGCACGCGGCGGCTTCCTTTCGCCGGTGCTTGTCGATCACATGCGCCGCACGCTGGAGAGACAAGAACAGTCGCTGCTGTTCCTCAACCGGCGCGGTTATGCGCCGCTGACGCTGTGCCGGGTCTGCGGCCATCGTTTCCAGTGCCCGTCCTGCTCGGCCTGGCTGGTCGAGCACCGCTTTCGTGGCCAGCTCGTCTGTCACCATTGCGGCCACAATGAAAAGCGCCCCGAGGCCTGCCCCGAATGCGGAACGCTCGATCACCTCGTCGCCTGCGGGCCTGGGGTGGAGCGCATCGCCGAGGAAGTCGTCGGGCACTTTCCGGACGCAAGAACGATCGTGCTTTCTTCGGACATGATGGGCGGCGTGAAGCGGCTCAGGCTGGAGCTGGAGGCTATTGCCAAGGGCGAGGCCGATATCGTCATCGGCACGCAACTGGTGGCCAAGGGGCACAATTTTCCAAACATGACGCTGGTCGGTGTCATCGATGCCGATCTCGGCCTCGCCAATGGCGATCCGCGCGCTGCCGAGCGGACGTTTCAGCTGCTGAGCCAGGTGACGGGGCGGGCAGGGCGCACCGGCAAGAAGAGCCTCGGCCTGCTCCAGACCTACCAGCCGGAGCATCCGGTCATGCGGGCGATCGTTTCGGGCGATGCCGAGGCGTTTTACGAGCGCGAAATCCTCGAGCGGGAAAAATCTGCGCTGCCGCCTTTCGGGCGGCTGGCCGGCATCATCGTCAGTGCCGACAATCGACCGGACGCCGAAAGCCATGCGCGGCTGCTGCGCCGCGCAGCCCCGCCGGCGAAGGATATCCATGTGCTGGGGCCGGCCGAGGCGCCGCTGGCAATGGTTGCCGGGCGGCACCGTTTTCGCCTGCTGGTGCAGGGTGACCGGCCGGCAGACATGCAAGGCTATCTGCGCGCCATGCTGGCGAATGGGCCGAAGGTCCGCGGCTCGGTGCGGGTGCAGGTCGACATCGATCCGCAGAGCTTTTTGTGAGGGTTCGCAAAATGGACAAGGATGACCAATCATGAAAACCCTTGGCCTTATCGGCGGCATGAGCTGGGAAAGCACGGCGATCTATTATCGTCATCTCAACGAGATCGTGCGCGAGCGGTTGGGCGGATTGCATTCGGCCAGGCTGCTGCTGTGGTCGTTCGATTTCGCCGAGATCGCCGAGCGCCAGCATGCCGGCGACTGGCGCGCGGCAGCGGCGCTGATGATCGATGCGGCTCGCAAGCTGGAGGCGGCAGGCGCCGAGGGACTGGTGATCTGCACGAATACGATGCACAAAATGGCTGACGACGTTCAGGCAGCCGTTTCGATCCCGTTGATCCACATCGCCGACGCGACCGCTGCGGCCGTCAAGCGGGCAGGGTGCGTGCGGCCGGCGCTTCTGGCGACGCGCTTCACCATGGAAGAGGATTTCTACAAAGGCCGGCTGGCCGAGAAATTCGGGCTCTCGCCGGTGGTGCCGGATGCGCCGGGGCGCGATATGGTCCACCGCGTCATCTATGAGGAGCTCTGCCGCGGCATCGTCACCGACGCTTCGAAAGTCGCGTACATCGCCGAGGTCGAGCGGATGCGGCGCGATGACGGTATCGACAGCGTCATCATGGGCTGCACGGAGATAACGATGCTCATTGGCGAGCAGGACTTCGATATTCCCGTGTTCGATACGACCCGCATCCATGCGGAGACGGCTGTCGAGTTCGCCTTAAGCTGATCTTGCCGGTAGAAACTGTTTTCTCCATCTGGCGCTGCTGCCAGCGCACGCTAGAATGCGTGCGGTTTCGAACCAGATATTTTTCGAGGGGACATCATGGAATTCGCGTTTCCCTGGCCGGTCACGCAAGGCGAATGGCTGGCGTGGTCTTCAGCCGTTGTAACGGTGCTGTTTGGCCTGCTGCTGCTTTTCGGGCCAAGGCTGTCGCTACGCATCCTGCGCCTGCAGACCGTCGAGCACCATCCCGAGGCGGTTTCGGAGGCGCGGGCGACGATGTCCGGCTTCTATCTCGGCGTTGGCCTGTGCTGCATTCTGCTTGCCCAGCCGCTGCTTTACATGGCGCTCGGGTTCTCCTGGCTGTTCACTGTTTTCGGGCGTATCGTCTCGATGCTGTCGGATCAGGGAAACAGGCTTTACAACTGGGTCTGGCTGATCGTGGCACTCGTTCTGGCTGCATTGCCGCTGGCCTTCGCCTTCGGCTTCGTGCCCTGATTGGGGCCTGTTGGCGCCTATCTGCGCGCAGCATGCGACAAATCTGCCTAAAAGCCGCTTCGCCAACGTGTTGCGACTCTGAAAAGCGTGTGCTAGACGGCAATCGACTTTCGATCGGGGGATGCGACAGCCGCTTCCGCCAGATCGATAAAACGCAGCAAGGTCAAAGATTTAGCCAGAGTTCCAGACTCCAGCCTAAGAATCTTCCGGCCTGTCAGACAAGAGAAAAGACGGACCGTGGCAAAGTCTAGCTCGCCAATCTCCGCAGTTGCCGAACGCTATGCGGGTTCGCTGTACGAACTGGCAGCGCAGTCGAAGCAGATTTCCAAGGTCGAAGGCGACCTCGGTCGCTTCGAAGCATTGCTCGCCGGCAGCGACGATCTCAACCGTATGATCAAGAGCCCGGTGTTCTCGGCCGATGAGCAGTTCAAGGCCATCACCGCCATCGCCGACAAGGCGAAGATCACCGGCCTGGTCGGTAACTTCCTGCGCGTCGTCGCGCAGAACCGCCGTCTCTTCGCGGTGCCCGGCATGATCAAGGCGTTCCGCGAGATCGCTGCCGAGGCGCGTGGCGAGGTTGCTGCCGAAGTGACTTCGGCACATGACCTGTCTGCCGCCCAGAAAACCGAACTGAAGGCTGCGCTGAAAAGTGTTGCCGGCAAGGACGTGTCCATCACGGTCACCGTCGATCCGTCGCTTCTCGGCGGACTGGTGGTCAAGATGGGCTCGCGCCAGATCGACACGTCGCTCAAAACCAAACTCAATTCGCTCAAGCTTGCACTGAAAGAGGTCGGCTGATGGACATCCGCGCCGCGGAAATTTCCGCAATTCTCAAAGACCAGATCAAGAATTTCGGCAAGGAGGCTGAAGTCTCCGAAGTCGGTCAGGTGCTTTCCGTCGGTGACGGTATCGCCCGCGTCTACGGTCTCGACAACGTCCAGGCGGGCGAAATGGTCGAGTTCCCCGGCGGCATCCGCGGCATGGCGCTGAACCTCGAAAGCGACAATGTCGGCGTCGTTATTTTCGGCAACGACCGTGACATCAAGGAAGGCGACACCGTCAAGCGCACCGGCGCCATCGTCGACGTGCCCGTTGGTCCCGGCCTGCTTGGCCGCGTCGTCGACGCGCTCGGCAACCCGATCGACGGCAAGGGCCCGATCAAGGCAGCAGAGCGTCGCCGCGTCGACGTCAAGGCGCCCGGCATCATCCCCCGCAAGTCGGTGCATGAGCCGATGTCTACCGGCCTCAAGGCCATCGACGCACTCATCCCGGTCGGTCGCGGCCAGCGCGAGCTGGTCATCGGCGATCGCCAGACCGGCAAGACCGCCATCATTCTCGACACCATCCTCAACCAGAAGGCCATCCACGACAGCGGTCCGGAAGCGGAAAAGCTGTTCTGCGTCTATGTCGCCGTCGGCCAGAAGCGCTCGACCGTCGCGCAGTTCGTGAAGGTTCTGGAAGAGCGCGGCGCGCTCGACTACTCGATCATCATCGCCGCCACCGCTTCCGATCCGGCGCCGATGCAGTTCCTGGCACCGTTTGCCGGTTGCGCCATGGGCGAATATTTCCGCGACAACGGCATGCATGCGCTGATCTCTTATGACGATCTGTCCAAGCAGGCCGTGGCTTACCGCCAGATGTCGCTGCTGCTGCGCCGCCCGCCGGGCCGCGAAGCCTATCCGGGCGACGTCTTCTACCTGCACTCGCGCCTGCTCGAGCGCGCTGCCAAGCTCAACGACGAAAACGGCAATGGCTCGCTGACGGCTCTGCCGGTCATCGAAACGCAGGCCAACGACGTTTCGGCCTACATCCCGACCAACGTGATCTCGATCACCGACGGCCAGATCTTCCTTGAAACCAACCTGTTCTTCCAGGGCATCCGTCCTGCCGTGAACGTCGGTCTCTCGGTGTCGCGCGTCGGTTCTTCGGCCCAGATCAAGGCGATGAAGCAGGTCGCCGGCTCGATCAAGGGCGAGCTCGCGCAGTACCGCGAAATGGCGGCCTTCGCGCAGTTCGGCTCTGACCTCGATGCCGCCACGCAGCGCCTGCTCAACCGCGGCGCACGCCTGACCGAACTCCTGAAGCAGCCGCAGTTCTCGCCGCTGAAGACGGAAGAGCAGGTCGCGGTGATCTATGCCGGCGTCAACGGCTATCTCGACAAGCTTGCCCTCAACCAGGTCGGCAAGTTCGAGCAGGGTCTGCTTGCGCATATGCGTGCCGACGGCAAGGACGTTCTCGACGCGATCCGCAAGGAGAAGGCGCTGAGCGACGACGTTCGTGGCAAGCTCAAGGCCCATATCGACGCTTTCGCGAAAAACTTCGCCTGACACTGACGGGTAAGGCATGGCCTCGTTAAAAGACCTCCGTAACCGTATCGCCTCGGTCAAGGCGACGCAGAAAATCACCAAGGCGATGCAGATGGTCGCCGCGGCGAAGCTGCGCCGCGCCCAGGAAGCGGCAGAAGCCGCCCGGCCCTATTCGCAGCGGATGGGTGCTGTTCTGGCCAATATCGCCCAGGCGGTCGGCGGCGGTGGCGAAGCCCCGGCGCTGATGACCGGCACCGGCAAGGATGACGTGCACCTGCTCGTCGTCTGCACGGCCGAGCGCGGTCTTTGCGGCGGTTTCAACTCGCAGATCGCGCGCTTTGCCCGCGATCATGCCCGCAAGCTGATCGCCTCCGGCAAGACCGTGAAGATCATCTGCGTCGGCAAGAAGGGCTTTGATATCCTTCGCCGCGACTACGCCTCGCTGATCATCGAGCGCGTCGATCTGCGCGAAGCCAAGCAGGTCGGCTTCGTTCATGCCGATGCGATCGCCAAGAAGGTGATCGGCCTGTTCAATGAAGGCGCCTTCGACGTCTGCACGCTGTTCTATTCGGAATTCAAGTCGGTGATCAGCCAGGTTCCGACCGCGCAGCAGATCATTCCGGCCGCGGCGGTTGCCGAGGGTGAGCCGGAATCGGCAGGCAGCGCCGTGTACGAATACGAGCCGGAGCCGGGCGAGATCCTGAGCGACCTCATTCCGCGCAACATCTCCGTGCAGGTTTTCCGGGCGCTGCTCGAAAACGCCGCCGGCGAGATGGGCGCCAAGATGAGCGCGATGGACAATGCGACGCGCAACGCCGGCGACATGATCAACAAGCTGACGATGTCGTACAACCGCCAGCGTCAGGCGCAGATCACCAAAGAACTGATCGAAATCATTTCGGGCGCGGAAGCGCTCTAGTCACGTGACCTGAGAAAAGCCGCCGGCTTTTCGATCGATCATGTGGAAACAGAAAACGGACCAAAGAGGTTACCACAATGGCTAAAGCAGCTACTCCGAAAGCGGCTCCGGCGGCGAAGGCCCCGGCAGCAAAGAAGGCAGCGCCCGCCAAGGCAGCGGCTGCAAAGGCTCCTGCCGTGACGGCAGCGGCGGCCCCGGCCAAGGCAGCTCCTGCCAAGGCAGCCCCGGCGAAAGCCGTTGCCACCAAGGCAGTGGCGGCCAAGTCGTCGTCGACGGCCATGTCGGCCAAGGGCGCGGCCGGCAAGGTCAGCCAGGTCATCGGCGCTGTCGTCGACGTTTCCTTCGAAGGCGGCAACCTGCCGAAGATCCTGAACGCACTTGAGACCATGAACGGTTCCAACCGTCTCGTTCTCGAAGTGGCGCAGCATCTCGGCGAAAACACCGTGCGCTGCATCGCCATGGACATTTCGGAAGGTCTGGTTCGCGGCCAGGCCGTCTACGACACGGGCGAGCCGATCACGGTTCCGGTCGGTGACGAAACGCTCGGCCGCATCATGAACGTCATCGGCGAGCCGGTCGACGAAGCAGGCCCGGTCAAGACCAAGGTGCGTCGCGCCATCCACCAGGACGCTCCGGCCTATGTCGACCAGTCGACGGAAGCGCAGATTCTCGTCACCGGCATCAAGGTCGTCGACCTTCTGGCTCCTTACGCTCGCGGCGGCAAGATCGGCCTGTTCGGCGGCGCCGGCGTCGGCAAGACCGTTCTGATCCAGGAACTGATCAACAACGTCGCAAAGGCGCACGGTGGTTACTCGGTGTTTGCCGGTGTCGGCGAGCGCACCCGCGAGGGCAACGACCTTTACCACGAAATGATCGAATCGGGCGTCAACAAGGACCCGCATGAGAACAACGGCTCGACCGAAGGTTCGAAATGCGCCCTGGTGTTCGGCCAGATGAACGAGCCGCCCGGCGCGCGCGCGCGCGTCGCTCTCTCCGGCCTGACCATCGCCGAGCATTTCCGCGATCAGGGCCAGGACGTTCTGTTCTTCGTCGACAACATCTTCCGCTTCACGCAGGCGGGTTCGGAAGTGTCGGCACTTCTCGGCCGTATTCCTTCGGCCGTGGGCTATCAGCCGACGCTGTCGACCGACATGGGCCAGATGCAGGAACGCATCACCACGACCCACAAGGGCTCGATCACGTCCGTGCAGGCCATCTACGTGCCGGCCGACGACTTGACCGATCCGGCGCCTGCGACCTCGTTCGCGCACCTTGACGCGACGACCGTGCTTAACCGCGCGATCTCGGAGAAGGGCATCTACCCGGCCGTCGATCCGCTCGACTCGACCTCGCGCATGCTCGACCCGCTGATCGTCGGCGAAGAGCACTACCAGGTTGCCCGCCGCGTCCAGGAAATCCTCCAGCGCTACAAGTCGCTGCAGGACATCATCGCCATCCTGGGCATGGACGAGCTGTCGGAAGAGGACAAGATCACGGTTGCCCGCGCCCGCAAGGTCGAGCGCTTCCTGTCGCAGCCCTTCTTCGTGGCCGAAGTGTTCACCGGTTCGCCGGGCCAGCTCGTGCCGCTCGAAGACACGATCAAGAGCTTCAAGGGTCTGGTCGAAGGCGAATACGATCACCTGCCGGAAGCAGCCTTCTACATGGTCGGCTCGATCGACATGGCCATCGAAAAGGCACAGCGTCTGGCAGCGGAAGCTGCGTAATAAAATTGGACGGGCCCGACTTCGCCTCTGGCGATCGGGTCCGTCTAATTACACTTAGTGACGAATTCCTGGCTGACTTGCCTAAGGAAGACGTTGCAGAATTAACGTTACTCATCGGGCAGGTATGGACCGTCGATGAGTGGCATGCCCCGATCGAGCAGGTAGAAATTACTTGCTGGATCAAGACCAAGACTGGAGAGGCGCGAAGCCATTCGGTCTGGGTGCCACCTAAATGGGTTGAGCGGATACGGTAATGGCTGAAGCTTTCAAATTCGAACTGGTCTCGCCCGAGCGTCTGCTCGTTTCGGAAGAGGTGCAGTCCGTCGTCATTCCGGGTGCGGAAGGCGAGATGACGGTTCTGGCCAACCACGCGCCGGTGATGACCACGATCAAGCCGGGCGTCGTCACGGTCAAGACCGTGACTGGTGCCGACGAGCGCTACGTCGTGTTCGGCGGTTTCGCCGACATCCTGCCCTCCGGCTGCACGCTGCTTGCCGAATCGGCCGTGCCGGTGGCGAGCATCGACCGCGAGGATCTCGCCCGTCGCATCCAGGATGCGCGCGAGGATGCAGCCGACGCCAAGGACGACGAGACCAAGACCCGCGCCGAGGCATTTTTAAACCAGCTCACGACGCTGGAAGCCGCGCTCTAAGAGCCGGCCTCAAAGTCTCAATCTTTTGAGAAGCCTTCGTCCCGAAAGGGACGGAGGCTTTTTCATTTTGGCGATACCACTCGCGTATGGACTTTGTCGGGTGTGAACTTCCCGTCCATGCGCCCGCGCGATCTTTATGAAATTCCTATTTCTTTGGCCTTCGGCCCGTCTCGAACCTTTATGGCGTTGGTGACATCTTCTCCCTGCAAGTGATGCTTCGCGACCGACGGTTTTCGGTGGGCGCGGCATCATCCGTCATTTCTCTTTGACCGCGCGGCGCTCGTCGCGCGGCGAGAGCTTTTGGAGACTGCGTCACATGTGGGACTTCATCCTCGTAGCCTTGGGCATCGTCTCCTTCGGGCTCTTCTATGCCTACGCGCTCGGCTGCAACCGGCTTTAGGAGCGAGACTGATGTTGATCGACTACGTCCTCTCAGGCGGCGTTACGCTGCTGCTCACCGCCTATCTCATCTTCGCCCTGATCCGCCCCGAGCGCTTCTGACGGCCATCATCATGACTGCGAAAGTAGAAAAGCCATGACCATCAACGGCTGGATCCAGATCCTGATTTTCTGCGGGATCGTCGTTCTTCTCGTCAAGCCGCTCGGCGGCTACATGACGCGCGTCTACCAGGGCGAGCGCACCTTCCTGTCCTTCATCTTCGCGCCTTTCGAGCGCTTGCTCTATCGCCTTGCCGGCACCAGCGAAAACGAGGACCAGCACTGGACGACCTATGCCGCCGGCATGCTGGCCTTCAACCTGCTCGGCTTCCTCGCGCTCTATGCGCTGCAGCGCTTCCAGGCGGGTTTGCCCTTCAATCCCGCCGGCATGGGTGCTGTCGGGCCCGAGCTCGCCTTCAATACGGCCACCAGCTTCGTCACCAACACCAACTGGCAGAACTACGGCGGCGAAAGCACCATGTCCTATCTCGTGCAGATGGCCGGGCTGACGGTGCAGAACTTCGTTTCCGCCGCCACCGGCATGGCGCTTGCCATCGCCCTGGTGCGCGGCTTTTCGCGTGCCTCGGCCAAGTCGATCGGCAATTTCTGGGTCGATCTGACACGCTCGACGTTCTACATCCTGTTGCCGCTCTGCATCGTGCTGACGCTGTTCTATGTCTATAGCGGCGTGCCGCAGACGCTCGGCGCTTATGTCAATGCGACGACGCTCGAAGGCGCCAGGCAGACCATCGCGGTCGGCCCCGTGGCCTCCCAGCTTGCAATAAAAATGCTCGGCACCAATGGCGGCGGCTTTTTTAACGCCAACTCGGCGCATCCCTTCGAAAACCCCGACGCGCTGGTCAATCTGGTCCAGATGGTCACCATCTTCGCCATCGGAGCGGCCCTTACCAATGTCTTCGGCCGCATGGTCGGCAACCAGCGCCAGGGCTGGGCGATCCTCGCCGCCATGGGCGTGCTGTTCATAGTCGGCGTCATCGTCACCTACTGGGCCGAAGCCGCCGGCAACCCGCTGATCCACGCGCTCGGCGTCGAGGGGGGCAATATGGAAGGCAAGGAGGTGCGCTTCGGCATCCCGCTTTCCGCATTGTTCGCAGTCGTCACCACGGCGGCGTCCTGTGGCGCGGTCAATGCCATGCATGACAGTTTCACCGCGCTCGGCGGCATGATCCCGATCATCAACATGGAGCTCGGCGAGGTCATCATCGGCGGCGTCGGCGCCGGCCTCTACGGCATCCTGATCTTCGTCATCATCGCCATCTTCGTCGCCGGCCTGATGGTCGGGCGCACGCCCGAATATCTCGGCAAGAAGATCGAGGGCAAGGAAGTGAAGATGGCGATGCTCGCCATGCTGTGCCTGCCGCTGGCCATGCTGGTCTTCACCGCCATCAGCGTCGTCATGCCGTCGGCGGTGGTGTCGATCGCCAATCAGGGGCCGCACGGCTTTTCGGAGATCCTATACGCCTATACTTCGGCGGCGGCCAACAACGGCTCGGCCTTCGGCGGCCTCACCGGCAATACGCCCTGGTACAACATCACGCTCGGCATCGTCATGATGATGGGCCGCTTCCTGGTCATCGTGCCCGCACTGGCAATTGCCGGCTCGCTGGCGGCCAAGAAAACGGTTCCGGCCTCGGCCGGCACCTTCCCGACCGACAGCGGCCTGTTCGTCGGCCTGCTGGTCGGCGTCATCCTGATCGTCGGCGGCCTCACCTTCCTGCCCGCGCTGGCGCTCGGCCCGATCGCCGAACATCTGGCGATCGCCGCCGGCCAGACTTTCTAGACCATGATCCCGAAAAGTGGACACCGGTTTTCGGAAAAGAACATGGTCAATCAATAGTTTGGGATCAAAACCATGAGCAAAATGAAATCGGTGAGCATCATGGATGCAGCCATAATCGTCCCGGCCATCGGCGCGGCTTTCAAGAAGCTCGATCCGCGCTCGCTCGCCAGAAACCCGGTGATGTTCGTCGTCGCCGTGGTCTCGGCGCTGACCACGGTGCTGTTCCTCAAGGATATCGCCGTCGGCAATTCCAACCTCGGTTTCTCCTTCCAGATCATCGTCTGGCTATGGTTCACCGTGCTTTTCGCCAACTTCGCCGAAGCGGTGGCCGAAGGGCGCGGCAAGGCGCAGGCGGATTCGCTGCGCCGCACCCGCACCGAGACGCAGGCCAAGCTGCTGACCGGCGACGACCGTGCCAAGTTCGTCATGGTGCCGGGTGCCGGATTGAAAGTCGGCGACCTGGTGCTGGTCGAGGCGGGTGACATCATCCCCTCGGACGGCGAAGTGGTCGAAGGCGTAGCCTCTGTCAACGAGGCGGCAATCACCGGCGAATCCGCGCCCGTCATCCGCGAATCGGGCGGCGACCGCTCGGCCGTCACCGGCGGCACGCAGGTTCTGTCGGACTGGATCAAAGTGCGCATCACGGCTGCCGCCGGCTCGACCTTCCTCGATCGCATGATCGCGCTGGTGGAAGGTGCCGAGCGTCAGAAGACGCCCAACGAGATCGCGCTCAACATATTGCTTGCGGGCATGACACTGATCTTCGTGCTGGCGACCGCGACCATCCCGAGCTTCGTCACCTATGCCGGCGGCTCGGTTCCGGTCGTGGTGCTGGTGGCGCTGTTCGTGACGCTGATCCCGACCACCATCGGCGCACTCTTGTCGGCCATCGGCATTGCCGGCATGGACCGTCTGGTGCGCTTCAACGTGCTGGCCATGTCCGGCCGCGCGGTCGAAGCTGCGGGCGACGTCGACACGCTGTTGCTCGACAAGACCGGCACCATCACGCTCGGCAACCGTCAGGCCAGCGAATTCCGCCCGATCAAGGGCGTGACCGAGAAGGAACTGGCGGATGCCGCCCAGCTCGCCTCACTTGCCGACGAAACGCCGGAAGGCCGCTCGATCGTGGTGCTGGCCAAGGAGAAATATGCCATCCGCGAGCGCGACATGCGCACGCTGCATGCGAGCTTCGTGCCCTTCACGGCGCAGACCCGCATGAGCGGCGTCGATGTCGAAGGCAGCTCGATTCGCAAGGGCGCGGTCGACGCCATCCTCGACCATGTCGCCAAAGGTCCGGCGGCAGCCCTTGCCAGTTCGGCTTCGGGCGTGACGACGATGCAGGCATCGAGCGCCAGCATCGCCGAAATCCGCGCAATCGCCGAACAGATTGCCAAGTCCGGCGGAACGCCGCTGGCGGTGGTGCGCGACGGTCGTCCGCTCGGCGTCATCCATCTCAAGGACATCGTCAAGGGCGGCATCAAGGAGCGTTTCACCGAGCTGCGCCGCATGGGTATCCGCACGGTGATGATCACCGGCGACAACCCGATGACGGCGGCAGCCATCGCCGCCGAAGCCGGCGTCGACGATTTCCTCGCCCAGGCGACACCCGAAAACAAGCTTCAGCTCATCCGCGAGGAACAGGCCAAGGGCAAGCTGGTGGCGATGTGCGGCGACGGCACCAATGACGCGCCCGCACTTGCGCAGGCCGATGTCGGCGTTGCCATGAACACCGGCACGGTGGCGGCGCGCGAGGCCGGCAACATGGTCGATCTGGACAGCGATCCGACGAAACTCATCGAGATCGTCGAGATCGGCAAGCAGCTGCTGATGACGCGCGGCGCGCTGACGACGTTTTCGATCGCCAACGACATCGCCAAATATTTCGCCATCATCCCGGCGATGTTCCTGGCCTTCTATCCGCAGCTTAGGGTGTTGAACGTCATGAACCTGTCGACGCCGCAATCGGCGATCCTGTCGGCGATCATCTTCAATGCGCTGATCATCATCGCGCTGATCCCGCTGGCGCTGCGCGGCGTCAAATACCACGCCGTGGGTGCGGCCTCGCTGCTGCGCCGCAATCTCGTCATCTACGGCCTGGGCGGCATCATAGTGCCCTTCATCGGCATCAAGGCGATCGATATGGTCGTCTCCGCCCTCGGCCTGGCATAAGGAAGACCATCATGTTGAAGCAACTTCGCCCCGCACTGGTCATGATCGTCATCTTCACGGCGATCACCGGCCTTGCCTACCCGCTCGCCATGACCGGCATTTCGGGCGTGCTGTTTCCGCGGCAGGCCGAGGGCAGCCTGATCACCGAGAACGGAACCGTCATCGGCTCCGAGCTGATTGGCCAGAACTTTGCCAGTGAAAAGTATTTCCATGGCCGCCCCTCGGTGACGCTCGGCCCCGACCCGGCCGACCCGTCGAAATCGGTTGTCGTGCCCTACAACGCCGTGAACTCGATGGGCTCCAATCTCGGCCCGGCTAATCCGGCTCTGATCGAGCGCGTCAAGGGTGACCTCGAGAAACTGAAGGCGGAAAACCCCGGCCAGCCCGTGCCGATCGATCTGGTGACCACCACCGGCAGCGGTCTCGACCCGGACGTCTCGCCGGAGGGCGCGATGTTTCAGGTGCCGCGCGTCGCCAAGGCGCGTGGTGTTCCGGAAGACAAGCTTCGCGATCTAGTGAGCGATCTGACGCAGGCGCCGATCCTCGGCATTCTGGGCGAGCCGCGCGTCAATGTTCTGGCCCTCAACCGCGCGCTCGATGCGATGGCGAAGTAGATATTCGGAGCTTTCTCCGCCGCGATTGACCTCGCGGCGGCTTTGCATGAGGAATGATGCGGGCCATTCGCCCGAAACCGAGCAGTGCGCATGCCTGACGACAGCGACAGGCGTCCTTCGCCAGACGCCCTTCTGGAAGCCGCGGAGCGAGAGCTTCGCGGTAAATTGCGTATTTTCCTGGGCGCGGCACCCGGCGTCGGCAAGACCTTCGAGATGCTGCTTGCCGGCCGCGCCCGGCAGGCCGAGGGTGTCGATGTCGTTATCGGCGTCGTCGAAACCCACGGCCGCAAGGAGACCGAGGCACTTCTACAGGGCTTCGAGATCATCCCGCGTGTGCCTGTGCCCTACAAGGAGCGCGCGCTTGACGAGATGGATATCGACGCCATCCTCGCGCGCCGGCCGCAGCTGGTTCTGGTTGACGAACTCGCCCACACCAATGCGCCCGGCAGCCGCCATCCCAAGCGCTATCTCGACATCGAGGAACTGCTCGCCGCCGGTATCGATGTCTACACCACGGTCAATATCCAGCATGTCGAAAGTCTGAACGACATCGTCGCGCAGATCACCCGCGTGCGGGTGCGCGAAACGGTGCCGGATTCGTTTATCGACCGCGCCGACGACATCGAGGTCATCGACCTCACGCCCGGCGACCTGATCGAGCGGCTGAAGCAGGGCAAGGTCTATATGCCCCGCACGGCCAAGGCTGCTGTCGAAAACTATTTTTCGCCGGGCAATCTGACGGCGCTGCGCGAGCTTGCGCTGCGGCGCACCGCCCAACGCGTCGACGAGCAGCTTGTCAGCCATATGCGCGAGAATGCCATCTCTGGGCCATGGGCGGCCGGCGAGCGGGTGCTGGTGTGCATTGATGAAGCGCCACGTGCTGCCGCGATGGTGCGCTATGGCAGGCGGCTGGCGGAACGATTGCGCGCGCCGTGGTCTGTCGTGACGGTCGAGACGACGCATGCGGCGCGCCTCTCCGAGGCCGAGCGGGACCGGATCGCCAGCGCGCTGCGGCTTGCCGAGAGCCTGGGCGCGGAGGCTGCGACCTTGCCGGGGCGCACGGTCGCCGAGGAGATCATGCGTTATGCGCGCGAGCGCAATGTCACCCACATCATCGTCGGCAGCTCCGACAAGGCGCGCTGGCGCGAGTGGATCGAAGGCTCGGTGACGCATGACCTGATCCGCATTTCCGGCGATATCAGCGTGCATGTGATCTCGGGCCGGGAGGTCGCGCCCAAGCCGCCGAGAGGCTCGGTGCAGGATGCCGGCACGACGGTTTTTTCCTTCCGTCCCTATCTGGTGAGCCTGGGGATCATCGGCATCGCGCTGATATGTGCGTTCGCGCTGCGGCAATTGCTCGACGTTGCCAATATCGGCGTCGTCTTCCTGATGGGCGTGCTGACGAGCGCATTGTGGTTCGGCCTGCGCCCCGCGATCTTCGCCAGCGTCATCGGCGCCATAACCTTCAATTTCTTCTTCCTGCCGCCGCTCTACACATTCGACATCGGCGATTCGGAAAGCATCGTCACCTTCGTCTTTTTCCTCGTCGTGTCGGTGATTGCCAGCAACCTTTCGGCGCGGGTGCGTGGGCAGGCGATCGCGGCGCGCCAGCGGGCGCGAATGAATGAAGACCTCTATATGTTCTCCAAGAAGCTGGCCGGAACCGCGACGCTGGACGATGTCCTGTGGGCGACGGCCTTCCAGATCGCCTCGATGCTGAAGGTGCGCGTCGTGCTGCTGTTGCCGGAAGAGGGGCGCATCACTGTCAAGGCGGGCTATCCGCCGGAGGACACGCTGGACGAAGCCGACCTGGCGGCGGCCAAATGGACCTGGGAGAACGATCGCCCGGCCGGCCGCAGCGCCGATACGCTGCCGGGCGCCAAGCGGTTGTTTCTGCCCGTGCGCACGGCGCGCGGCGCAATCGCCGTGGTCGGCATCGACGACGACCGGCAAGGACCAATGCTGACGCCCGAGCGGCGGCGGCTGATGGATGCGCTGACCGACCAGGCAGCACTTGCCATCGAGCGCGTCCATCTGGTCGAAGACCTAGACAACGCCAAGCTGGCGGTGGAGGCCGACCGGCTGCGTTCGGCGCTTTTGACCTCCATCTCGCACGACCTGAAAACGCCGCTCGCTGCAATCATGGGGGCGGCGGGAACGCTGAAGGAATTTTCAGGCGCCCTGGACGCGCCGACCAAGGACGAGCTTCTCGGCTCTGTGCTCGACGAGTCGGAACGGCTCAACCGCTTCATCGCAAATCTGCTCGACATGACGAAGCTGGAATCGGGCGCGATCAGCCCGAATTTCGGCATGCACGACCTGAACGAGATCGTCGGCAGCGCGCTGTCGCGGGCAAAGAAAATCCTTGGCTCCCATCAGATCGAGGTCGACCTGCCGCCCAACCTGCCGATGCTGCGCGTCGACCCGGTGCTGTTCGAGCAGGTTCTGTTCAACCTGTTCGACAATGCGGCCAAATATTCGCCGGCGGGCTCGCGCATACGCATCCAGTCGTTCCAGGGCGAAAAGGCGTTGACGATCCAGGTCCTCGATGAAGGACCGGGCATCCCGGCGGACGAGCTGGAAGACATTTTCGGCAAGTTCACCCGCGCCCGCAAGGGCGACAGCGTGCCGGCCGGCACGGGTCTCGGCCTTGCCATCTGCCGCGGTTTCGTCGAAGCCATGGGCGGCACCATCGTGGCCGGGAACCGTACCGACCGCCCCGGTGCTGTCTTTACCATCCGCATGAAGCTGCCTGCAGGGCAAATTGAAGGCACGGAGTTGTCATGACGGCGTCCGCGATAAAAATCCTCGTCGTCGATGACGAGCAGCCGATCCGCAAGCTGCTGCGGGCGGGGCTGTCGACGCAAGGTTATGACATCATCGACGCGCCGAACGGGCGCACGGCGCTGGAGGAGATGGCGAATGCCTCGCCCGATCTGGTGGTGCTCGATCTCGGCCTGCCCGATATTTCCGGCCAGGAATTGCTGCGGCGCTGGCGCGAGGGAGGCAGCACGGTGCCGGTGGTCATCCTGTCCAGCCGCACTGACGAGCCCGGCATCGTCGAGGCGCTCGATCTTGGTGCGGACGACTATGTGACCAAGCCCTTCGGCGTGAATGAGCTGATCGCCCGCATCCGCGTGGCGCTGCGCCACCGGCTGCAGGAACAGGGCGAGAAGCCGGTCTTCAAGACGGGTGATCTGTCGGTCGATCTCGTGCGGCGCATCGTCAGGCTGGGTGGCGAGGAGATAAAACTGTCGCCCAAGGAATACGACATTTTGCGCGCGCTGGTGCAGCATGCCGGCAAGGTTCTGACCCACAATTTTCTGATGAAGCAGGTGTGGGGCGAGGTGCAGGATGTGCAGTATCTCAGGGTCTATGTGCGCCAGCTGCGCCAGAAGATCGAGCCGGACCCGGAGCAGCCGCGCTATATCCGCACCGAAACCGGGGTCGGCTACAGGCTGAGCGAGGCGGATTGAAGTGGCGGCCGCCGCTCGCCCCTTGTCAGGTGACGATTGAGGTTATCGACGCAGCGATCAGAAGGCCGGCGAGGAACAGCAGCGCACCATAGATCGGCGGCTTGCCGAACAGCACGGCGAAGGCCGAACCCCAGATGACGATCGCGGCGGACAGCGCATAGAGGAAGGCAGGCTTGTCGTTCCAGGCTATGCCGACAGCCATCAGGCCGCCGACGATCAGCGCGCCGAACAGAAGCATTATAGACAGCGCGAATTTCTCGACCGAATCCATTACTCATCCTCTTGTCGTCCGGCCCGAATGTGCCGGATGGCGTCGGGTTCGGCAATGGCTGTTCGCAGGATAGGACCGGAAAGCGGTTCTGGCGGGGCAGGAGTGAAGCCGGCGCGCAACAGTGAGATGCAATTCACGACGCACCGGGCAGTTTGGGGCGCAAGGGCCGGTCCTGCCGCGAAGCAACATGGACAGGGTTTTAAGCAACCGCTAGTTTCAGTCGTCTGGCGCGATTGGAACGGCATGAACCACGAGGGGCTTATCGACCGCATCTACGAGGCGGCTGTCGTTCCGGAACTGTGGCCCGGGGTGCTGCAGGACGTATCGACGCTGGCGGGATGTTTCGGCGGCATCCTTTTTACGGCGACGCCCGACAAGATCGGACGCTGGACCAGTTCGAGTAATGTCCACGAACTCATGACGGATTTCACCGGCGACCCGGAAATACAGGCCAATAATATTCGCCTGCAACGCGGCATAGCAGCAAACCGCCACGGGTTCTTCGGCAATGACGAGCTTTATGGCCGCGAGGAGATGGAAAGCAGTTTCGTCTACTCGAAATTCTTCCTGCCGCGAGGCCTTGGATACTGCGCAGGCACGGTCTTTCCGATGCCGAATGGCGACATGGCCGCATTCGACCTCGAGCGCCGCTATGCCGACGGGCCGGTTTCGCAGCAGGAGATCACCGTTCTGGATGTGCTGCGTCCTCATCTCGGGCGCGCCGCCGTTCTGGCGACGCGCCTCAATCTCGAACGCGCGCGCGTCGTCGTCGACGCGCTTGAAAGTGCTGGCCTCGCCGCAGCGATTCTCGGGATAACCGGACGCGTGCTTGCGGCCAATGCGCTTCTCGAAGGCATGTCGGCGCAATTCGTGTTCCGGGCGCACGACCGCATCGCCCTTGCGGATGCCGGCGCCAATGCCTTGTTCGGCGAGTCGATCGAACGACTTGCTTCGGCATCGTCGACCCGCTCCATCCCGGTTCCCGCATTGCCGGGCCATGCGGCCGCGGTCGCACATGTTCTTCCGCTGCCGGGCGAAGCAGCCGACGTTTTCTTTCGCGCCCATGCGCTCATGGTGGTGACGCGGCTCGACCGTCCGGCAGCACCTTCAGCAGAACTGCTGGGCGGCTTGTTCGACCTGACGCCAGCCGAAGCGCGGGTAGCGCGCAGCATTTCCGAAGGCAAGACCACCGAGGAAGCGGCCGCCGCACTCAACCTCTCACGGGAAACGGTGCGCTGGTACCTGAAGGCCATCTTCAGCAAGACAGGCGTGAGCCGCCAGGCTGAGCTCGGCGTGCTGCTTTCAGGGGCGGTGCTTCGCGGGCCGGACGGGTGAGGGAAGCAACCTGCAAGTAGGGACTGAAGCACGATGGATGCCCGAACGCTTCCCCCCGGAGCGGCTTATCTCCCGTTCTTCGTCTCGCAAGAGGAGGAGCAGACACTTATCGATTGTCTGGATCGGGGCGAATGGAGTTCCGAACTCAAGCGGCGCGTCCAGCATTTCGGCTATCGTTATGACTATCGCGCCCGAATGGTCACTGACGACGCTTATCTGGGTAAACCGCCGGAGTGGCTTCGATCACTTAGCGAGCGCTTGACGGAATTGAATGCTTATAACGATGTTCCGGATCAAATTATCGCCAACGAATACGTGCCTGGCCAAGGCATCAGCGCGCATGTCGATTGCGTGCCTTGCTTTTCCGAACGGATAGCTTCTCTGAGTTTGCTTTCCAGCTGCGAAATGATCTTCCGGAACGTGAAGAGCCGCGAAACTATTTCCTTAATGCTCGAGCCGCGTTCATTGCTCATTATGTCGGGCGCGGCACGTTATGAATGGACGCATGAGATTCCATCCCGCAAGACCGATACGGTCGCGGGCGAAAAACGACAGCGCGAAAGGCGGGTTTCGCTGACTTTCAGGAAGGTGGTGAGAGCAGTGTGATCCGCGCCGATGGCGTAAGACCCCGAGTATATACTTGCAAAGGCAAACTGGCGGAGAGGGAGGGATTCGAACCCCCGATGGGCTTGCACCCATGCCGCATTTCGAGTGCGGTGCATTCGACCACTCTGCCACCTCTCCGCGGTGTACTGGTCGGGCCGTTGCCGGCGCGGCGCTCTAGATAACGGCTGATGGGGTCTTGCACAAGGCCCCGTAACGCGCTTTCTGCAGTTTCGGTTGCGGGTTTGTCCGGTTTGGCTTGACACGTTGAAGGCCATTGGCTAAACGCGCACCATTCCGGCGTGGGGTCTTTCTCCGCGCCGGTCGTACTTTGAACCCCGCAGACTGACAAAAAGACGGCCCGACCGCTTCCATGCGGTCAAAAAGCCGGACCGAACAGCGAAAGGCAAAAAATGTTCGCAGTCATTAAAACGGGTGGCAAGCAGTATCGCGTTGCCGCCAATGACGTACTAAAAATCGGAAAGCTCGTCGCCGAAGCCGGCGATGTTGTCGAATTCGGTGAAGTTCTCGCTGTCGGCGAGGGCGAGAATGCAACGATCGGCGCTCCCTTCGTGGAAGGTGCTGTCGTAACGGCGGAAGTGGTCGTACAGGGCCGCGCACGCACCGTCATCGCATTCAAGAAGCGCCGCCGCCAGAACTCGCGCCGCACCCGCGGCCACCGCCAGCATGAAACCACCATCCGGATCTCCGAGATCCTGACCGGTGGCGCCAAGCCGGCGAAGAAGGCCGCAGCAAAGCCGGAAGCTACCGCCACGGCGGAAGTTGCCGAAAAGCCCGCCAAGAAGGCCGCGCCGAAAAAGGCTGCAGCCGCGGCGGAAACCGAATAAGACTGAGCACGAAGGAGAACAGCAATGGCACATAAGAAAGCTGGCGGTTCGTCGCGCAACGGTCGCGATTCAGAATCCAAGCGCCTCGGCGTGAAGAAGTTCGGTGGCGAAGCCGTCATTCCGGGCAACATCATCATCCGTCAACGCGGCACCCAGTGGCATCCCGGCGTCAATGTCGGCATGGGCACTGATCATACGCTTTTTGCGATGGCAACCGGCGCGGTCGCGTTCCGCAAAAAAGCCAATGGCCGTACCTACGTATCGGTCAACCCAATTACCAAAGCAGCGGAATAGCCGGATCCGCGAGACAACACCGGCGCCCCATCTCGGGACCGGTGTCTGGCAAAATCCAGAAAAAGGAACAGGGGAGATGGGTCGCCGTCTCCCCTTTTTCTTTGCCTGGAGGACTGAAATGGTTGCCGAATCGGAAGATTTTGAAGACGAGAGTCTGGCGATAGAGTGCCCGGTGCTGGTTACCGAGCGCCTGGTGATGCGTCCGCCGCATGCCGACGACATTCCCGAGCTGGCGATGCTCGCCAACAACCGCCGGGTGGCCGAGATGCTGTCGCGCATGCCGCACCCTTATGGCGAGGCCGAGGCGCGTTCGTTCCTCGCCATGTCGGGGCAGAAGCGTGTGGCCGGCTGCGTCTATGCGCTGACGCTGGCCGATACCGGCACCTTCATCGGTTGCGCCGGTCTCAACGGCACGGATCGCGGCCTCGAGCTCGGCTACTGGATCGGCGAACCCTACTGGAAGCGTGGGTTTGCCACTGAGGCAGCACACGCTCTGGTGGATCTTGCTTTCCGGGCGACCCAGATCAACGTGCTGCACGTCTCGTGCCGGGTCATCAACCCGTCGTCGCGGCGGGTGATCCACAAGTGCGGCTTCCAGTATGCGGGGCAGGGCATGCTGAACTCGATCGTCGCCGGGCAGGTGCCGGTCGAACGCTACCGGCTGGACCGCAAGACCTGGGTCAGCCTGCGGACGTGGCCGAAGTACTGATAATTGAGCGGCCGGTTCAGGCCGGCCGCTCAATCCAGTTCGAGCCACACCGGCAGATGGTCGGAGCCCTTTGCGTCGGTGTCGATCCATGTGCGCTTGACGCGGCCGGCAAGCGAAGCGTGGACGAAGGCGAAGTCGATGAGGCGGTTCTTTTCCGGCTTCCCGTCGTCCACCCAGCTTACAGCGCCTTCGGGGACGCCGCCGGCGAGCGAAAAGGCGTCGACAGGATGGTGAGCGACGATCTGGCGGCCCTCGGCGTAGTCGGCTTCGCCGGCCATGACGATATATTCCGGCGAGGTGCGGTCCATGTTGAAGTCGCCCAAAAGCACGAACTCCTCCGGGCTTGGCAGTTCGGGGAAGCCGAATTCGGAAACGCCGCTCGCAGCACCGCCTTCCATGGCATAGGCGTAGACGCGTTCCTTGAGATAACGGATTTGGGTGGCGCGCTCCTCGAGATTGAGGTGGTCGAGATGGACGGAATAGACACGGATCGGTCCGGAAGGCGCGGTGATAAGGGCCTCAAGGGCCGAGCGTTGCAGGTTGAGGCGGTTGAAGCGGCGCGTGCGCGGCAGCAGCAGGTTGCGCGAAGCCACGATCGGCCAGCGCGACAGCACCATGTTGCCGAATTGCAGGCGCTGGTTTGCCGGCTTGCCATTTGCGTCCCGGGTGCCGAAATCGACATCCATGGCGGGTCCGAAGATATAGAAGTAGTCAGGCAGCAGCGACGCCAGTCCGGCAACCAGATCGACGCCGCCATTGTGCGGGAGGTTACGCGTGACTTCCTGCAACGTGATGATGTCGGCTCCATCGAGGCTGGCGGCAATGCGTTCGAGATCGAACTTGCCGTCGCGGCCGATGCCGTACTGGATATTGTAGGTGACCAGCTTCATGTCTTCTCCTCGCCGCCGTCGATGCGAACCGCCAATCCCACCCTCGCGCTCGCGTGCTCTTTGCGCTACAGCACAGTCGAAGAAAAACCAATAACAGTGAAACCCTTGTTGCGATGAAATTTCTAGATCAGGCCAAAGTCTACATCTGCTCCGGCAACGGGGGTGCCGGCAGCGTCTCGTTCCGGCGGGAAAAGTTCATCGAGTTCGGCGGGCCGGACGGCGGCGACGGCGGCCGTGGCGGCGATGTCTGGCTGGAAGTCGTCGATGGGCTGAACACGCTGATCGATTATCGCTACCAGCAGCATTTCAAGGCCCAGACCGGCGTGCATGGCATGGGCCGCAACATGACGGGCGCCAAAGGCGCCGACATCACGCTGAGGGTGCCGGTCGGCACGCAGGTCTATGAAGAAGACAACGAGACACTGATTTGCGACCTGACCCAGGTCGGGCAGCGCTTCCGGCTGGCAGCGGGCGGCAATGGCGGTTTCGGCAACCAGCATTTCAAGACCTCGACCAATCAGGCGCCGCGCCGCGCCAATCCCGGCCTGGACGGCCAGGAAATGTGGGTCTGGCTCAGGCTCAAGCTGATTGCCGACGCCGGCCTCGTCGGCCTGCCCAATGCCGGCAAGTCGACCTTCCTTGCGGCGGTGACGGCGGCCAAGCCCAAGATCGCCGACTATCCCTTCACTACGCTGCATCCGGGCCTTGGCGTTGCGCGCATCGATGCGCGCGAATTCGTCATCGCCGATATTCCGGGCCTGATCGAAGGCGCGCATGAAGGCGTCGGCATCGGCGACCGCTTCCTCGGCCATGTCGAGCGCACCCGCGTGCTTTTGCATCTGGTCTCGGCCCAGGAAGAGAACCCGGGCAAGGCCTACAAGACCGTGCGTGCCGAGCTTGAGGCTTATGGCCACGGCCTGGCCGACAAGGTCGAGATCGTTGCGCTGAGCCAGGTCGATACGCTCGACCCAGATGCGCGCAAGAAAAAGGTCGCTTCGCTGAAGCGGGCTGCAGGCCGTGCGCCGATCCTGCTTTCGGCGGCGACGCGAGAGGGCGTGGAAGAGACGCTGCGCGCGTTGATGGGCGAGGTTCAGGCGTCGCGGGCCGAGGCGGAGCCTGTAGAGGCAGACGACCGGTGGGCAAAATAGGCTGGTCATGAGCGTGCATTCCCTCAAAAAATACCGGCGCATCACGGTGAAAATCGGCTCGGCCCTGCTGGTCGATCGCGCGGCGGGGTTGAAACGTGACTGGCTGGCCTCGATTGCCGACGATATCGCCGCCCTTGCGGCGAATGGGGCGGAGGTGCTGGTGGTGTCTTCCGGCGCCATTGCGCTCGGGCGCACTGTTGTCGGCCTCGGCAAGCGTGTGCTGAAGCTGGAGGAGAGCCAGGCCTGTGCGGCTGTCGGCCAGATCGCCCTTGCCGGCGCGTGGTCGGACGAGCTTGGGCGCAACGGGCTCAAATCCGGCCAGGTGCTGGTGACGCTCGGTGATACCGAGGAGCGCCGGCGCTATCTCAATGCGCGCGCGACCATCTCGACCCTGCTCAAGATGAAGGCGGTGCCGGTCATCAACGAGAACGACACGGTGGCGACCTCCGAAATCCGCTATGGCGACAACGACCGGCTGGCCGCCCGCGTGGCGACGATGATGGGCGCGGACCTTTTGGTGCTGCTGTCCGATATCGATGGGCTCTACACCGCGCCGCCGGCACTCGATCCGGCGGCGAAATTCATTCCACTGGTCGAGCGCATCACGCCCGACATCGAGGCGATGGCGGGGGCTGCGGCCTCGGAGCTGTCGCGTGGCGGCATGCGCACCAAGCTCGACGCTGGCAAGATCGCGACGGCGGCGGGCACGGCGATGATCATCACCTCCGGCACGCGGCTCAATCCACTGAGCGCCATCGAGCGCGGCGAACGCGCCACCTTCTTCAAGCCCAGCGCCAATCCGGTGAAGGGCTACAAGACCTGGATTGCAGGGCAGCTCGAGCCTGCGGGCCGGCTGACGGTCGATGCCGGCGCGGTCGGCGCGCTGCTTTCGGGCAAGTCGCTATTGCCGGCGGGCGTCCGGAACGTCAGCGGCAACTTTTCGCGGGGTGACACCGTCGCGATCGTCAGCCCGGAGGGGCGGGAGATTGCGCGTGGCCTAATTGCCTATGACGCAGCCGATGCCGTAAGGATCGCTGGGTTGAAGACGAACGAAATCGCCGCCGTGCTTGGCTATGAAGGACGGTCGGCTATGATCCATCGCGACGATCTGGTGGTGAGCCATTCGGGCGTTATGGAAACGGTGCAGGCGGAAGGATGAACCATGCTGACGACGCATGAAAAATCCGGTGAAGACACGATCTCCCTGATGGCCGACATCGGCCGCAAGGCGCACGCGGCTGCGCGACCGTTGGCCATTGCAAGCACCGAGCGCAAGAATGCCGCCCTGATCGGCATGGCTGAGGCCATCATCCGCGGCGAGCAGGCGATTCTGGATGCCAACGCCATCGACGTGCAGAACGGCGAAGAATCGGGGATCAGCGGCTCCTTCATGGACCGGTTGAAGCTCGATCCGAAGCGAATTCGTGACATGGCTGACGGCATCCGGGCGATTGCCGAACTGCGCGATCCGGTCGGCGAGGTCATTGCCGAATGGGACCGTCCCAATGGCCTTCATATCGAGCGCGTGCGCACGCCGCTCGGCGTTGTCGGCGTCATCTATGAGAGCCGCCCGAATGTGACGGCGGATGCCGGCGCGCTGTGCCTGAAGGCCGGCAATCCCGTCATCCTGCGCGGCGGCTCGGATTCGCTCAATTCGTCGGCTGCGATCCATGCCTGCCTCGTCGAGGGGCTGAAGGCGGCGAACCTGCCGGCAGAGGCGATCCAGCTCGTGCCGACGACGGATCGCGCGGCGGTCGGTGAAATGCTGAAAGGGCTTTCCGGCAATCTCGACGTTATCATTCCGCGCGGCGGGCGCAGCCTGGTCGAGCGCGTGCAGACCGAGGCGCGTGTACCGGTCTTTGCCCATCTCGAAGGCATCTGCCATCTCTACATCGACAAGTCGGCCAAGCTCGACATGGCGGTGGGAATCGCCGTCAACGCCAAGATGCGCCGCACCGGCATTTGTGGGGCGGCCGAGACGCTGCTGGTCGACCGCGTTGTGGCGTCCACGCATCTGGTGCCGATCCTCGAGGCGCTGCGGGCGGCAGGCTGCGAAATCCATGCCGACGAGGAGGTTTTGAAGGCCTTCTCCGATGCAAAGCCGGCAACCGATGCCGACTGGGTGACGGAATATCTCGACGCGATCCTCGCGGTGAAGCTCGTCGACGGCGTCTCGGGCGCGATCGAGCATATCGAGACCTTCTCCTCACACCACACCGAGGCGATCGTGGCCGAGGACGCTAACGCCGTGGAGCGGTTCTTCAACGAGATCGACTCGGCCATCCTGCTGCACAACGCCTCGAC
Source organism: Mesorhizobium sp. CCNWLY176 (assembly GCF_037153935.1). Classification (NCBI taxonomy): domain Bacteria; kingdom Pseudomonadati; phylum Pseudomonadota; class Alphaproteobacteria; order Hyphomicrobiales; family Phyllobacteriaceae; genus Mesorhizobium; species Mesorhizobium sp. CCNWLY176. The sequence continues at coordinate 108,244 of NZ_JBBBDZ010000005.1, forward strand.
GCAATTCGCCGATGGCGGCGAGTTCGGCATGGGCGCCGAGATCGGCATCGCCACCGGCAAGATGCATGCGCGAGGCCCGGTCGGCGTCGAGCAGCTGACCTCCTTCAAGTACCGCGTGCGCGGGGCCGGGCAGGTGCGGCCGTGAGCAAGCTTGCGTCTTACCCTCCCCCTTGCGGGGAGGGTCGGCGAACCAATGCCGCGAAGCGGCATTTGCGAGCCGGGGTGGGGGTGGAGACGATGTGCTCCATTCCGACCTGACAGTGCCGGTTTCACCACCCCCACCCCGCTCCGCTACGCGGATCGACTCGCCAGGGCGAGCCGCGGGTCTCGCCCGTCCTTCGGACCCCCGCAAGGGGGAGGGTGAGAGCGTCGCGTCCCATTATCTCCGTATGCCGCATGTCGAGAAGGGCATGCAGGTCGGCCTGTTCGGCGGCTCGTTCAATCCGCCCCATGGCGGTCATGCGTTGGTTGCCGAAATCGCGCTGCGGCGGCTGCGGCTCGACCAGCTTTGGTGGATGGTGACGCCGGGCAACCCGCTGAAAAGTTCGCGCATGCAGGCCCCGCTGGCCGAGCGCATCGGCCTTTCGGAGAAGATCGCCAAGGACCCGCGCGTAAAAGTCACCGCCTTCGAGGCGGCGCATCATGTGCGCTACACCGCCGATACGCTGGCACTGATCAAGGCGCGCAATCCGGGCGTCGATTTCGTCTGGATCATGGGTGCCGACAATCTGCGCGATTTTCACCGCTGGCAGCGCTGGCGCCAGATCGTCATGACTTTTCCGATCGCGGTGATCGACCGGCCCGGCGCGACCTTGTCGTTCCTGTCGTCGGCGGTGGCCAAGACCTTCGACTATGCCCGCGTCGACGAGGCGGATGCACCGCGCCTGGCGCGGATGAAGGCGCCGGCCTGGACCTTTATCCATGGCCCGCGCTCCTCGCTGTCGTCCACGGCCATCCGCAAGGCGAACGGCGGCGGCTGAGCGCCGTTTTGGTTCTACTTGTTCGATATGCCCTTGGCCTCGAAAGCCAGTTTTGCCTTCTTGGTCAGGTCGAGCTTGGTTGCGAAGAAATCGGCGGCGGATGTCCAGTATCTCAGGGTGATCGCGACAGTGCTGTCGCCCAGCTCGTTGACGAAAGCAGACGGTGCGGTGTCCTTTTTGACTCGGCTGTCGGCTTTCGCCAGATCCATGAATGTCGATTGCGCCAGGTCGATATCGGCGTCGTAGCCGATGCCGATGGTGATGTCATTGCGCCGGACACCATTGCGGGTGAGGTTGCGGACCGGCTGGTTCCACAGCGTGGAGTTGGGCGCCAGCACGAAAATGCCATCGGCGGCGCGCAGGCGGGTGGCAAACAGGCCGATCTCCTCGATCGTGCCGGTAACAGAACCGATCTCGACATATTCTCCGATGCGGAAGGGCCTGAGCACGAGCAGCATGATGCCGGCCGCGATGTTCTGCAACGTGCCCTGAAGCGCCAGGCCGACGGCGAGGCCGATCGCGCCGATGGCGGCGATGATGGAAGCTGTCTGGACGCCGAACTGGCCCAGCACCATGACGATGACCAGCACGAGGATCGCGTAGCGCGCGATCTTGGAGAAGAACTGGCAAAGGGTCGGGTCGAAGCCGCGAATGCGGCTAAGGCCGGCGAATATCGCGCGCTCGATCATGCCGGCGACGAGATAGCCGACGATCAGCAGGATGATCGCGCCAAGCACCGAGAAGGAATAGGTTACGGCGAGTGCGCTCGCCTGGCTCACCCCGGCCTGAACGGCGGCCATAGCTTCCTGGGTGTCGAGTTCCATAGGGGCTCCTTTCACGTCTGCGAAACGAATAAGCCACCCCGCCCATCGGTTCCTGCTCGAAAGATTTCATGATGGCAGCTTCGGACGGGTGATCGCAACCCGTGCCTGTTCAGCCACTGTCGGCAGCCGATTGAGGCTCATGCATTTGTGCGTCTTGAAAGTGTTGCACGACTCTGCCTATCTATGAGGTGTCCTGCGATAAAAAGCAGGGCGTTTCGTTGTTCTTGTTTCGGAAGGAAAGACACTGAGAACAGCACTGCGGAAGAAGGCAACCATCATGCCTTCGCCGGCCGGGATGAGCGGAAACGACTCCGTGTCCCGCGCCTTAGAAACTGTCCTTGCCAGTCTGGAAGACTCCAAGGCCGAAAACATCGTCCCCATCGATCTTTACGGGAAGTCGAGCCTCGCCGATCACATGGTGATCGCGTCGGGCCGGTCGCACCGTCATGTCGCAGCGGTGGCCGATCAACTCCTGAAGGCGCTGAAGGAAGCCGGTCTCGGCACTGCGCGCGTCGAGGGGCTTGAGGGCGCCGACTGGGTCCTGATCGATTCTGGCGATATCATCGTCCACGTCTTCCGCCCCGAAGTCCGCGACTTCTACAATCTTGAAAAGATGTGGCAGGCGCCGGATCTCGACGGAGAAACGGTTCACTAAGGTCCAGCGTCCCGAAGGATCGGGACAGGACTTTAGGGTCAGGACAGGATGAAGATTGCTGTACATGCCGTGGGCCGGATGAAGGCCGGCCCCGACAAGGAGCTGGCCGACCGCTATTTGGACCGCTTCGCCAAGAGCGGTCCGGCCATAGGGCTGGAGTTCACCGGCGTCGTCGAGACGCCGGAAAGCCGCGCGCAGACCGTTGCCGAACGCAAGCGCGAGGAAGCGGAAAAACTTCGCGCGCAACTGGTCTCGGGTGCTGCACTTATCCTGCTCGACGAGCGCGGCAAGAACATTTCCTCGGAAGATCTCGCCGGCAGGATCGGCACCTTGCGCGACGGTGGACAGCGAAATCTCGTCGTCGCCATCGGCGGGCCTGATGGCCACGATGCAGAATTGCGAGAGAGTGCCGCTCTCGTTCTGTCCTTCGGGGCGCTGACTTGGCCGCACCAGCTGGTGCGCATCATGCTGGCCGAGCAGCTTTATCGCGTCGCGACCATTCTTTCTGGGCATCCTTATCATCGTTCGTGATTTCGGCCTTCGCGCGAAAGTTCGACAAAATCCACCGTGGGTTTGCGCATCGATCGAACCTTCACGACATGGTTGATGGTTCGTTAACGAAGAGATCGCTAAGGTCGGGTGGAACACACAGCGCGTCGGGAATGACTGGAACGATGGTTGCGAGATCAGGGCTTGGGCGGTTGCGCCGCGGCGTCTTCGCCGTGGCTGCGATCGTGCTTGCCGTGACCGCCGCCCAGGGCCAGGACGCAGACGCGATCGTTGCCGATCAGGCCGCGCGTCAGGCCGAATACGAAAAAGTCTCGCAGGATATGACGCTTTCGGCCGCCAGGCTGGAGCAGCTTTCCGCCGACATCGCCAAGGTCCGCAAGGACCATGCGACGATCACCGCAGCCCTTATCCAGTCGGCCAAGACCGAAAAGAAACTCAGCGAGGATATCGACGACATCACCGGCCGGCTTGAAGGCCTGAAGGATCAGGAAGACGGCATCCGCCAGTCTCTGGCGGCGCGGCGCGGCGTTCTCGCCGAGGTTCTGGGCGCGCTGGAGCGCATGGGGCTGAACCCGCCGCCGGCGATCCTGGTGAAACCGGAGGATGCGCTGTCTTCCGTCCGCAGCGCCATTCTGCTCGGTGCCGTGGTGCCCGAACTGCGCTCGGAGACCGAAATTCTCCTTGCCGACATGAAGGAAATGTCGCGCGTCACCGCTTCCATCGATGCCGAGCGCCAGCGGCTGGTGGCGTCGGTCGCCGATCAATTGACCGAGAAGAAGCGTCTCAGCCTGCTGCTCGAACAGAAGCAGCGCCTGCAGGGCGAGACCGAGACGGCCCTGAAGGACGAGCAGAGCAATTCGGAAAAGCTCGCTGCGAAGGCGGGCAGCCTGCAGGGGCTTATCGCTTCGCTGGAAAAGCAGGCTGACGACAGCCGCAAGCAGGCGGAAGCAGAAAAAAAGGCGGAAGAACAACGCCTTGCCAGCGAGGCCGAGCGCACCGCGCCGCCCGAGGCTAACCGCCTGACCGCAACTGCGCCTTTTTCGGCCCTGCGCGGGCAGGTTTCGCTGCCAGTCACGGGCCGCGTCAAGAAGCGATTCGGCGCCAAGGACGATAACGGCGGCGTGATGCATGGCGACATGGTTGCGACACAATCGGGAGCCATCGTCACCGCGCCGGCCGATGGAAGCGTATTGTATGCGGGGCCCTTCCGTTCTTATGGACAACTCTTGATCCTGAACGCGGGCGACGGTTATCATGTCGTTCTGGCGGGCATGAGCAGAATCAGTGTCTCGCTGGGTCAGTCCGTCCTTGCAGGCGAACCGATTGGCGCGATGGGAGAGGCCAGGGTGGCAAGCACCGCGGCATCACCCAATGGAAATATTGGTCCGGAACTCTATGTCGAGTTCCGCAAGGATGGAAAACCGGTCGATCCGACCCCATGGTGGGCGGAGCGTCTTTCTGGAAGGACAGGAAATGATACGTAAATTGTCGCTTCTGTTTGCAGGTGCGCTCATGGGCGCATCGGCAATGACGCTCGTCTATGGGGCGCCGGGCTCGACAGCCAATGCGGCAGGGTCCGAGACCTATCGCCAGCTGGCGATCTTCGGCGACATTTTCGAGCGCGTGCGGGCGCAGTATGTGACACCGCCGGATGAGAAGTCGCTGGTCGAAAGCGCCGTCAACGGCATGCTGACCTCGCTCGATCCGCATTCGTCCTACATGAACGCTGAAGCAGCCAAGGATATGCGCGTCCAGACCAAGGGCGAGTTCGGCGGCCTTGGCATCGAAGTCACCATGGAAAACGACTTGGTCAAGGTCATCACCCCGATCGACGACACGCCCGCCGCCAAGGCCGGCGTGCTTGCCGGCGATTTCATTGCCAAGATCGATGGCGAGGAAGTGCGCGGCCTGACGCTCAACGACGCGGTCGAGAAGATGCGCGGGCCGGTCGGCACGCCGATCAAGCTGACGATCCTGCGCGAAGGCGCCGACAAGCCGATCGAGCTGTCGGTCACGCGCGACATCATCAAGGTCAAGGCGGTGAAGTACCGCGTCGAGAACGACGTCGGCTACATGAAGATCACCTCCTTCACCGAAAAGACCTTCGACGACCTGCAAAACGCGATCGACACGATCAAGAAGCAGGTGCCGAACGACAAGCTCAAGGGCTATGTGCTCGACCTGCGCCTGAACCCGGGCGGCCTGCTCGACCAGGCGGTGAGCGTGTCCGACACCTTCCTGGACAAGGGCGAGATCGTCTCGACCCGTGGCCGCGATCCGAAGGACATCACCCGCTTCGACGCCCGTCCGGGCGACCTGATCGATGGCAAGCCGCTGATCGTGCTCGTCAATGGCGGTTCGGCCAGTGCCTCGGAAATCGTCGCCGGTGCGCTGCAGGATCATCGCCGCGCCACCGTGGTCGGCACGCAGTCCTTCGGCAAGGGTTCGGTGCAGACCATCATCCCGCTCGCCGAGAACGGCGCACTGCGGCTGACGACGGCGCTCTATTACACGCCGTCGGGCAAATCGATCCAGGGCAAGGGCATCACGCCTGACATCAAGGTCGACCAGCCGCTGCCGGACGACCTGAAGGGACGCGACCTGACGCGTGGCGAATCCGACTTGAAGGGCCATATCAAGGGCGTGGAAGAGAGCGACCAGGGTTCCGGTTCGTCGGCCTATGTGCCGCCGGAAGCCAAGGACGACATCCAGCTCAACTATGCGCTGGACCTGCTCCGTGGCAACAAGACCGACCCGGCTTTCCCGCCGAGCCCTGAAAAGGCTGTCATGAACAACCAGTAAGCGCTGCCGGGCAGACGCGATCTGCCCCAGTGTTTGAAATGCAAATCCGCCGGAAATTTTCCGGCGGATTTTTTTACGGCGCAGCTTCTCGCCGATATCACTCCGAACCAATCGAAAATCGGGTTTTCTCAAGCCGCACGCTCTTTAGTTGAACGCCGGATTCTGCGACAACGGATATCCGTTGTCCGGTCCGATTCTCTAAGGAATACGGCTTGTCCGATAAGGAAATCGATCGCCCGCTAGGTCAGGCTGCCGCGGCTACGCGCCGGTCATCGCGCGGCTTTTCGTTGCGCGCCGGTCCAGCCGCCCTGGCGCTGGCGGCAATCGTGATCGTTGCCGGCTCCAGTTTGATCGCCTTTCGGGAACGGCCGTTCCGCAATCCGTCGCTGGTTGCCGTTTCGACGCCGCAGGTGACCGAGCCTGCAAAAACGGAGGCTGCCGCCGGGCCTGCTTCGGTGTCCTCCGCCAACACGGCTGCCCAGCCCGCCGATGGCCCATCGATCATCCATGTCGAACCGCCGGAAGGGGCTTCGAACGGCGTTGTCGTCATCCGCGATCCGTCGGCTCTGGGCCAGAACCTGCGCGTCGCGCATCTGCCCGACAAGGCGCTGATCGAGCAGAGCGAGACGGGGCTTTTGCCGATCCGCGCCGCTGACGGCCGGCGGCCGTTCGATGTCTATGCGCGACCGTGGTCCGGCGCGCGCGGCGCGCGTGTGGCGATCGTCATCGGCGGTCTCGGCCTGTCGCAGACGGGCACGCAGGAAGCCATCGCCAAGCTGCCGCCGGAAGTGACGCTGGCCTTCGCGCCGGGGGGCAACAGCATCGGCCGCTGGATGCAGGAAGGCCGCCGCGAGGGCCACGAGATCGTCATGCAGGTGGCGCTGGAGCCGTTCGACTACCCGAACGTAAATCCCGGCCGCAACACGCTGACGGTGGCGGCACCGGCTGCCGAGAATTTGAAGAACCTGCGCTGGACGCTGTCGCGGACGACCAACTACACCGGCGTGATGAATTATATGGGCGCGCGGTTTGCCGCCGATGCTGCGGCGATGGGGCCGATCATGGCCGAACTCGGCAAGCGCGGCCTGCTCTATCTCGACGATGGCTCGACTGCGCGCAGCGTGGCGCCGGAACTGGCGCTGAAGAACCGCGTGCCGGTTGCCGTTGCCGATGCCACGATCGATGCGGTGCGCGACCGTGGCGAAATCCTGAAGAAACTCGACCAGCTCGAAAGCACGGCGCGCGCCAAGGGCTTTGCCGTCGGCACGGGATCGGCCTTTGACATGACTGTCGATGCCGTGTCCTCCTGGGTCGAGGAAGCAAAGCGGCGCGGCATCGAGATCGTGCCGATCTCGGCACTCGCCACCGACCCGGAACGCGGCTGAAGGACATCATGGCAAAGCACAAGAAGATCGACCCGGAATCGCTGCCCTATCGCCCTTGCGTCGGCATCATGGTGCTGAATGGCGACGGGCTGGTCTGGTCCGGGCATCGCATCGCCGAGCCGGACAGCGAGATGGCCGGCACCGACAAGCTCTGGCAGATGCCGCAGGGCGGCATCGACAAGGGCGAAGACCCGCTGCCGGCGGCCCTGCGCGAGCTCTATGAGGAAACCGGTATGCGCAGCGTCTCGCTGCTGGCCGAAGCGCCGCGTTGGATCAATTACGACCTGCCCGCCGACAAGCTCGGCATCGCCTTCAAGGGCAAATATCGCGGCCAGACGCAGAAATGGTTCGCCTTCCGCTTCGAAGGCAATGAGAGCGAAATCGCCATCAACCCGCCGCCCGGCGGCCACGAGCCGGAGTTCGACGACTGGGCGTGGAAGCCGATGACCGACCTGCCCGAGCTGATCGTGCCGTTCAAGCGCAAGCTCTATGAGGAGGTCGTCGCGGCCTTCCGCCATCTGGCGCCGTGATAGGCGCGGGCTGAGGCCTCCGCCGACACCTCTGATAAATTCCCCGCGCGCGCGGCGTTTCGCCGTCGCCTGATCCAACGTAAGCTGCGCTTTCGCTGCAAGCTGATGTTGCAGTGCAACCTTGTTTGCATTATGGGAGGTTTACGCACGATCCTCGAAGAATGTCGGACTTATTGAAAGGATTCTGCGTAATTTTTGAATGTTGCGCAAGCAATCATCTAAAATTGATGATTGCGCGCTGAAATCTGAGGATTTCGAGCGGAATGGACCGGGACAACGCAAGAATATGCGAAACATCGCAGCCGAGCCTCGCGGAGGCGGGTGCGGTGCTGACGATCGACCTCTCGGCGTTGCGCGAAAACTACCGGCTGCTGAAGAGCCATCTCGGAGCCACGCGCTGCGCCGGCGTGGTCAAGGCCGACGCCTATGGGCTGGGTGCTGCCGAAGTGGCGAAGGCGCTGCTTGCTGAGGGCTGCGACACGTTCTTCGTTGCGCATCTCGGCGAGGGGCTGGCCCTGCGCGCCATGCTCGGTGACGGCCCCAAAATCTACATCCTGAACGGCACGCCGCCCGGTGCGGAAGCCGAAGCTGCCGCCGCTGATCTGATCACGATCGCCAACAGCCTCGAGCAGCTTGCTGCCTGGGCTACCGCTGCAAAGGCGCTCGGCAAAAAGCTGCCCATGGCGCTTCAGGTCGACAGCGGCATGTCGCGGCTCGGCATGATGCCTGGAGAGGTCGAGACGCTGGCGCGCAATCCCGGCCTGCTCGACGGCGTCGAGGTCAGGCTGGTGATGAGCCATCTCGCCTGCGCCGACGAGCCGGAGCATCCGGCCAATGCCGCGCAGAAGAAGGCTTTTGATCTCCTGCGCTCTCTGCTGCCGGCGGCACCCGCGTCGCTCACCAATTCGTCAGGCATATTTCTCGGGCCGGATTATCATTACGATCTCGCCCGGCCGGGTGCGGCGCTCTACGGCATCAATCCGACCCCGGGCAAGCCGAACCCGATGCGCGAGGTCATCCGGCTTTCGGCAAAAGTCATCCAGACGCGCACGCTGGAGACGGATATCGGCGTCGGTTACGGCCACACTTTTCGCACCACTGGACCGCTGCGGGTGGCTACCATCTCGCTGGGCTACGCCGATGGCTGGCATCGCCGTGCGGCTGCCGGTGCTTTCTTCAACGGCGTCAGGCTGCCCTTCGTCGGCCGCGTCTCGATGGACAGCATCATCATCGACATCTCGGCGCTGCCCGAAGGCGCGCTGAAGGCCGGCGATCTGGTCGAGATGATCGGCAGCCACCAGACGGTGGACGACGTTGCCGGTCATGCCGGCACCATCGGCTACGAGGTGCTGACCGGGCTCGGCCATCGTTTTCATCGGATTTACGAAGGCGGCTGAGGGGGCTCTCCCGCCGCAGGCAATTTTCAAGGGGTTCTGCAATGAAGGTTCTTGTTCTGGGAAGCGGCGTGGTGGGTATCACCAGCGCGCATTATCTGGCGGAAGCCGGCCATGAGGTCGAGGTGGTGGACCGCCAGAGCGGCCCGGCGCTGGAAACCAGCTTCGCCAATGCCGGCGAAGTGTCGCCCGGCTACTCCTCGCCCTGGGCCGGGCCCGGCATTCCGATGAAGGCGATCAAATGGCTGCTGATGCGCCATGGCCCGCTGGTCGTTCGCCCGAAATTCGATCCGGCGATGTGGTCGTGGCTGTTGAAGATGCTCGGCAACTGCACCTCGGCGCGCTACGCCGTCAACAAGGCGCGCATGGTGCCGATTGCCGAATACAGCCGCGACATGCTGATGGCGTTGCGCGCCTCGACCGGCATCGCCTATGACGAGCGCAGCCAGGGCACGCTGCAGCTTTTCCGCACGCAGAAGCAGCTCGACGGCATTGGCGGCGACGTCGAGGTGCTGAAGCAGTTCGGCGTGCCGTTCGAGGTGCTGGACCCTGCCGGCTGCATCGGCGCTGAGCCGGCGCTGGCCGCCGTGAAAGGAAAATTCGTCGGTGGCCTGCGGCTGCCGGGCGACGAGACGGGTGACTGCCAGATGTTCACCGAGCGTCTGGCCGCGCATTGCGCCGGGCGCGGCGTGAGCTTCCGTTTCAACACGAAGATCGAGAAGATCATCACCGAAGGCGGGCGGATCACCGGCGTCGCCACCAGCGCCGGGGTGCTGACCGCCGACGCCTATGTCGTGGCGCTTGGCAGCTATTCGCCGATCATTTTGAAGCCGCTAGGGCTTTCCGTGCCGGTTTATCCCGTAAAGGGCTATTCCATCACCGTGCCGATCACCAATGCTGACGGCGCTCCGGTCTCGACGGTCATGGACGAAACCTACAAGGTCGCGATCACGCGTCTCGGCGACCGCATCCGCGTCGGCGGCACCGCGGAAATCTCGGGCTACGACCTCAGCCTGCACCAGGCGCGGCGCGACACGCTGGAACATTCGGTCTCCGACCTGTTCCCGAATGGCGGCGCGGTGAAGGAAGCGAGCTTCTGGTGCGGCCTGCGCCCGATGACGCCGGACGGCCCGCCGATCATCGGCAAGACGCGCTATGACAATCTCTTCCTCAACACCGGCCACGGCACGCTGGGTTGGACCATGTCCTGCGGCTCGGGCCGTGTGCTTGCGGATATCGTCTCCGGGACGAAGCCGGAGATCGATACGGGCGCACTCAACCTCAGCCGCTACGGCTAAACTGTCCCCGGTGCCCCCGGTGCATTACACGAACAGCGCGCGCTCCGCTTCCACCGCCTTGGTGATGTAGCCGGCGACAGTCTGGATGCGGCGCAGCGGGCGCACGGATTCGTGGTAGACGAGCCAATAGGCGCGGCGGATCGGTTTTGCCGCCGGCACCGGCACGAGTTCGGGTAGCGAGCGGGCGATGAATGTGTGCAGCATGCCGATGCCGGCGCCTGCCCGCACCGCTTCGGTCTGGCCGAGGCTCGACGAGATGGAAAAGCCGGCGTTCCAGTCCGGGCTGAATTCGGCGGCATAGTCCAGCGAGGGGCTGACGACGAGGTCCGGCACATAGCCGACGAGGCGATGATTGGCGAGTTCGGCCACCGTCTGCGGCAGGCCGTTTTCCTCGGCATAGGCGCGCGAGGCGAAGAGGCCGAGCGTATAGTCGACCAGCTTGCCGGCGACGAGGCGGCCTTCGCTCGGCCGCTCGACGGTGATGGCGATGTCGGCCTCGCGCCGCGACAGCGAGAAGGAGCGCGGCACCGGCACGAGCTGGATCTTCAGGTCGCGGTGCATCGCGGTGAGTTTTCCAAGACGCGATGCGAGGAAGGCAACGCCGATACCGTCCGGCGCGCCGATGCGCACTGTGCCCGAAACCGCGTCGCCTTCGCCGGCAATCTCGGCCCGCGCCGAGATCATGTCGGCTTCCATGCGCTCTGCGACTTCCAGAAAGCGCTCGCCGGCAGGCGTCAGTTCGCTGCCGGTGGTGAGGCGGCGGAACAGCTTTGTGTTCAGCGCTTCCTCAAGGGCTGCAACGCGGCGCGATACGGTGGCGTGGTTGAGTTCCAGACGGCGTGCCGCACCCAGGATCTGGCCGGCGCGCGCGACCGCGAGGAATATTCTTACATCGTCCCAGTTCATCGAGCCTCCATTGCGGCAAGCCTTCTTCTCCCCGTCTCTATACGGGGAGAAGATGCCGGCAGGCAGATGAGGGGCGGAGCGAACCCTGCCAGCACAGGCGCTGCCCCTCATCCGACCCTTAGCCTGTCCTTGGGCTTGCCAAAGGCAAGACCCGGGGAGGCCACCTTCTCCCCGTGAACGGGGAGAAGGAAGTGCCAGCGTCCTCTTATTTGCATTAAATCATATTCCGCAGCGCGCTGTACTCTACTTTCTGCACAACGGTTGGTTTTCTGCTCGCGTTGCAATGTGGTCCGCAAAGCAGGACAATGGCCTTAATCAACAATCCCCAGGGAGAGAAATCATGGTCGATTACGGTCATTTCATCGGCGGCAAGCATGTCGCCGGCACCAGCGGACGCAAGCAGGACGTGATGCAGCCGATGGATGGCACGGTGCGCGGTACGGTGGCGCTGGCATCGGCTGCCGAACTGCGCGCAGCCGTCGAGAACGCCAAGGCCGCTCAGGTCGGCTGGGCCGCGACCAACCCGCAGCGCCGCGCGCGCGTGCTGATGAAATTCCTCGAACTGGCCAACCGCGAATATGATTCACTGGCCGAACTTCTGGCCCGCGAGCATGGCAAGACCATTGCCGACGCCAAGGGCGACATCCAGCGTGGCCTCGAAGTGGTCGAGGTCTGCATCGGCGCGCCGCATATGATGAAGGGCGAATTCACCGACAATGCCGGCACCGGCATCGATGTTTATTCGATGCGCCAGCCGCTCGGCGTCGTTGCCGGCATAACCCCTTTCAACTTCCCGGCCATGATCCCGCTGTGGAAGATCGCCCCGGCACTCGCCTGTGGCAACGCCTTCATCCTCAAGCCATCCGAGCGCGATCCGGGCGTGCCGCTGCGCATCGCCGAACTGTTCCTCGAGGCCGGCCTGCCGGCAGGCGTGCTCAATGTCGTGAATGGCGACAAGACGGTGGTCGACGCAATTCTCGACGATCCCGATATCAAGGCCATCGGCTTCGTCGGCTCGACGCCGATCGCGCAGTACATCTATTCGCGCGGCTGCGCCAACGGCAAGCGCGTGCAGTGCTTCGGCGGCGCCAAAAACCACATGATCATCATGCCCGACGCCGACATGGACCAGACCGTCGACGCCCTCATCGGCGCCGGCTACGGCTCGGCCGGCGAGCGTTGCATGGCCATCTCGGTTGCCGTTCCGGTCGGTGAGGACACCGCCAACCGCCTGATGGAAAAGCTGGTCCCCCGCGTCGAAAGCCTGAAGGTCGGCCCCTCGACCGACTCCTCGGCCGATTTCGGTCCTGTCGTGACCGCCCAGGCGCTGGAGCGCATCAAGGATTACGTCGACATCGGCGTGAAAGAAGGCGCCAAGCTCGTCGTCGACGGCCGCGGCTTCAAGATGCAGGGCTATGAGAACGGCTACTATATGGGCGGCTGCCTGTTCGACAATGTTACCGCCGACATGCGCATCTACAAGGAAGAAATCTTCGGGCCGGTGCTTTCGGTCGTCCGCGCGCCGACCTACGAAAACGCCATCAAGCTCGCCAACGATCATGAAATGGGCAACGGCGTTGCCATCTTCACCCGCGACGGCGATGCGGCACGCGATTTTGCATCCCGCGTTCAGGTCGGCATGGTCGGCGTGAACGTGCCGATCCCGGTGCCGATCGCCTACTACACCTTCGGCGGCTGGAAGGCTTCGTCCTTCGGTGACCTCAACCAGCACGGCGCGGACGCCTTCCGCTTCTACACCAAGACCAAGACGGTAACCTCGCGCTGGCCGTCGGGTGTCAAGGATGGAGCCGAGTTCGTCATTCCGACGATGAACTAGAGACCGCCCGCTAACTCTACCCTGCTGGCCATCTGACGCGGTTTTCTGCGCTTCCGGTGCTCACGTACTTAAATGTACGCTCCGCTCCGGTTCTCGAAAACCACCCCATATGACTCGGCAGGGCGAGTTATCAAGCAGCCTCCGGGCCTGCGATGAATTGATTTCAAAGAGCGCGGCATCGTCCGCGCTCTTTTTGTTTGTTTGTGGGGGGCGCGGGGTTGGCGATTAGCGATTCCTCGCCCCTACGAAGTGGGGGAGAGGTGGCTCGGGCGAAGCCCAAGACGGAGAGGGGGTCTCGTTGATCTCGGCAATACCGATATGATCGACGCCCCTCCGCCAGCCTACCGCGCTTCATCCTCCCCCTCTCCGGTTTGCTTCGCAAACCACCTCTCCCACGCAAGAGCGGGGGCGAGGAACCGCTGCTTCGGCGTGGGAATCACCGCATCGCAGCGGCCTGCGCGTGCAAGCGCAGGAGCGCCATCAGTCGGTCGGCTTCGATGCCGGCGGCTTCCTCGTCGCGTTCGAGGATGGCGCGGATGAGTGAGACGTGGTTGCCGGCGGCCTCGGCGAGGCCCGTTCCGCTCTGGAAGCGAAACCAGAAGCGGCGGCTATGCGTCTGTAGCGGGGCGACGAGCTGGGCGGCGAAACGGTTGTCGGCGGCGAGCGCCATGGCCTCGTCGAGCGACTTGTCGGCCTCGAGATAGCCGGCGACGTCGTTGGTCAGCACGGCATCGTGCATGGCCATCGCCGTCTCCTGGAAACGGCTGGACATTTCAGCGGTGGCGAAGCGCGCGGCCGAACGGGCCAGAATCACCTCCACGCCACGGCGTGCATCGAGGACGCGCAGCCAGTCGCCGGCATGCAGCGGTGCGATCTCGAGGCCGGCGCGCGGACGCACCGAGACCAGCCCTTCCCATGCCAGGCGCTGGATCGCCTCGCGAACGGGGGTGCGCCCGAGCGACAATTTTTCGATCAGCGCCTTCTCGGTGGTGACGCTGCCGGGCGCCAGTTCGAGCGTGACGATCATTTTTTCGAGCACGCGATAGGCTTTCGCGCTGGCGGATTCGGCGATGTCCACGCGTTCCGGCTTGCTGTCGACGGTATTCAAGGCTGCTCATTCCGGTTGATATATTTTTTGATATATCAGGCTGTAAAGCCAATTGACAGAAGGAATTCTTTACAGATATATCTGTGGTATATCAGATGGAGCGACCGATATGTGGACCGGAGTCTTTCCCGCAGTAACGACCAAATTCACCGAGGACGACCGCCTCGACCATGCCGAGATGGAGCGCTGCTTTACGCTGCAGATGGAGGCGGGTTGCGACGGCATCATCGTCGCCGGTTCGCTGGGCGAGGGGCCGATGCTGTCGGTCGAGGAAAAGCTTTCGGTGCTGAAGACGGCGCAGGGCGTGGCCAATGGCAAGCCGGTGCTTCTGACCATCAATGAGGCGGGAACGCGTGAGGGTGCTGCGATTGCCAAGCAGGCGGCGGCTGCAGGTGCTGACGGCCTGATGATCGTGCCGAGCCCGATCTATCACACCAACCCGCAGGAGACGGTCGCCACGCTGAAGGCGATGGCCGCAGGCGGCGGCTTGCCGGTGATGATCTATTCCAACCGCGTCGCCTACCGCGTCGATGTCACCGTCGAGGTGATGGAGGAACTGGCATCCGATCCGCTGTTCGTGGCGGTCAAGGAATCGTCAGACGACATCCGCCGCTCGACCGAGATCATCAACCGCTTCGGCGACCGTTTTGATCTTTTCACCGGCGTCGACAATCTGGCCTTCGAGGCGCTCAGCGTTGGCGCCATTGGTTGGGTTGCCGGTCTTGTCACGGCCTTTCCGCGCGAGACGGTGGCGATCTACCAGCTCATGAAGCAGGGTCGCCGGGAAGAGGCACTCGCCATCTATCGCTGGTTCCGCCCGCTGCTAGACCTCGACGTCTCGAGCTATCTGGTCCAGAACATCAAGCTTGCCGAGGTTCACGCCATCGGCACAAATGACCGCGTACGCATGCCGCGCCAGCCGCTTTCGGGCGAGCGCCGCAACGCGGTCGAGAAGATCGTTAGGGATGCACTTGCAGTCAGGCCGGTATTGCCGTCCTTCTGATCGCTGAAATCAGAGACGGCGGGAGGCGTCATGAGTGGAAGCAGTTCAGGCGAGGTGGAAGTGGCCATCATAGGTGCCGGCATCGTCGGCATCTGTGCTGCGGCTCATCTCGCTGAGGCCGGGCTCAAGGTGACGGTGTTCGACCGCACCGGCATCTGCGAAGAAACCAGTTCCGGCAATGCTGCAGCACTCGCCTTTTCCGATGTGCTGCCGCTGGCGCATAAGGGCATGCTGGCGCAGGTGCCGAAATGGCTTCTCGATCCGCTCGGCCCGCTGGCCATTCCGCCGGCCTATTTCCCAAAGCTTCTGCCCTGGCTCTATCGCTTCTGGCGCGCCGGTGCGGCTGACAAGTATGAGAGCGGGCTGGTCGCGCAGGCCAGCCTGATGAAGCTCGCCGAGGCTGCCTGGGCCGGGCTGATGCAGCGCTCCGGCACGAAATCCATGCTGCGCGAGGACGGCTCGCTGGAACTCTATGAGAGCGAGCAGGAGTTTCGCGACTCGCTGCCTGGCTGGGCCGCGCGCGACCGTTTTGGTATCGGCTATCGCCATCTCGAGAAGGATGAAATCTCGGCCTATCAACCCGGCCTGTCGCCGGATCTGGTCCGCGGCACTTTCGTTCCGGGCTGGAAGACCGTTTCGGATCCGAAACTGCTCGGTAAGGCGATCTGGAAATATGCTGAGAGCAGAGGCGCGAAGTTCGTGCAGGGCGACGTCGCGCTCGCCATGCCGTCGAACGGCAGGATCACGATACAGCTGAAACAGGGCTGCACGATCCTGGCGGATAAACTCGTCATTGCTGCCGGCGCGTGGTCTCATCTTCTGGCGCGACAGTTCGGCGACCGGATTCCGCTCGAAACCGAGCGTGGCTACAACACGACGCTACCGGCAACCGCCTTCGACCTGAAGCGCCAGATCATCTTCTCGCATCAGGGTTTCGTCGTCACGCCGCTGGAAACCGGCATCCGCGTCGGCGGCGCGGTCGAGCTTGGCGGGTTGTATCGTCCGCCGAATTTCGCCCGCGCAAAAGCGATGATGAAAAAGGCGCAGAAATTCATGCCGGGGCTCGATCCATCGGGCGGGCGCGAATGGATGGGCTATCGCCCGTCGCTGCCGGATTCGCTGCCGGTCATCGGCCACGCCAAGGGCCGTGACAATGTCTTCTACGCTTTCGGCCACGGCCATCTTGGCCTGACGCAATCGGCGGCCACTGGCGCCTTGATCCGCGACCTCGTTCTGCGGCAGGCTCCGGAAATCGACCTGTCACCTTTTTCTGCTCAACGCTTCTGAGGCATCATGGCTCGGCATTCCTTCTTCTGCATCGACGGTCACACCTGCGGCAATCCGGTCCGGCTCGTTGCCGGCGGCGGGCCGCAGCTTCACGGCTTGACCATGATGGAGCGGCGCGCACATTTCCTCGCCGAATATGACTGGATCCGCACCGGGCTGATGTTCGAGCCGCGCGGTCACGACGTCATGTCCGGCTCGATCCTTTATCCGCCGACGCGCGAGGATTGCGACATCGCAATCCTCTTCATAGAGACCTCCGGCTGCCTGCCGATGTGCGGCCACGGCACCATCGGTACGGTGACGATGGCGATCGAACATGGGCTGGTGAAGCCGAAGACGCCGGGCACGCTGCGCCTCGATACGCCGGCGGGACTGGTCATCGCCGAATACAAACAGGTCGGCGAATATGTCGAGGAGGTGCGCATCACCAACGTCCCGTCCTTCCTCTATGCGGAAGGGTTGACGGTGGAGTGCCCGGTGCTCGGCGAGATCAAGGTCGATGTTGCCTATGGCGGCAACTTCTACGCCATCGTCGAGCCGCAGGACAACTACCGCGACATGGCCGATCATTCGGCCGGCGACCTGATCGCCTGGAGCCCGGTGGTGCGGCAGCGGCTGAACGAGAAATACACCTTCGTGCATCCCGAAAATCCCGGCATCAACCGGCTGTCGCACATGCTGTGGACCGGCGCGCCGAAACACGAGGAAGCGGATGCGCGCAATGCCGTCTTCTACGGCGACAAGGCGATCGACCGCTCGCCTTGCGGCACCGGCACCTCGGCGCGCATGGCGCAACTCCATGCCAAGGGCAGGCTGAAGACCGGGGACGATTTCATCCACGAATCGATCATCGGCTCGCTGTTCAAGGGCCGGGTCGAAAGCGAAACGCGCGTTGCCGAAAAGCCGGCGATCGTTCCCTCCATCGGCGGATGGGCGCGGATGACGGGATTGAATACAATCTTCATAGATGATCGCGATCCCTTCGCCCATGGCTTCGTTGTTACTTGAAAGGGGCCGCAGCACGCAGGGGTTGCCGAAACAATGCTGCCGCGATTGATGCAACAATTCGTCGTGATTTGCCTATTGGGCGCACGATTGTACGATAGAATGGAAAAGGTATCACAAATTCAGCAAGGACATTGCGTTGGGCCAATGCTAGCTTTCGCTATAGTCCAGCAAGCCAGGATCAAAAACAAGCAGCTTGGACGCATGCCTGAAGCCTTTCCGCCCGGTCGCGAAAATTGACGTTGCAATCCGAGTGCGAGGCTTTAGGACTAGGGGAAATACGAAAAGGAATGCGACCCAAAAGGCGACATTCCAGGGGAGCCGCAGCTAGATGCAATATTTTATCCAGCAGCTTATCAACGGGCTGACGCTGGGATCGATCTATGGGCTGATCGCAATCGGCTATACGATGGTCTACGGCATCATCGGCATGATCAACTTTGCCCATGGCGATATCTTCATGGTCGGCGCGTTCACCGCGCTCATCGTCTTCCTCATCCTGGTCGGACTGTTCTATTCGGTGCCCGTGGTCGTGGCGCTGCTGATCATGATGATCGTGGCGATGCTGCTCACCAGCCTCTACAACTGGACGATCGAAAAGGTCGCCTACAGGCCCTTGCGCGGCTCCTTCCGGCTCGCGCCGCTGATCACTGCCATCGGCATGTCGATCGCGCTGTCGAACTTCGTGCAGGTCACGCAAGGCCCGCGCAACAAGCCGATCCCGCCGATGGTCAGCCAAGTCTACACGATCGAGGGCATCAGCGTATCGCTGAAGCAGATCATCATCGTGGTGGTGACCGCAGCCCTGCTGGCGATCTTCTGGTACCTCGTCAACAAGACCTCGCTGGGCCGCGCGCAGCGTGCCTGCGAGCAGGACCGCAAGATGGCGGCACTCCTCGGCATCGATGTCGACCGGACGATCTCGATCACCTTCATCATGGGCGCATGCCTGGCCGCCGTCGCCGGCACGCTGTTCCTGATGTATTACGGCGTCGTGGTTTTCTCCGACGGCTTCGTGCCCGGGGTGAAAGCCTTTACCGCGGCCGTTCTCGGCGGCATCGGCTCCATACCCGGTGCTGTGCTCGGCGGATTGCTGATCGGCTTCATCGAATCGATGTGGTCGGCCTATTTCTCCATCGACTACAAGGACGTGGCCGCCTTCTCCATCCTGGCGATCGTGCTGATCTTCCTGCCTTCCGGCATTCTTGGCCGGCCAGAAGTGGAAAAGGTCTGACATCATGGTTCAAACCGTCTCCACCAGCCGGGAAGAGGTCGCAAACCCCTTCCCGCAGGCTATCCGTGAAGCGCTCTATGCCGGCGCGATCTCCTTCGGCCTGTTCGTTCTGTTCATCGGCCTCAAGAGCGACCAGAACATCCGCAACGAACTGATCCTCGTCCAGCGCTGGGGCCTGCTCGCCATCGTCGTGGCGCTGGTTATGATCGGGCGTTTCGTCGCCGTCGCCTATATCCGCCCGTTCGTGGCGAACCAAAAAATCGCCAACATCGCGACCGGCCTGTTTCCCGACAGCGCTGCGACGCGCTTCTTCCGGCTTCCCTATTTCATCGCCGCCGTCGTCATTGCCGCCGTTCTGCTGTTCTTCAGCGGCACGCTGGCGGGTGCTCTCAGCCCGCAGTCGGCCGCCTATGTCGGCCTGCTGCGCGGCGTTGCCATCATCTACGCGCTGGCGTCGGTTCTGTTCTATTTCCGCAGCTTCATCCTGGCGCATTTTTCGCTGCTGTCGGTCATTCTCCTGGTGCTCTACCCGGTCGCCATGGTGCTGATGTTCGGCTTCCAGGGTTCGCTCAAATGGGTGGACAATTTCGGCATCCAGATCCTGATCTACGTGATGCTGGCATGGGGCCTCAACATCGTCGTCGGCCTCGCCGGCCTGCTCGATCTGGGCTATGTCGCCTTCTATGCGGTGGGCGCCTATTCCTATGCGCTGCTCGGTACGCATTTCGGCTGGTCGTTCTGGATATTGCTGCCGGCTGCCGGCCTGATGGCCGCCTTCTGGGGCGTCATCCTCGGCTTTCCGGTTCTGCGCCTGCGCGGCGACTATCTGGCGATCGTCACATTGGCCTTCGGCGAGATCATCCGCCTCGTGCTGATCAACTGGCGCGAAGTCACCAACGGTTCGGCCGGTATTTCGGGCATTCCCAAGGTCAGTTTCTTCGGCCTGTTCTCGTTCAACGTCAGCGATCCGAACTACATCGCCAAGGTCTTCAACATCGCCCAGTCCGGCGCCTATTATAAGATCTTCCTCTATTATTTGATCCTCGCTCTGGCGCTGCTCACCGCATTCGTCACCATCCGGTTGCGCCGCATGCCGGTCGGCCGTGCGTGGGAAGCGCTGCGCGAAGACGAGATCGCCTGCCGCTCGCTCGGCATCAACACGACCACCACCAAGCTCACCGCCTTTGCCACCGGCGCGATGTTCGGCGGCTTCGCCGGCTCGTTCTTCGCCGCACGGCAAGGCTTCGTCAGCCCGGAATCGTTCGTGTTCCTGGAATCGGCGATCATCCTTGCCATCGTCGTCCTTGGCGGCATGGGCTCGCTCACCGGCATCGCCATCGCGGCGCTGGTGATGATCGGCGGCACCGAGATCCTGCGTGAAATGCAGTTCCTGAAGGCGATCTTCGGCGACAGCTTCACGCCGGAACTCTATCGCATGCTGCTGTTCGGCTGCGCCATGGTGATCGTCATGCTATGGAAGCCGCGCGGCTTCGTCGGCAGCCGGGAACCAACCGCCTTCCTGAATGAACGAAAATCCGTTTCAGCTTCCTTCACCAAGGAAGGGCACGGCTGATGGCTACGGGAACAGACATGAGCAAACCGATACTTTCGGTCGAGCATCTTTCGATGAAGTTCGGCGGGCTGGTCGCCATCGGCGACCTTTCCTTCGAGGCCAAGCGCGGCGAGATCACCGCGCTGATCGGGCCGAACGGTGCGGGCAAGACCACGGTGTTCAACTGCATCACCGGCTTCTACAAGCCGTCGGAAGGCATGATCCGGCTGAGCGGGCATGACGGCAAGGAGTTCTTGCTGGAACGCATGCCGGACTTCCGCATCACGGCGCAGGCAAAGGTGGCGCGAACCTTCCAGAACATCCGCCTGTTTTCGGGCATGACGCTTCTGGAAAACCTGCTCGTTGCCCAGCACAACAAGCTCATGAAGGCCTCGGGCTACACGGTGCTCGGCCTGCTCGGCATTGGCGGTTATCGCAAGGCTTCGGCCGAATCCGTCGATCTGGCGAAGTTCTGGCTCGAAAAAGCCGAACTGATCGACCGCGCCGACGATCCGGCGGGCGACCTGCCCTATGGCGCGCAGCGGCGCCTGGAGATCGCACGCGCCATGTGCACGGGGCCGGAGCTTCTGTGCCTGGATGAGCCGGCAGCCGGCCTCAATCCCAAGGAATCGCTGGCGCTGAATACGCTGCTAATCGACATCAAGGACAATACCGGCACGTCGATCCTTCTGATCGAGCACGACATGTCGGTGGTCATGCAGATTTCCGACCACGTCGTGGTCCTGGAATATGGCCGCAAGATTTCCGACGGCAATCCGGAATCGGTTCGCAACGACCCGCGCGTCATCGCCGCCTATCTCGGCGTCGACGACGAGGAGGTAGAGGACGTCCTGATAGCGGTCGGCGACGATCACGTCATCGAGCAGCTGGATGTTGGTCCGGATGCCGCGCACGGTCCGGGCACGTCCTCTTCCATGCTCGCGGGGCCGGTAAGCGACACGATCGGCCACAGCGAAGGCGAACGCATCACGGTAGCTGACGGCGCATCCAAGGCCTCGCAGGTCGATGCCCGGGCAGCCAGAGCTGCATCCGCACCCGCCCCGCTGGCAGCAGCCCCCAAAGCGGCACCAGTCAAGTCGGCTGCCAGGAAGCCCGCCGCAAAACCGGTCGAGGCGAAACCTGCTTCCGCCGCGGCGAAGCCCGAAGCAAAGGCAGCAAAGCCGAAAGCCGCGGCGATATCTGAAGCGGCGGCGAAGCCGGCAAAGCCCTCTGCCTCGCCCAAACCGGTCGCGACAGCGAAACCTGCTTCTACGGCGGCGAAAGCTCCCCCGAAGCCGGCAGCCGCTTCCGCTGGCAAGGCCTCGGCCAAGAGCGCTGCGCCCGCCAAGCCTGCAGCCAAGGCGGTTGCGTCGGCCAAGGCTGCTGCTTCCGCTAAGGCCGCCACCAGCAAGCCAGTGAAGGCAGCACCCAAGCCAGCCAGTGCCAAGCCAGCCGCCAAGGCCGCGCCTGCGCCCAAGGCAGCCGGCGTTTCCAATCGGCTCGCCGCGCCGCGCGGCAACAGGGCCGATAACTTGACCCGCATCAAGGGCATCGGCCTCGTCAACGAGAAGAAGCTCAACGAGCACGGCATCTTCCATTTCGACCAGATAGCGGCGTGGAAGAAGGCGGATGTGGTTGCGGCGGAAGCCTATCTTGCCTTCGACGGGCGCATCGCGCGCGAGGAGTGGGTGAAGCAGGCTGCGTTGCTGGACAAGGGCAAGGAGACGGAGTTCTCGAAGCGCGTCGACGCCGGCAAGGTCGCGACCAGCCATCCTTCGCAGAAGCCCAAGAGCGCCGCGCCGAAAGCGGCCAAGAGCGGGGAGCGTAAATAATGACCGGCAAAACCCTGCTTCAGGTCGAGGGCGTCGAGACCTACTACGGCAACATTCGCGCGCTCAACGGCGTCAACGTGTCGGTCAAGGAGGGCGAGATTGTTGCCCTGATCGGCGCCAATGGCGCCGGCAAGTCGACGCTGATGATGACCATCTTCGGTTCGCCGCGTGCGCGCGCCGGCAAGATCACGTTTGCCGGAACCGACATCACCGAAATGCCGACGCATGAGATCGCGCGGCTGAGGATTGCCCAGTCGCCGGAAGGACGCCGCATCTTTCCGCGCATGACGGTGCTGGAAAATCTTCAGATGGGCGCGAGCCTCGACAATCTGAAGCATTACGACGAGGACGCCGAAAAGGTGTTCACGCTGTTTCCGCGCCTGAAGGAACGCATCGGCCAGCGCGGCGGCACGCTGTCGGGCGGTGAGCAGCAGATGCTGTCGATTGCGCGCGCGCTGATGGCGCGGCCGAAGCTGCTGCTTCTGGACGAGCCGTCGCTCGGCCTGGCGCCGCTGATCGTCAAGCAGATCTTCGACGCCATCCGCGTGCTCAACAAGACGCAGGGGCTGACCGTTTTCCTCGTTGAGCAGAACGCGTTCGGCGCGCTGAAGCTGGCCACCCGCGGCTATGTGATGGTCAACGGCAATGTGACGATGAGCGGCACGGGCAAGGAACTGCTCGCCAATCCGGAAGTGCGCGCAGCCTATCTGGAAGGCGGGCGTCATTAGACCATGATCCCGAAAAGTGGAAACCGGTTTTCGGACAAGATCATGGTCAAGAAAAAGAAGAGTGTCGGCGCGATGACGGTTTCGGCGCGGTGAAGAAAAGGAGACGGACCCTTCAAGGTCTGTCCGGAGGGAAGCAAAATGCAGGGCATTCTTTATGAAGAACCCTCGATCTGGCAGTTCTTCTTCGTCACCTGCCTGCTCGGCGGGTGGGCGGCGTGGATGACGGGGCGCGCCTGCGCCCAGACCTGGCGCAATTATGTCGCGCTGGTGTTTTATCTGCTGCTGCTCGGCATCGCGATCCGGTTCATCCATCATGCGCTGTTCAACGGCACGATGTTTTCGCTGCATTTCTACATCGTCGACACGATCATCCTTCTGGTCCTGGGATCGATCGGCTTTCGATACACGCGCACCAACCAGATGGTGACGCAATATAATTGGCTCTACGAGAGAGCTTCACTGTTGAGCTGGAAGCCGAAAGGTTGACGTTCATGATTAACGCCGCGTCCTCGTGAAACGGCGTGACAACGGCCGGAAAATCGGCAAACTCATCTTTCTGCGATAGGGTGGGCATCGCATGAAAGCATCATCCACGCCCACTCAGTTAATGGGAGTGTTTCAATGAGAAAATCACTTTTGTCCGCAGTTGCACTGACCGCTCTCGTGGCGTTCAGCGGCAGCGCATGGGCGGACGTCCTGATCGGCGTTGCCGGTCCGATGACGGGACCTAACGCCGCCTTCGGCGCGCAGCTCCAGAAGGGCGCCGAACAGGCGGCCGCCGACATCAATGCGGCTGGCGGCATCAATGGCGAGCAGATCAAGATCGCGATCGGCGACGACGTCTCCGATCCGAAGCAGGGCATCTCGGTCGCCAACAAGTTCGTCGCCGATGGCGTCAAATTCGTTGTCGGCCACTTCAACTCGGGCGTTTCGATCCCGGCGTCGGAAGTCTATGCCGAAAACGGCATCCTGGAAATCACGCCTGCCGCGACCAACCCGGTCTTCACCGAGCGCGGCCTGTGGAATGTGTTCCGTACCTGCGGCCGTGACGACCAGCAGGGCGGCATCGCCGGCGCTTACCTGGCGGCGAAGTTCAAGGACGGCAAGATTGCCGTAATCCATGACAAGACGCCTTATGGCCAGGGCCTTGCCGACGAAACCAAGAAGGCGATGAATGCCGCCGGCGTCACCGAAGTGATGTATGAAGGCATCAATGTCGGCGACAAGGATTTCGGCGCGCTGATCGCCAAGATGAAGGAAGCCGGCGTTACCATCATCTATTGGGGCGGCCTGCACACCGAAGCCGGCCTGATCATCCGCCAGGCGGCTGACCAGGGCCTGAAGGCGACGCTGGTTTCGGGCGACGGCATCGTCTCCAACGAACTGGCCTCGATCGCCGGCGACGCAGTCGCGGGTACGCTGAACACGTTCGGCCCCGATCCGCGCCTGAACCCGGCCAACAAGGAACTGGTGGACAAGTTCCGCGCCGCGGGCTTCGAACCGGAAGCCTATACGCTGTACTCCTACGCTGCCATGCAGTCGCTGGCCGCCGGCGCTGCCGCCGCCAAGTCGGTCGATCCACAGGAAGTTGCGAAAGCCATGAAGGGCCTCGCTCCGTTCCCGACGGTGCTCGGCGACATGTCGTTCGACGAGAAGGGCGACCCGAAGCTGCCGGGCTACATCATGTATGAGTGGGTCAAGGGCGACGACGGCAAGTACACCTACAAGCCACAGATGTAAGCCGACTGGCTTCAGACTGTCTTGAACAGATGCCCGGCGCTTGCGTCGGGCATTTTTTCTTGCTGCAAATTAAATCGATTGAAATTAGTTCTTCGATTTGGGTTGCACTGCAGCAATTTCCCGCTAATCATGCGCCGGCCAATTTCCCTCGGTGTATGGAGCCTTGCTAGTGCCCATTTCGAAGATCCTCGTCGCCAACCGTTCCGAGATTGCCATTCGCGTGTTTCGCGCCGCCAATGAACTCGGGCTGAAAACGGTCGCGATCTGGGCCGAGGAAGACAAATATTCGCTGCACCGCTTCAAGGCAGACGAGAGTTATCAGGTCGGGCGCGGGCCGCATCTCGCCAAGGACATGGGCCCGATCGAGAGCTATCTGTCGATCGAGGAGGTGATCCGGGTCGCCAGGCAGTCCGGCGCGGATGCCATCCATCCCGGCTACGGCCTGCTTTCGGAAAGCCCGGAATTCGCCGACGCCTGTGCCGAGGCAGGCATTACCTTCATCGGCCCGAAGCCGGAGACGATGCGCCGCCTCGGCAACAAGGTGGCGGCGCGCAACCTGGCCATCGAGGTCGGCGTGCCGGTGGTGCCCGCCACGGAGCCGCTGCCCGATGACATGGAGGTGGTGAAGAAGCTTGCTGCCGGGATCGGCTACCCGGTGATGCTCAAGGCATCCTGGGGCGGCGGCGGACGCGGCATGCGCGCCATTCGCTCGGAGGCAGATCTTGCCCGCGAAGTCGTGGAAGGCAAGCGCGAGGCCAAGGCTGCCTTCGGCAAGGACGAGGTCTATCTCGAAAAGCTGATCGAGCGCGCGCGCCATGTCGAGGTGCAGGTGCTGGGCGATACGCATGGCAATGCGGTCCATCTGTTCGAGCGCGACTGCTCGATCCAGCGCCGCAACCAGAAGGTCGTCGAGCGCGCGCCGGCGCCCTATCTCGACGCTATCCAGCGTGGCGAGCTCTGCGACTATGCGCTGAAGATCGCGCGCGCCACGAATTATATCGGCGCGGGAACCGTCGAGTTCCTGATGGATGCTGACAGCGGCAAATTCTATTTCATCGAGGTCAATCCGCGCATCCAGGTCGAGCACACGGTTACCGAGCAGGTGACCGGCATCGACATCGTCAAGGCGCAGATCCATATCCTGGACGGCTTCGAGATCGGCAAGCCGGAATCGGGCGTGCCGTCGCAGTCGGAAATCCGGCTGAACGGCCATGCCATGCAATGCCGCATCACGACGGAAGACCCGGAGCACAATTTCATTCCCGACTATGGCCGCATCACTGCCTATCGCGGTGCGACCGGCTTCGGCATTCGTCTCGACGGCGGCACAGCCTATTCGGGGGCGGTCATCACGCGGTTCTACGACCCGCTGCTCGAGAAGATCACCGCCTGGGCGCCGACGCCGACCGAAGTTATCGCCCGCATGCACCGGGCGTTGCGCGAGTTCCGTATCCGCGGCGTGGCAACCAACCTGACCTTCCTCGAAGCGATCATCACGCATCCGAGTTTCCACGACAATTCCTACACGACGCGTTTCATCGACACGACGCCGGAACTGTTCGCGCAGGTGAAGCGGCAGGACCGCGCAACCAAGCTGCTCAACTATCTGGCCGATGTGTCGGTCAACGGTCATCCCGAAACGCGGGGCCGTCCCGCACCGAAGGATGATGCGGCAGCCCCGATCGTGCCCTATCTCAACGGCAAGGTTCCGGACGGCAGCAAGCAGCGACTCGATGCGCTCGGGCCTGAAAAGTTCGCGGCCTGGATGCGCGATCAGAAGCAGGTTCTCGTTACCGACACAACGATGCGGGACGGCCACCAGTCGCTGCTCGCGACGCGCATGCGCACCCACGACATCGCTCGCATTGCCGGCACCTATGCCCGCGCCCTGCCGCAGCTTCTGTCGCTGGAGTGCTGGGGCGGTGCGACCTTCGACGTCTCCATGCGCTTCCTCACCGAAGATCCGTGGGAACGGCTGTCGCTGGTGCGCGAGGCGGCCCCGAACCTGCTGCTGCAGATGCTGCTGCGCGGTGCAAACGGCGTCGGCTACACCAACTATCCCGACAATGTCGTCCAGCACTTCGTCAAACAGGCAGCCGATGGCGGCATCGACCTGTTCCGCGTCTTCGACTGCCTGAACTGGGTCGAGAACATGCGCGTGGCCATGGACGCCGTGCGCACCGAGGGCAAGCTCTGCGAGGCGGCGATCTGCTATACCGGCGATATCCTCGACCCCGCGCGGGCAAAGTACGATCTCAAATATTATGTCGGCCTCGCCGGCGAACTGGAGAAAGCCGGCGCGCATATCATCGCCGTCAAGGACATGGCCGGCCTGCTCAAACCGGCAGCGGCGCGGGTGCTGTTCAAGGCGCTGCGCGAGGCGACCGACCTGCCGATCCATTTCCACACGCATGACACGTCCGGCCTGTCTGCAGCGACAGTGCTTGCTGCCGTGGAAAGCGGCGTTGATGCGATCGATGCGGCGATGGATTCGGTGTCCGGCAACACCTCGCAGCCTTGTCTCGGCTCGATCGTCGAGGCGCTGAAGGGCGATCCTCGCGATCCCGGCCTCGACCCGGAATGGATCCGCCGCATCTCCTTCTACTGGGAAGCGGTACGCAACCAGTATGCCGCCTTCGAAAGCGACCTCAAGGGTCCGGCCTCGGAGGTCTATCTGCACGAGATGCCGGGCGGCCAGTTCACCAACCTCAAGGAACAGGCGCGCTCGCTGGGGCTTGAGACGCGCTGGCACGAGGTGGCGCAGGCCTATCACGACGTCAACCTGATGTTCGGCGACATCGTCAAGGTGACGCCGTCCTCCAAGGTCGTCGGCGACATGGCGCTGATGATGGTGAGCCAGGACCTGACGGTGGCCGATGTCGAAAACCCCGACAAGGACATCGCGTTCCCGGACTCGGTCGTGTCGATGCTGCGCGGCGATCTCGGACAGTCGCCGGGCGGCTGGCCGAAGGCGTTGCAGAAAAAGGCGCTGAAGGGCGAAAAGCCGATCACTGTGCGCCCCGGCTCGCTGCTCAAGCCTGCGAATCTCAAGGCCGACCGCAAGGAGATCGAGGAAAGGCTTGGCCGCGAACTGAGCGAATTCGAGTTCTCGTCATGGCTGATGTACCCCAAGGTGTTCACCGATTTCGCCGGCGCGCAGGACACTTATGGTCCGGTCAGCGTGCTGCCGACGCCGGTCTATTTCTATGGCATGGCGTCCGAGGACGAGATCTTCGTCGACATCGAAAAAGGCAAGACGCTGGTCATTCGTTGCCTCGCCATCGGCGATGTCGATGAAAAGGGCATGGTCACCGTCTTCTTCGAGCTCAACGGCCAGCCTCGCCGCGTGAAGGTACCGGATCGCGCCCATGGCGCTTCTGCAGCCAAGGCCCGCCGCAAGGCCGAGCCGGGCAACGAGGCCCATGTCGGCGCGCCGATGCCGGGTGTCGTCTCGACGCTGGCGGTGGCGGCTGGGCAAGCGGTGAAGGCCGGCGACGTGCTTCTGTCGATCGAGGCGATGAAGATGGAAACCGCGCTCCATGCCGAGCGCGACGGCACGATAGTCGAAGTGCTGGTCAAGGCGGGCGACCAGATCGACGCCAAGGATCTGCTGGTGGTCTTCGGCTGAGAGACCGCTCGCTAATTCTACCCTGCCGCCAAATGTATCGGCAGGGAGAAGTTTCAACGACTTCCTACTCTTGCCGCATTGGCGCGAAATAAGCGGGCTGGACAACGCGGCTGGCCCAATATTTCGCCGGGCTTTATGCGTTGACAAGCAATTAAACCGATTTAATTGTCGGTAAATCGTAAATCCGGACGCAGAATCGCCTATGAACGCATCGAACACGATCGCTGCCGCGAAGAAAGGCCGCTGGGCAGTTGCCGCCGCCTTCTTCGCCAATGGCTTCGTCACCGGAAGCTGGGCGCCGCAGATTCCCGTTTTCCTGACGCGGCTCGAGATCAGCGAATTCACGCTTGGCCTGCTGATCCTCGTGTTCGGCATCGGCGCCATCGCCTTCATGTCGTGGTGCGGTCATCTTATCGCGCGTCACGGCTCGCGCAGCGTCATGCGCTGGTTCGGCATTGCGGCCGCCTTCGGCCTGCTGATCGTGGCACTCGCGCCCAATGTGCCTCTGGCCGCACTCTCGATGCTGCTGTTCGGCGGGGTCATCGGCGGCATGGATGTGGCGATGAATTCCAATGCGGTTGCCGTCGAGAAGAAGCTTTCGCGGGCGATCATGTCGTCCTCGCACGGCTTCTGGAGCCTTGGCGGTTTCGTCGGCGGCGGCATCGGCGGCATCGCGATCCAGACCTATGGCTATCTCGCCCATGCGGTGGGCGTCACCGTGGTGGCGCTTGTCGTCCTGGGATTTGCGCTGCGCCACCTCATCGTAGAGGACAGGCATGTCGCGGCCGAGCATCGCAAGTTCTCGCTGCCGAGAAATCCGGCGATCTACC
The DNA here is from genome assembly GCF_037153935.1 of Mesorhizobium sp. CCNWLY176. Classification (NCBI taxonomy): domain Bacteria; kingdom Pseudomonadati; phylum Pseudomonadota; class Alphaproteobacteria; order Hyphomicrobiales; family Phyllobacteriaceae; genus Mesorhizobium; species Mesorhizobium sp. CCNWLY176. Next base: position 137,312 of record NZ_JBBBDZ010000005.1, read on the forward strand.
TGGTCGGCGTGATGGCCCTGTTCTCGATGATCCCGGAGGGTACCGTGCTCGACTGGGCGGCGCTTTACCTGCAGCAGGAATTTGGTGCGGATATCGCTACGGCCGGTTTCGCCTTCGGCTGCTTTGCCGGCACCATGGCGCTGGTGCGGTTTTTGGGCGATGCCATCAGGAACCGCTATGGTGCCGTGACCACGCTCAGGGTCTCGAGCCTGATCGCGGCTGCCGGCATGCTCGTCGCGGGCTTTGCGCCGACGCCGTGGATTGCCATCGCCGCCTTCGCCTTCTGCGGCCTTGGCATTGCGAACATGGTGCCGATCGCCTTTTCGGCTGCCGGCAATCAGCCCGGCATGTCGGCGGGTGCCGGCATGAGCGTCGTCACCACCATGGGCTATTCCGGTATATTGGTGGCGCCGTCCGCCATAGGCTTCATCGGCGGGCACACCGGTTTTGCGCCGGTGTTCGTGGCGGTTTCGGCACTGCTGGTCGTGGTGTTCCTGCTTGCCGGATTGGCACGCTCGGCTGATTTTGTGCCGGCGGCGCAGCCTGCCGAATAGCTTTGGGTTTCAAGGCCATACAAAAAAGCGCGCCGTTATGCGGCGCGCTTTTTTGTTGCAGGCAGATTGCCTGTCAAATCCGTCCCATCAGAAGCAGGACGAGCAGCACGACGAGGATGATGCCGACGATGCCGGATGGGCCATAACCCCAGGCGCGAGAGTGCGGCCAGGCGGGAACCGCGCCAATCAGGATCAGAATGAGAATGATGATCAGAAGTGTTGTCAGCGTCATGGCAATTCCCTCGTGTGGAGTGTTGCAATGAACTGACAATGCGCAATCGCGCCACATTGTTCCGCCAGCTGCGAAACAGCGGCCGCCCCGATTGCCCGGGACGGTCGCTTTCGCTTCGATTTATTCGGCGGCCTTGGGGTAGGCGACCGGTTCGGCAGTGGTCACCACGGGAGCTCCCTCGGTGGTCGCGTCGGCCTTCTTGCCGCGCCGGAACAGCCGGCTGAACCAGTTGCGCTGCGCGCCGGGCTGGCGCTTTGCGCGGGTGAACACCATCAGCATGGCCGGCGTCACCACCAGCGTAAGCACGGTGGCAAACGACAGGCCGAAGACGATGGCGCTGGACAGCGAAATCCACCACTGGGTCGACGGCGCGTTGATCGTCGTCTCGTGGTGAAAGATTTCCAGCCCGAGGCCGAAGGCTATCGGCAGAACGCCGAGGATGGCCGAAACCGCGGTCAGCACCACCGGCCGTGCACGCTCGCGGCAGGTCTGAAGGACGGCTTCTGTCTTGTCCCAGCCTTCCTCGCGCAGCCGGTCGTAGGTGTCGATCAGCACGATATTGTTGTTCACCACCACGCCGGCCAGCGCGATGACGCCGATGCCGGACATGACGATGCCGAAAGCCCCACCGGTCAGGAGCAGGCCGAGGAACACACCGATCGTCGCCATGACCACGCAGGACAGCACCAGCCAGACGCTGGTGAACTTGTTGAACTGCGCCAGAAGCACGAGGAAGATCAGGAAGATCGCGGCGCCGAAGGCCTTGCTGAGGAAGGCGCTGGCCTCCTCGCTGTCCTCGTTGGAGCCGGCGAGCTTCCAGCGCACGCCTTCCAGCTTCATGTCGGTGACTGCCTGGCTGACCTGCGCCTGCACCGCGGCGACCTGCTGGCCGGCGGCGACGTTTGCCTGCACCACCACTGTGCGGGCGCCGTCGATGCGATGGAGGATGCCGGTGGTCGGCTCCGGCTTGCGGACGACGAAGTTGGAGATCGGCACGGAGCCCTGGCTCGTTTGGACCCGGAGTTCGTCGAGCGCCGACAGGGTACGCCGGTCTTCCGGCAGGCGCAGGCGGATGTCGACCGCGTCGTCGGCGCCGGCGGGCCGGTACTCGCTGAGCTTCAGGCCGTTCGTCACCAGCTGGACGACCGTTCCAACCGAAGTCGGGCTGATGCCGTATTGCGCGGCCTTGGCCCGATCGACGGTCAGCGCCCAGTCGACGCCGGGCGGCGGCAGGCCGTCCGAAATGTCGATGACGCCGGGTACCTGGGCAATGCGGGCAGCAACGTCGCGCGCCTTCTGGTCGAGGCCGGCCGGGTCGGCGGCGGAAAGCCTGATCTGCACCGGCTTGCCTGTGGGCGGGCCGGCGTCAGGCACGCGAACTTCCACGTCGACGCCCGGAATGCCGGCCATCACGCCACGCAGATCGTCGAGGATGCTGTTGGCCGACTTGCGCTCGCGCCAGTCGACGAACTCGTACTGGATTACGCCGACGACGTCTTCCGGTATGTCCTGGCCGCCGCCCTGCGTCTTGCCGACGCGGGTGTAGACCGACTTGATGCCGGGCCAGCCGAGCAGCCTGTTTTCGGCAGCCTTGGTGGCGGCGTCCATTTCGGCGAGCGACAGGTTGCCGCGCGCATGGACGTAGAGAAGGCCGTAGTCGGGCTCGACATTGGGGAAGAATTCGACGCCAGCGCCATATTTGCCATAGGCCATGAACACGCCCACCAGCAGCGCCACGGTCAGCAGGCAGACGGTAATCGGATAGCGCACGGCCTGCTTGACGATGGCCATGTAGCGGCCGTCGCGATGTTCTTCCTCGTGGACAGGCGCCTTGGCGAAGATGGCCCCGAGCGTCGGCGCAAACACCAGCGCATAGAGCATGGACGCTGCAAGCGTGACGATCAGTGTGATCGGCAGGTATTTCATAAAATCGCCGATGATGCCGGGCCAGAACAGCAGCGGCGAGAAGGCGGCGATGCGGGTCATGGTGGCGGCGATGACCGGGCCGGCCATGCGCTGGGCGGCCAGCGCGAACGCCTCCTCCTTGGGCATGCCTTCGCTCATGCGGCGCTCGGCGAATTCGGTGACGATGATGGCATCGTCCACCAGCATGCCGACCGCCAGGATCAGGCTGAACAGCACGATCATGTTGATCGTGAAGCCCATCATGGCGAGCAGCAGGATGCCCATCAGGAACGAGGACGGGATCGCCAGGCCGATGAGCAGGGAGGCCCGGCCGGACAGCGCGTAGAGGATGACGATGAACACCAGGATCACGGCGATCATGACGTGGTTCTGCAGGTCGCCGAGCAACTGGTTGACGAAAACCGACTTGTCCTGCGTGTAGGTCACGTTCATGCCTTGCGGCATGACCTTGATATAGGCGTCGGCCACTTCCTTCACATGGCCGATCGTATCGATAAGATTGGAGCCGATACGCTTCTTGACCTCGATGGCGATGGCCGGCTTGCCGTTAAGCCGGGTGATCGTCTCTGCGTCGGCGAAGGTCGATCGCACCGTGGCGATGTCCTTGGCCTGGACTACAGCGTTCGGGCCGGCGACGATCGGGAGTGAGGCCACATCCTCGGGCGTCTCGATCAGGGACGGTACCTTGACCGCGTATTTGCCTTCTGAACCTTCGATGTTGCCGGCGGCGACAAGGCTGTTGGACGCCGCAACGCCCTGGATCAGCTGGTCGAGCTGCAGGCCGTAGGACGACAGCTTCATCGGGTCGATAAGCACCTCGACAAGGTCGTCGCGGGCGCCCTGCAGCGAGCCTTCGAGCACGCCGGGGATCTCTTCGATGCGGTCGCGCAGTTCGCGCGCGGCAGCGGTCAGCACGCGCTCCGGCACGTCGCCCGACAGCGTCACGACAAGGACGGGAAACTCCGAGATGTTGACTTCGTTGACGGTCGGCTCTTCTGCCGCCTGCGGCAGGTCGGCTTTGGCGTCCTGCACCTTGGAGCGGGTGTCCTGCAACGCGGTCGCCAGATCGGTCTGCGGCTGGAATTCGACCAGCACGTAACCACCACCCTGGAAGGCGGCAGAGCGCATTTCCTTCAGGCCCTTGAGGCTTTTCAGCTTGCTTTCCATCGGCCGGAGCAGAAGGCGCTCGGAATCTTCCGGCGAAATGCCCTGGTAGATCAGGCTGATATACATCATCGGAATCGGAACGTCAGGTTCCGCTTCCTTGGGCGTGGACTCATAGGCGATGGCGCCCGCCAGCACGAGGAAGAACAGCACCGATATTGTTAGGCGCGCGTTGTTTATTGCGAGCTTGACGATATTCATGCTCTGTGGTCCCGCTTATTGCGTGCTGCCGGTAGTTTCGCCCATCAGCTTGCGCAAGGTTTCCTGGTCGGCATCGACGGGCTTGACCACGTCGCCTTCCTTCACCAGTTCCTGGCCAGCTACGATAATCCGGGCGTCACTTGGAATGCCGCCGAGCACCAGCCCTTTCGGCGAATCATCGACGAGATCGATCGGGAAGAAGGTGACCTTGTCATCCTTGTCGACGGAACGAATGCCGAGATCGCCCTTGTCGCCCAGCGTCACCACCGAGCGCGGCAGCATCACTGCGTCGGTCGGCTGTGCGCTCAGCGCGATTTCGGCGGTCATGCCGGCCGGAATTGCGCCGTCGGCATTGGGGATGGCGATTTCGATGCGGAAGGTGCGGGTCGCCGAAGACGCATCGCGGCTGATGTAGCGCACCTTGCCCTTGACCGTCTGGTCGTTGACCATGCGCACATCGGCCTCGTCGCCGATCTTGATGTAGCGCAGGTCGCGCTCGCTGATTTCGCCGCGCGCGATCACCGGGTCGAGGGCGAGGATGGTCGCAACCTCGCCGCCCTGCATGACGGCGCTGCCAAGTTCCACCGGAACGCGGTCGATGACGCCGTTGAACGGGGCCTTCACCTCGTTGCGGTCGAGTTCGGCCTGGGCTGTGTCGAGCAACGACTGGGCCGAGGAGAGATTGGAGCGCGCGGTGTCGAGCAGGAGTTTTGCCAGATTGCCGGTCTTGGCCAGCCGCTCGGCCGCGTCCAGCTCTGCCTTGCGCTGCACCAGGACCTGCTTGGCGTTGGCAACCGCCGACAGCTTTTCCTCTGCCGCCAGCATCAGCACGAGATCGCCGGTCTTGACGCGATCGCCCTGCTTGACCGGCAATTTGTCGATGACGCCGGCGACGCGGGTCGCCAGAACAGCGCGCTTGTCGGCCTCGGTCAATCCGGAGATGCGGATGACGCGCGCATAGGTGCGCTGCGGCGGCGTGATGACGGCGACGGTGCGGGGCGGAGCCTTTGGCACCTCTGTCTCGGCCTTCTTCTTTTCGGCTTCGGTGGCAGCACTGCCGACGGAGGAGAACTCGCCCGTGCCCATCCAGGCGGCAAAGCCGATGAGCACAATGATAGCGGCAAGCTTGTGGAACCTAATCTTGGCCATGACCATTTCCAATGTAAGGGCCCCGGCGAGGCCACTCTCGTGCTTGAGGCGCGCCGCCGGATATGGGTGCGCCTATCGCCGGGTTCAATCGGTTCGTTCGCGAAAAGTTGAACGGTGAGCGCCTTTTATCGCAAGTTTGTGACGCAAAATAGTCAGAAAAATTCATAGGTCGCCCAATCCTGACATTGGGTTGTCAGGAGCTCTGGTTAACCGGCGAAGATGACGTCAGCCTTGCATATCCAGGCCGACGGTTTGCAGATTACGGGCAGGGCGCGCCGGCGGCCGCCCATTTCTCTATTGCCTGATAGGTTTCCTCGGCCGATCCGGGAGCCGGTTCGCGCCCAGGCCCGGGGCTCCAGCCCCAGCCGACGAGTTTGTCGCTGCGCACATGCTCGGCGACTTCGGCGAGCGTCCTGCCACCATTGCGCGCCGGGTCCTTGATCTGGGCGCAGATTTCGCCGGACGACTTTCCGAACCAGACCATTTCGGCTGGTGCCAGATGCCAGTTCTCGGCACCGGGCGGGCCGTGCAGCACGGCGGAGTTGGTCTCAAAATGGCAGGTCATGCAGCGCAACCCCGGATTGCCCAAGCCCGAACCGTCAATGCCGCGCTGAACGTTGAAGGCGTGGAAGCGGGTCTTGCCGTAATGCGCGCCCGACCAGCGCGGATGATCATCCTCGACATGGCAGTTGGCACAGCGCGGATGCGAAAACACCGCGTAGATCTTTTCCCATTCCGGCAATCCCGCCGCTGCATCGACAGTCGCCGGCGTCTGGGTTTCCTGCGCCAGAACCCATGTCGCCATGGCAAAGACCATGATGGCCGAGGTCGCGATGACGATGAATGCCCTCATGCGAAACTCACTTCCTTCGAGAGCGGAAGGCTGCGTATGCGCTTGCCTGTCAGTGCGAAGACGGCGTTGGCGAGTGCGGGAATGGCCGGGGGCGTGGCGACCTCACCGACGCCTCCCATCTTCTTGGCGTTCTCCAGAATGGCGACCTCGAAGGTTGGGCACTGGAAGATGCGCATGGCGTCGAAATCGTGGAAGTTCGATTGCTCCACCATGCCGTCGGCAAAGGTGATCTCTTGGCCCATCGCCGCCGACAGGCCGTAGATCGCGCCGGAGACCAGCTGTGCCTCGATGATGCCGGGATCGATCGCCGTGCCGACGTCGGCGGCGATCCAGACCTTTTCGATGCGGATGCCAGCCGGCGTGTCGGCAACTTGGACGACCTCACCGACCCAACTGCCGAAGCTCAGCGTGAAGGCAAAACCCTTGGCCTTGCCGGCTGGCAGCGTCTCGCCCCATTTCGACATCTCGGCGACTTTCTCGACGACCTTCAGCGCGGTCGGGTGTGCCGTCATCAGCTTCCGGCGCAGCTCGACCGGGTCGGTTTTTCCGGCGGTCGCGATCTCGTCCATGAAGGCTTCGTGGAAGAAGCCGTTGTAGGAATTGCCGACGGAGCGCCAGAAGCCGACGGGCACCGAAATCTGCGCAGGGATCGCGGCGACGCGATAGTTCGGCACGACATAGGGTTGGTCGAACGAGCCCTCGGCGATGGTCTTGTCCGGTCCGACGGGCGACAGCGACGGAAACGTCCGCCGCAGCACGCTGGCGATGATCGAGGGGGAGGCGATCGTCATGTCGATGGCCACCGGAAGGCCGTCATCACCGAGCCGGGCCTGGAATTTTCCAGCTGCCGCAGGGCGGTAGACATCGTGGCGGGTGTCCTCCTCGCGTGTCCAGATGACCTTCACGGGTTTCCCGCCGGCTTCCTTCGCCAGAAGGGCGGCATAGATGGAAAAATCCATCTCGCCGCGCCTGCCGAAGCCGCCGCCGAGGAAAGTCGTGTGGACATTGACCTTGTCCTGCTCGATACCGGCAGCACCGGCGCAAAGCTGGCGGGTTATGGTCGGCATCTGGTTGGGCGACCAGATATCGAGCACGCCGTCCTTCAGCCGGGCCGTGGCGTTCATCGGCTCCATGCAGGCATGGGCGAGATAGGGCGCGGCATAGTCGGCCTCGACGATCCTTTCACGCGGCGCGTCGGCGAAGGCGGTGTCGACATTGCCGTCGTCGCGCAGCGCCGAGCCTTGCGTGGCGAGCGCGTCAGCCAGGGCCTTGGAGATTGCGGTGCTGTCAGCGGGATATTCGGCCTCAGTCCATTCGACCTCGATGGCTTCGGCAGCCTTGAACGCCGCCCAGGTATTTTCGGCAATCACGCCGAAGCCATGGCCGTAGGTGGTGTCGAGCGGTACGATCTTGATCACGCCGGACATTTTTTCGGCCTTGGAGAGGTCGGACTTGACCGGCTTCGACCAGAAGCGCGGGCTCATCTTCACCGTGCCGTGCAGCATGTCGGGCAAGGTGACATCGACGCCGAAGATCGGCGCGCCGGTGACCTTAGCCAGCATGTCAGTGCGCATCTGCGGCTTGCCGAGTAGCTTCCACTCGGCCTTTTCCCGGAGCTTCAGCGTTGCCGGCGGCTCGATCTGCGCGGCTGCAACCGCGACCTCGCCATAGGTGACGCTCTTGCCGGATGCCTTGTGGGTGATGGTTGCGTCGGCCGTCTCCAGTTCGGAGGCCGGCACGCCAAGTTTCTTCGCTGCTGCTTCCACCAGGACATGGCGGGTTGCGGCGCCGGCCTGGCGCATCTTGTCGAAACCGTCGCGGATCGAGGAGGAACCGCCGGTGCCCTGGAAGCCGAGAATCTTGCCGAGCGCGCCCATGGCTCCACGCGCCGTCTCGGCGACGAGGCCGTCATTGTAGAAGGCGAAGGGGCCGCCTTCGGCCAGCATTTCGGAATTGTAGTAGGCGTAGGCGGCCGGGCCGTGCTCGACCTTGATCCGGTCGAGGCCGACATCCAGTTCCTCGGCGACCAGAGCGGCAAGCGAGGTTGAAACGCCTTGGCCCATCTCGGCGCGCGGCGCGATGACGGTAATGGTGTTGTCGGAGGCGACCTTCACATAGGGGTTGAAGGTGGCTTCGCCCTCGGCAAGCTCGCCTTCGAGCGGGTTGGGGTAGGGCTTGCGGTAATAGTAGTAGCCGATGGCGACGCCGCCGGCGATGGCGGCTGCGCCGATCAGGAATGTGCGGCGGGCGATCTTGCCAACGCTGGCCATGGTCAGATCCCCGCCGTCTTGAGTGCTGCCGCTTTCTTGATCGCGGCGCGGATGCGCGGATAGGTGCCGCAGCGGCAGAGATTGCCGCCCATGGCGTTGTCGATGTCCTCGTCGCTCGGGCTCTCGATCTCGTCGAGCAGCGCCACCGCGCTCATGATCTGGCCGGCCTGGCAGTAGCCGCATTGGGCGACTTGCTCCTCCAGCCATGCCTGCTGCACCGGGTGCAGCTTGCCGTCTGTGGAGATGCCTTCGATGGTGGTAATTTCGCCATGCACCTCTCTGAGCGGCAGGATGCAGGAGCGGACGGGTGTGCCGTCCATATGCACGGTGCAGGCACCGCAGGCAGCGATGCCGCAGCCGAATTTCGGCCCTGTCTTGCCGGCGAGGTCGCGCAGCGCCCAAAGCAGGGGCATCTCCGGATCGGCTTCGATGTCGATTGGTTTTCCGTCGACGATGAGGCGCATGGGGATACCCTTTGTTGTCGTCCACAGCCTGCCGTGAAGCCTGCGCTTCCGATGTTTCTACATCTTGACAAAATTCGTCATTATGTCAATAGACGTTTGCAAGGACAGATTTGCCGTGACCGAGACCGCAGAAACAGCCATCGACCCGAAACGTGCCCGCATTCTCGACGGGGCGATGAAGATGTTTCTCGCCTATGGTTTCTCGCGCACGACCATGGACGACATTGCCCGGGCGGCCGAGGTTTCACGCCCGGCGCTCTATCTCCTGTTCAAGAACAAGACCGACATTTTTCGCGCGCTGGCGTCGGTCCTGCTTGAAGGCTCATACGCCAGGGCAAAGGCTGCGCTGACCACCGGCAAGCCGCTCAGCGAGCGCATGTGGCTTGCGATCGACACGGCAATCATCTCGGTCATGGCGGAGATTTCGGAATCGCCGCATGGCGCGGAAATCCTCGACATGAAGGGCAGCCTTGCAGGCGATGTGGTCGAGGCGTGGCGCTCGATGCTGGTCGGTCATTTCGCGGCTGCAATCGAGAGCGAAGCCAAGAGCACCGGTGCCGATCTGGCCGCTCGCGGCCTGTCGCCGATGGTGCTCGCCGACATGCTGTTCGACGGTCTCGAAGGCATGAAGATGAGGATCACCGGTGCGGAAGAGCAGCGCAAGGCGGTGCGCGGGCTCGTCAAAGTCGTCGAACTCGCTATCCGACCCTGAGGCGCACGCTCAGACATGAGGACGGGCGCCAGCCGGTTTCTTGCGCGTCGCCAAGAATTCGCGCACACGCTTGCCTGGATCCTTGCGATGCAGCGGGCCGAAGCGGCCTTCGAATTCGTCGGTCAGGTCGAGCGTCGCGCGCTTGCCGATGGCATCGAAATTCTCCTCCAGCCAGTCGCCGGCAGCATTGCGGCCGAGATCGCGCAGATATTCGAGGAAGGCCCATTCGGCATTGATTTTCGATGACGCCGAAAGATTCTTGAAGGCCTCGTCGGCATCGATGCGGTGCATGCGGATATCGCGATACTCGCCATGCGGCAGGCGGCCGGAAGCGATCATCTCCTTGATGAAGGCGATGGCGCGGAATTCGCGCAGCAGGGCTGCGTTGAAGGTGATCTCGTCGATGCGGTTCTGGATCTCGTTGGAGGTTTTAGGCGTTTCCTCGCGCACCACCGGGTTTATCTGCACCAGCAGCACATCCTCGGTCGCGGCCTGATCGAAGAAAGGAAAGATCGCCGGATTGCCGCCATAGCCGCCATCCCAATAAGGCTGCCCCTCGATTTCCACGGCCTGGAAAATCTGCGGCAGGCAGGCCGAAGCCATGACCACGTCGAGAGTGATCTCGTTGTGGTCGAAGACCCGCAACTGGCCGGTCTCGACATTGGTCGCCGAGATGAACAGCTTGATCGCCTTGCGGGAGCGGACATTGTCGAAGTCAATCTCGGCCTCGACCACGTCGCGCAGCGGATTGACGTTGAGCGGATTGGCGAGATAGGGCGACAGCGAGCGGGACACCATGTCGTACCAGATGTAGCCCGGCGTGTTCTCGATCGACCAGTTGCCCCAAACCACATCCCACGGTGCGCGCTGCACCGGGCTGAAGCGGCCCTTCCGCGCCACCGCGCGCCACAGATCGTGAAGTTTTTGCCGCGCACCGTCGGCGCCGTCGCGCACCCAGCCATCGGCGAGTGCGACCGCATTCATGGCGCCGGCGCTGGTGCCGGACACAGCGGCGATATCAAGCCGCCCGTCTTCCAGCAGGCGGTCGAGCACGCCCCAGGAAAAGGCGCCATGCGAGCCGCCGCCCTGAAGGGCGACATTGATCGGTTTTTTGTCTTCCGCCTTGCCGTTTGTGGTCATGGCGTTGTCCTTTCAATTGCTTTCTTCTCCCCGTTCACGGGGAGAAGATGCCGGCAGGCAGATGAGGGGCGGAGCCAGCTTTTGAAAACGAGACGCTGCCCCGACCCTTCGGGCCACCTTCTCCCCGTAAACGGGGAGAAGGAAAGTGCGCTGTCATTCGGCCGTCCAGCCGCCGTCGACGGAGATATGCGTGCCGTTGATCTGGGCGGCGGCGTTTGAGCAGAGGAAGGCGGCGGTTGCGCCGATCTGCTCTACGGTGACGAATTCCTTGGTCGGCTGCTTGTCGAGCATGACCTCGCGGATGACGGTCTCGCGGTCCATGTTGTGGGCCTTCATCTGGTCGGGGATCTGGGCTTCGACCAGCGGCGTCAGCACATAGCCGGGGCAGATGGCGTTGCAGGTGATGCCGTCGGTGGCAACTTCGAGCGCTACCGTCTTGGTCAGGCCCATGATGCCGTGCTTGGCCGAGACATAGGCAGACTTGAACGGCGAGGCGACAAGGCCGTGGGCCGAGGCGATGTTGACGATGCGGCCGTAGCGGGCCTTCTTCATCAGCGGAAGCGCGGCCGCGATCGTGTGGAAGGCCGACGACAGGTTGATGGCGATGATCGCATCCCATTTGTCGATCGGGAAATCCTCGACCGGCGCGACATGCTGGATGCCGGCATTGTTGACCAGAATGTCTACCGAGCCGAATTTTTCGGCGGCCTTGGCAACCAGCGCGCGACATTCGGCCGGCTTCGACATGTCGGCCTGGACGTAGATCGTCTCGACCGAATGATCTTTCGCGATCTTGTCCGCGGTGGCGTGGTCGTCAGCCGTGTCGGAGAAGGAATTGACGACGATGTTGCAGCCTTGTGCTGCAAGCGCATGGGCGATCGCAAGGCCGATGCCGGAGGTCGAGCCGGTGACGATTGCTGTTCTTGTTGCGGCCATGACGAATGTCCTTTGTCGATGATGGTGCGGCGCACTCTATATATTGCATTGCAGCAAAATTGCGAATGTGGTGCGACAGGACGGCACGGAAGGACGTGCCACAAGCCGAAAATTACTTGACTAAGTCAAGTAATTTGACGAGGATGGACGCTTTCCATGGTGCTCCAATGCTCAAAATTCTCACTCCCACAGAAGACCAGATCACTGCCGTGCGGAACTTCAACCGTTTCTACACCCGGCAGATCGGTTTGCTGACAGAGGGGTTGCTCAAAAGCGATTTTTCGCTGACCGAGGCGCGGGTTCTTTATGAGCTGGCGAACCGCGACGGCCTGACTGCAAGCGACCTGACGCGGGAACTGGGGCTCGATGCCGGCTACCTCAGCCGGCTTCTAAAGAAGTTCGAGACCCGTCGTCTTTTGACGCGCGTACCGTCCACGCTCGATGGTCGCCAGACGGTTCTGTCGCTGACCGTTGCCGGCCGCGCAGCTTTCGCGCCGCTGAACCTTGCATCCGCAGAAGAGGTCGCCACGCTGCTGGGGCGTCTGTCCGTCGAAGATCGGGAAAAGGCAGTGAAGGCGATGCAGACGATGCAGCGCCTGCTTGGCGGTGCGGAACCGAAGGAACCCTATAGCCTGCGGCCGTTGCAGGTCGGCGACATCGGCTGGATCACGCACCGGCAGGGCGTGCTTTATGCGCAGGAATATGGTTTCGACGGGAGCTACGAGGCGCTGGTGGCTGAAATCCTCAGCACCTTCGTCAGGGATTTCGATCCTGAATGGGAACGGGCCTGGATTGCCGAGCGGGACGGCGAAGTGGTCGGCTCGGTCTTTATCGTGCGTAAATCCGAAACCGTCGCCAAGCTGCGGCTGCTCTATGTCGATCCCTCGGCGCGGGGTCTCGGCCTCGGCCGTCGGCTGGTCGAGGAATGCATCGGCTTTGCCCGCGCCAAGGGCTACAAGACCATGACGCTATGGACCAACGACATACTCCTGGCTGCCCGGCACATCTATCAGACGGCGGGGTTCAAGCTGGTCGAGGAAGACCGTCACCACTCCTTCGGCCAGGATCTGGTCGGCCAGACCTGGGAGCTCGCACTTTGAGGCTCAGTTCGCTTCGTCGATCTGGAACAGCTGGATGTAATTGCCGCAAGTGTCGTTGAGCGCGACGGTCGTGGGGCCGCTTGCCGGTTTCGTCGGCGATCCACGAAACTCGACGCCGAGCAATGTCAGCCGCGCACATTCGGCGTGGATGTCGTCGACGCCGAAGGCCGTGATCGGAATGCCGGCGGCGAACAGGGCTTTCTGAAAAGTCACCGCCTCGGCAACGCCATGCACCGGCTCCAGCAACAGCTCGGTGCCGTCCGGTTCGTCGGCGGCCGTCACAGTCAGCCAGCTTGCGCCATTGCCGAAGGGAATGTCGCGCTTGACCGCGAAGCCAAGCGTTTCCGTATAGAAAGCCTTTGCCTTCTGCTGGTCTTCGACCAGTACGCTGGTGAGTTTTACCCGGATCACGGCTTCTCTCCCTGCTTTTGCTCGTCCTCGGCCCGCAAGATGGCTTCGAGCGTGTCGAGCCGGTCCAACCAGAAATTCTCGTAGAAGCGCAGCCATTCGTCGGCGGCTTTCAAAGGGGCGGGCTCGATGCGGCAGACATGCGAGCGTCCCTCGACGCGACGCTGGATGAGGCCGGCCGCTTCCAGCACGCGGATATGCTTCGAGGCTGCGGCAAACGACATGTCGAAGGGGGCGGCAAGCTCGCCGATATTCTGCTCGCGGGCCGTCAGGCTGCGCAGCATCGCCCGCCGCGTCGGGTCCGACAGCGCACGGAAAATACCATCCAGGGCGGGGGTGTCATCTAAAACCATATGGTTCAATATCAGCCCGATAAAAAACTGTAAACCCTTTGGTTCAATAATGCCGCTCGATATAGACTGACGGGTGAGCGAAACGTCGCGGCCATTGACATCGGGCGCGGCGTCCTCCACGTCAGGCGTGACTACCTTTCGCAAAGAGGCTGCCGGTAATGACCGGATATTTTTCCTCCCCCTTTCCCCGCCGCCACTCGGTCGGCGTCGACGTCGGTGGCGTGATCGTCGGCGGCAGTGCGCCGGTCGTCGTGCAGTCGATGACCAATACGGACACGGCCGATATCGACCAGACCGTGGCGCAGGTGGCCGCCCTTCATCGTGCCGGTTCCGAGATCGTGCGCATCACGGTCGACCGCGACGAATCGGCTGCCGCGGTACCCGCGATCCGCGAGAGGCTGGAGCGGATCGGCATCAATGTACCGCTGGTCGGCGACTTCCATTATATCGGCCACAAGCTGCTTGCCGATCACCCGGCCTGCGCCGAGGCCCTAGCGAAATACCGCATCAATCCGGGCAATGTCGGCTTCAAGGACAAGAAGGACAAGCAATTCGCGGCGATCGTCGAAATGGCGATCAGATATGACAAGCCGGTGCGCATCGGCGTCAACTGGGGTTCCCTCGACCAGGAGCTTCTGACGAAGCTGATGGACGAGAACCAGAACAGCGGCTCGCCGCTGACAGCGCAGGAAGTGACGCGCGAGGCGATCGTGCAGTCGGCGCTGATCTCGGCGGAAGCGGCTGAAGAGATCGGTCTCGCGCGGGAGAAAATAATCCTGTCGGCCAAGGTCAGCCAAGTGCAGGACCTTATCGCCGTCTACACGATGCTGGCGCAGCGCTCCAACCACGCGCTGCATCTCGGCCTGACAGAAGCCGGCATGGGCTCCAAGGGCATCGTCGCCTCGTCGGCGGCCATGGGTATCCTGCTGCAGCAGGGCATCGGCGACACGATCCGCATCTCGCTGACGCCGGAGCCGAATGGCGACCGCACCCGCGAGGTGCAGGTATCGCAGGAACTTCTGCAGACGATGGGTTTCAGGCAGTTCGTGCCGATCGTGGCGGCGTGCCCCGGCTGTGGCCGCACGACCTCGACGGTGTTTCAGGAACTGGCCCAGAACATCCAGGCGGACCTGCGCAAGAACATGCCGGTGTGGCGCGAGAAATATCCGGGCGTCGAAGAGCTCAAGGTCGCGGTCATGGGCTGCATCGTCAACGGACCCGGCGAGTCGAAACATGCCGATATCGGCATTTCGCTGCCCGGCACCGGCGAGATGCCGGCGGCTCCCGTCTTCATCGACGGCAAGAAGGCGATGACGTTGCGTGGTCCCGCCATCGCCGAGGATTTCGAAAGGCTGGTCGCCGACTATATCGAGCAGCGCTTCGGCCGCGGCAAGCAGGCAGCAGAATAGCGCATGCGCAGCCTCGCAAAAGCAGCCCTGCTCTTTTGCGCGATCGCCTGGAGCGAGACGGCCCTTGCCGACCCGCCCGGAAGAACAAAACCGGCGACTGTCGGCCGCATCTGCAATCTCATCGACACCCATGCCGGCCGCTTCGGCGTGCCGCGCGATTTCTTTGCCCGCCTGATCTGGAAGGAAAGCCGCTTCGACGCCAATGCGGTGAGCCCGGCGGGCGCGGAAGGCATTGCCCAGTTCATGCCCGGTACGGCCAGGATACGCGGGCTTGCCGACCCGTTCGACATCGAGCAGGCGATCGAGGCATCGGCCAAATATCTCGGCGAGCTGAAAACAGGCTTCGGCAATCTCGGCCTGGCGGCGGCTGCCTACAATGCCGGCGAGACCCGGGTGTCGCGCTGGCTCTCTTCCGGCGGCTTCCTGCCCATGGAAACAGAAAACTACGTGCTCGACATCATGGGCGAGCCGGCGGACAATTTCACCAACGCTTCCTATGCCGGCACGATCCATCCGCTCGACAAGAAGCAGGATTTTTCCGAAGCCTGCCGACGACTGCCGATCGTCAAAGCCGCGACGATCCCCATGGCCCGCATCAACGTCAAGCCGTGGGGCATTCAGGTGGCGGGCAATTTCCGCCAGTCGGCGGCGATCCGCCAATGGCAGCGCGAGAGGGCGAAATTTCCGGCGCTGTTGCGTGGCTATGATCCGGTGGTCAGCCGCATACGCTCGCCCATCGGCCGGCGCGGCATCTATGCTGTCAGGATAGGCGCCGACAGCCGCGCCACTGCCGACATCATCTGCCAGAAATTGCGCGGCGCCGGCGGTGCCTGCGTGGTGATGCGAAACCGGTAGGCCAGATCTTTCCGGTGTGGTTCCGGTAACGCGTGGCTATGTCTGATTCGCGACATCCGACGTGACAACAGCATCTTGCGGTTGCAAGCCCGATGTGATCGAGTTGCGGGATGGGAAGCAGTGGGAAGGTGGAGGCGCCGCACGCTTACGCTGCCGCGCCGTGCCTATGAACAGCAAGACGGCGGAAGAGATTCTGGCTCATCCTCGTTTTGCTGAGGCTCGGCGCGCCCATATTGATGCCCTGGTCGGGTTGTTTGCCGACAACCGCTTCGTCACCCGGCTGATGATCGATTCCGGCACGATCATGCTGAGGGCGCTGCTCGTCGGCTTTCATGTCTCCCATGACGAGGACGACCGCACGACCTGGGCAACGCTCGGGCAGGTTCAAAATGTCCTTGTCGAGCGCGGCCTGGCAAGTGCGCGCCGTGTCGAGGACCTTGTCGCCCGCTTTCGTCAGGTGGGCTACGTCGTTTCTGTTGAATCCCCATCCGATATCAGGGTCCGCATCCTCAAGCCGACCGAGCAGTTGCTGGCGCATGATCGCGATCATCTCGCCGTCTACCATCGCTTCCTGCACGATCTTTATCCCGACCGCGGCTACGACTGGGCCTTGCGGCAGGACCCCCGCGTGCATTTCGAAATACGCAAAGCGATGTTTCTGGCACTCGACAAGGCCACGGTTTTCACGCGCCACCAACCGATTATGACCTTTCTCACCCGCAATGCCGGCTACTGCGCGTTCCTGCTCGTGGCGCAGGCCGCACTCTCGCGCTACCCCCGCGAACAGAGTTTCGGCTCCATCGCGGATCGTCTTGGCGTCTCGCGAACGCATATCCGCAATATATTTGTCGATGCGGAGGCCGCGGGGTTTGTCAGCTGCGAAGGCAAGCCGGGCAGTCCGGTCGAGATCTTGCAGCCTCTCTGGCAGGATTATGACAATTTCCTTGCCGATATGCAGGCGGGTCAGGACGCCATTGCGCAGGCCGCCTTCGCCACTCTGCGGGCGGATTGCGGCGCCGATCACCCAGCCTGACACGGCATCATTCAACGTGTCCTTGAGCGGATGCTGCCCTGTTCATTCGTGCTGGACACGGCCGGCGTGACGGGCTTGTCTGTCGGAGATCAGAATCCTCGGAGGCAGCCACATGGAAAAATCCTTTCGCAGATCGATTGTCCTTGCCGTTGGCAGCGCGGTCGGCCTCATCCCGTTGTCACCCGCCTTCGCCGTATCGCCCGAGCCGCTGGAGGCAGAGCACGGCATGGTCGTCACCGCGCAGCATCTGGCGTCGGAGATCGGCGTCGACGTGCTGAAGAAGGGCGGCAATGCCGTGGATGCGGCGGTGGCCGTCGGCTACGCGCTGGCCGTCGTCTACCCGACTGCCGGCAATATCGGTGGCGGCGGCTTCATGACCATCCGCCTGAAGGACGGCAAGACGACGTTCCTCGATTTCCGCGAGCGCGCGCCGCTTGCCTCGACCAAGACGATGTATCTCGACGACAAGGGAGAATTCATAAAGGGCCTCAGCACCAGCGGTTATCTGGCCGTCGGCGTGCCGGGCTCGGTCATGGGCTTCGAGACGGCCCGGACCAGATATGGAAAACTGTCGCGCGAGGATCTGATGGCGCCGGCCATTCGCCTGGCCAAGGAAGGTTTTGTCCTTGAGGAAGGCGATGTGACGTCGCTGGAAGGCGGTGCCAAGAAACTGGCGAAGGACCCGGCGGCCGCAGCTATTTTCCTCAAGCCGGACGGCAAGACTTACGCCGCCGGCGAGACGCTGGTTCAGCCTGACCTCGCCACGGCGCTCTCCAGCATCTCGGAAAAGGGGCCGGACGCTTTCTACAAGGGGCCGATCGCGGATGCCATCGTCAGCGCCAGCATGTCCATGAAAGGCATTCTGGCGAAGGAGGATTTCGAGCAGTATTCGGTGCGCGAGCTGGAGCCGATCAAGTGCAATTATCGCGGCTATGAGATCGTGTCGTCGCCACCGCCGAGCTCGGGCGGGGTCATCATCTGCGAAATCCTCAACGTGCTGGAAGGCTATCCGCTTTCCTATCTCGGTTACGGTTCTGCCGACACGACGCATGTCATGATCGAGGCGATGCGCCATGCCTATGTCGACCGCAACACGGCGCTGGGCGATCCCGACTTCGTGAAAAACCCGGTCGAGAAGCTGCTCGACAAGAATTACGCCAAGGAAATCCGCGGCAAGATCAGTCCGTTCAAGGCCGGCGTTTCGCAGGATCTGAAGCCGGAAGGTTTTGGCGAGAGCAACGAGACGACGCATTACTCCATCGTCGACGACGAGGGCAATGCGGTCGCCGTCACCTACACGCTCAACGGCTCCTTCGGCGCCGGCGTGGTGGCGCCGGGCACTGGCATCCTGCTCAACAACGAGATGGACGATTTCACAGCCAAGCCGGGGGTACCCAATCTCTACGGGCTGGTGCAGGGCGAAGCCAATGCGATCGAGCCGAAGAAGACGCCGCTGTCCTCGATGAGCCCGACCATCGTCTCGAAGGACGGCAAGCCGTTCATGGTCATCGGCAGCCCTGGCGGCGCGCGCATCATCACGATTACGCTGGAAGCGATCGTCAACATCATCGACCACGGCATGAACATCCAGGAAGCGATCGACGCGCCGCGCATCCACCACCAGTGGCTGCCGGACAAGGTCTATATGGAGCCCTATGCGCTGTCGCCCGACACGCGGCGGCTGCTCACCGGCATGGGGCACGATGTCGATATCGACCCGGACTGGACGATATGGGGGCAGGCCGCCGGAATACTCATCGGCGGCAAGAGCCTGGCCGAAATCGAGAAGGGCGGCGGGGCTCGCTATTACGGTGCGATGGACAGCCGCGCCGCTGCGGGAGCGCCTCGTGGCTATTAAAAGGCCCTGACAGCTTATTGCCTTTTTCGAGCGTTAACGCTGTTCCTTCGAGGAAGAGGGATGTTCGTGGGTTTGAATTGAGTCCGCGAACAGGTTCGGTTTAGGCTGCCATGTCTGCGGGGCTGCCTGCGCTTTTGACGAGGATGAAAATGACAGGAATGCGATCCATTGTTCTGGCTGCGGGTCTGACAGCTCTCATGACGCCGTTTTCGCTGACAGCTTTCGCACAGGACTCGAAGACGACAAATCAGGAGATCGACGACGCACTCGGCAACCACGTCCAGTATGAAACCGCGATCAAGGCCCTGCAGCAGGGCGTCAAGGACAAGGACGCCAAGACGGTTGCTGCGCTGGTCAGTTATCCGATCAATGTGAACATCAAAGGCAAGGCGACGGAGATCAAATCCGCGAAGGATTTCATCACTCACTACGACGCCATCTTCACGCCGAAGATCGCCAAGGTGGTCGAGGACCAGAAATATGAAGACCTGTTCGTGAACTATCAGGGCATCATGTTCGGCGACGGCCAGGTCTGGATGAACGGCATCTGCAAGGACAGCGCCTGCAAGGCTTTCGATGCCAAGGTCGTTACGATTCAGGACGGGCCGTAACAGGCGCTAGGCCGTCCGCGCGAGCTCCGTCGTTTCGCTGAGCCACGCGCCGATCTTGGTGCCGAGGCGGTCGGGCGAAATCGGCTTGGGCAGGTAATCGTCCATGCCGGCCTCGATGCATTTCTCGCGGTCACCCTTCAGCGCATGCGCGGTGACGCCGATGATCGGCGTATGCGCGCCTATTGCCGCTTCGATGCTGCGTATGGCGCGCGTGGCCTCATAGCCGTTCATCTCCGGCATCGACACGTCCATCAGGATCAGGCGCGGGCTGAAGGTGCGGTACATCTCCACCGCGGTACGGCCATTGGCTGCGATCCGGTAGGATAGGCCGAGACCGTCGAGGATCTGGCCGAAGACGAGCTGGTTCACCTCGTTGTCCTCGGCGACGAGGATGTCGAGCGGTACATTGGCCGAGGGCTGGGCCGCACTCTGCATGGGCGTCGCGGCAGCCGAGCCGCGCAAAACGGTGAAGGCGGGTGCTGCGGGTTTGGGCGCGGGTGCGGCTGCGACAACAGGTGCGGCCTCGCGCACGAACTGCGCTTTCCCAAGCACGGTGCGCGCCTTCTGGATGGCGCCGATGACGGTGCCCAGAAGTATCGCCGAACGGGCCGGCTTGGTCAGGTGCGCGGCGATGCCGTAGTCGAGCACGAGGCGGCCGAAATCGACCTGGTCGACTGATGTCAGCAGCACGACCGGAATGGAAGCGAGCCTGCTGTCTGACGACATCGCCTTGGCGACGTCGGCGCCGTTCATGCCCGGCATCTGGTAGTCGAGGATGACGCAGTCCACCGTCGCGCCAAGCTGGTGGGCGCGGTCGAGGAAGGCGAGGCCGATGGCACCGGTTTCTGCGGCGGCGCAGTCGAAGCCCCAGCTTCTGAGCTGCTCGAGCAGGATGTCGCGGTTGACCGGATTGTCGTCGATGACCAGCACGCGCGCGCCGGTGACGTCGGTGGGCACGATCTCCGTCTGTGCGGTGGCCTCATGCGCTGGCAGCGGCACTGTGAACCAGAACACCGAGCCACGCCCGACTTCGCTCTCGATGCCGATCGTGCCACCCATCAGGTCGACCAGCCGTGCGGCGATCGCCAGCCCGAGGCCGGTGCCTTCGTGGCGGCGGGTGGAAGAATTGTCGACCTGCGCGAATTTCTCGAACACGCTTTGCAGCTTGTCGGCGGGAATGCCGATGCCGGTGTCTTCGACCCGAACCTTCAATTGAACGGTGCCGTCCTCGACGATGCCGGAGACGTCGATCAGCACGTGGCCCTTCTCGGTGAACTTCACCGCATTGCCGAGCATGTTGGTGATGATCTGGCGGAAGCGCCCGACATCGCCGACGACATGGGCCGGCAGGCGCGGATCGACGCGCACGATGAGCTCGAGGTTCTTTTCGGCGACGCGGGCTGAAACCAGCGTCGCGACGTCCTCGACCGCCTCCGAAAGCCGGAACGGGGCGGGGTCGAGCGTGAGCTGGCCGGCATTGATCTTCGAAAAATCGAGGATGTCGTTGATGATGGTCAGCAGCGCGTTGCCGGATTTGACGATCACGTCGGTAAAGGTCTTCTGGCGCGGCGTCAGCTCGGTCTTGGCCAGAAGCTCGGCCATGCCGAGAACACCATTCATCGGCGTGCGGATTTCGTGGCTCATATTGGCCAGGAATTCGGATTTGGCGCGGTCGGCGGCCTCGGCCTGGAACAGCGATTCCGCCGACTCGGCAAAGGCCTTGCGGATCGCCGTTTCCATCGGCCGGAATATCCACAGTGCAACCAGCCCAAGCACAGCGATCAGCGCCAGTCCGGCATAGGACAGGAAGGTGTCGCTGCGCTGCTCGACGAATGCGCGCTCGCGATCGAGTGAGGTGCGCGCGCGGATCAGCAGCGGCTGGGCGAAAAGATCGTTCTGGTTGCGGATTTCGCGGTTGCCCCACTCGTCGATCTTCTGCGCGCCGGCAAGCACGCCGAGATTGCGCACGATATCGCGCGCCGACCAGAACAGGTCGCCATTGACCGAAGCGGATTTGAGGTCTTCCAGGGTCATCGTCGAAAGATCGGGCCACACCGCCGCGAGATCGGCGGTCAGTGCGTCGATCTTTTCCTGCAGCCGATTGGCGTGGCCGCTCGCCGCATTGGAGAGGTCGGCGCGGGTTTCCGCGCGCCAGGCGGTGGTTGCGGTCTCGGAGAATGTCGTGGCGTTGCGCAGGTCACGCCCGAGCGTGGTAAGGTTGCCGCCGATCTGGTCGATCGCGTTGCGCAGGTCGTTCATGCTGTTCAGCATGTAGAAGATCGCGCCCGAGGTCAGCGCGAAAATCAGCAGACCCGACAGATATCTGATCCGTATCGAACGGATGAACAGCGAATAATCAGGCACGCACACACTCCGGACACATACGCACAATTTTACAGAGCCGGATTACGCTTGATTTACATTAAAATTTCGTGATCGAGGTTTCCCGATTCTTCCGCAGGTTGCGCTAGGGTGTGTGCAGATTCAGGTCAGGACGAACCGAAAATGGTGGTTTTCGAGAACCGGAGCGGAGTGGACATTTGGGTCCATGAGCACCGGAAGCGCAGAAAATTACCGTTTGCAGGTCGTCATGGCGTGAATATCCACATACCCTAGTTGCGCCGGTTGGCGACGAAGCTGGCCGCATCTTTCAAGAGAGTTGCGCGCTCGCCATAAGGTTCAAGCAGAAGGTGCGCCTGTTCCACCAGGCCGTGCAGCTGGTCCTGGGCCCAGTTCGCGCCATGCAGTCCGACCAGCGTCGCCTTGCCGGCGGCGGCGTCCTTGCCGGTCGCCTTGCCCATGGTCTCGGCGTTGGAGGTCAGGTCGAGCAGGTCGTCTGCAAGCTGGAAGGCAAGGCCGATGGCCGAGCCGAATTCGGCAAGCCGCTCGCGATCGGTGGGTGCAGCACCGGCAAGGATAGCACCGGCTTCGCAGCCATAGCGGATCAGCGCGCCGGTCTTCATCGCCTGAAGCGTGATGATGCCGGTCTCGTCGGGACGCTTGCGCTCGGCTTCGAGGTCGAGCGCCTGGCCGCCGGCCATGCCACCGATGCCGGCTGCCCGCGAAAGGCCGAGCACGAGGTCGAGCTTACGCTGCGCCGGCAGTTCGGTTGCTTCATCGGCGATGATGTCGAAGGCGTAGGTCAAGAGGCTGTCGCCGGCCAGAACGGCGCTGGCTTCGTCGAAGGCGCGGTGCACTGTGGGCTGACCGCGGCGCAAATCATCGTCGTCCATCGCCGGCAGGTCATCATGGATCAGTGAGTAGCAGTGTACGCATTCGAGCGCTGCGGCGACACGCAGTGCGGCCTCGCCGTCAGCGTCGAAAAGGGCTGCACTTTCCAGCACCAGAAAGGGCCGCAGGCGCTTGCCGCCGTTGAGCACGCCATGGCGCATGGCAGCCAGCAGCGTGCCTGGCCGGACAATCTCGCCGGGCAGGATGCGCTCGTCGAGCAGGCGTCGCAACAGCGCCTCGACAGACTGGGCGCGCAACTCAAGGTGGGCTTCGAAGGGCAAGGTTTCTTCCTCGATCATGGCCGCCACGGTTTACGGCAATCGCAGCCGCGGTCAAGTTCGTCGCATTGAGACATTGCGCTGCCGGCCAAGCGCCATTATGCCGAAGGCAAGGAGCGCTGAGGGACAGAAGGCTTGGACGAACCAATAATCGATCCCGAGACGCGGGGGCTCGAAATGGCACCGAGGCGGAAGGCAAGATCGCTCGGCGATATGCGCGTGTGGGTTCGCCGCGCCGTTCTCGCCGCCATCACCCTTGCGCTGATTCCCGCCGTGCTGACGTTTCTCTATATGCTGCCCTTCGTGCATCCGGTCTCGACGCTGATGCTGAAGGATCTGGCGACTTTCTCGGGCTACGACCGCCGCTGGGTTTCGATCGACGATGTCGCGCCGGTGCTGGCGCACTCCGTCATCATGTCGGAAGACGGCCAGTTCTGCTCGCACCGGGGCATCGACTGGGGTGAACTGCGCCTGGTGATCGACGATGCGCTGTCCGGCGAGGCGACGCGCGGGGCATCGACCATTCCCATGCAGACGGTGAAGAACCTTTATCTCTGGCAAGGGCGCTCGATGATCCGCAAGGGGCTGGAGGTGCCGCTGGCGGTCTATTTCGACGCTGTCCTGTCGAAGAAGCGGATCATGGAGATCTATCTCAACATCGCTGAATGGGGACCGGGCATCTATGGCATCGAGGCAGCCGCCCAGCACCATTTCGGCATCCCGGCCAAGCAGCTGACGGCACGGCAGGCGGCGCTGCTGGCGGTGACGCTACCCAATCCCATCGACCGCAATCCGGCGAAAGCCGGTGCCGGTTTGAAGCGGCTCGCCAACCTCGTCCAGCGGCGGGCCTCGCGGTCCGGCGCCTATGTCGGCTGCGTCGACTGAGCGAGATTGAAAAAAATTCGCCGCGGTGCTGGTCAACCCCCGCTTTGCCGTGTATAGGCACGCCACTTATCTCAGATTACGGCCTGTTACGTGCGGCCCTTTAGCGAGGGCAGTCGGGGCTTTTACGATGGATGGAGCAATTCCATGGCTGTGCCAAAACGAAAGACCTCGCCTTCCAAGCGCGGCATGCGCCGTTCGGCGGATGCGCTGAAGGCTCCGACCTATGTCGAAGACAAGAACTCGGGCGAAATGCGCCGTCCGCACCACATCGACCTGAAGACCGGCATGTATCGCGGTCGCCAGGTTCTGACGCCCAAGGAAAGCTGAGAAGCCTTCCTCGCGCCGTTATGCGGTGGAACGATCAAGGGACTGGCCGCGCGCCGGTCCTTTTTCGTTTGTCGGGCGTTCGGTTCGGCCATGTGATAACCAATCAACGCACTTCGCCATCTTTTGCGAGAGAAGAGAATAGATGCTGTCCCTTGTGCCGCTGCTGATCATCCCCTTCATCCTGTTCAATCTTGGCCTAGCCGGCCTGTTCGGAACGGGCACAGGCGATCCCTTCGCCACTGAGATGTTTTCCGTGTCGATGATGTCGGGCGGCATCTGGACGATGACGGTCGGCGATTTGCTGATCGTGGTGGCGCTGCTTCTGCTCTTCGTCGAGATGATGAAATCGACCCGCACCTCCAATGCCTCGATCGTTGATCACCTGCTGTCGACCTTCGTCTTCGTCGCCTTTCTGGTCGAGTTCCTGCTGGTCAGGAGTGCGGCGCATCCCGTCTTCTTCACGCTGATGGTGATCGCGCTGATCGACGTGCTTGGCGGCTTCTCGGTCTCGCTGCGCTCGGCAGGGCGTGACGTCAATCTGAGCTGACCCGTTCAGCTGCTGTCGACACCGGAAGTCGTCATCGCGATAAGCGGACCGTCGCTTTCGGCCGACAGGTCGACGGCAATGCGCATCCCATCCTTTGCCGGGCGGCGCATGAACTGCCTGTCCGTCGAGGCGCTCAGGCGCCCCTTGTCATGCAATGCCTGGATGCGGCTTCGCGACAGGCCGAGTTCGCTCGCAAGAAGGCGGTCGACGCGCAAGCTGGTTTTGGACGGCGCAGTGAGATGGATTTCCATTTTCGCTACCGAGTAGAGATCGCCTGAGACAACGCTCTTTCGAACTTCGACATCGCCGAACTCTTCGACCCGCTCGGCGCTGCGGCGCAGATCGTCGAGATCGAAGGCCAGACGCGCTGTCCATTCGGGATCGTTCGTGCGCAGCGCATGCAGCAGGTCCGGATCGATCGAGCGGACATTGCGGCGTTCCAGCAGTGAGCGGTTCCAGGTGCCGTCGCAATCGACGCAGCGATAGATCAGCCACGCGTCGATGCGCTTGCCATTGGCGTTGACCCGCGCCTTGCCGGAACTGCTGAAAGGCCTGATGCCGCCGCATCGGCGGCATGGGAGCCAGGGTTGCGGGGCGGTTTGGGAGATGATGGTCCATTGGACGCAGAGGAGGGCTGACATGCCGGCTTGATCTTCCTGGTCGGAAGTTCCTCAAGACGGCGGTGTCGGAGAGCCTCAGGCGAGGCACGGTTTGGCAGAAGTCGGGTGCGGATCAAGGACGAGCCGGCGGCGATGACACCGGCGGCGGTCCAGCCATGCCATCCCGGTCTCGATCCGCCACCTGAAGAACACGCAAATTCGCGATTGCGACAGGCCTGCGCCATGCCGCGTTTCTGGTGGAACTGACGAGACCGGAATTACAAAGGCAAGACGAGCCGAACCTGGGATTGTTGCGTTGGAGCGCCTTTTAGCGAAAGCCGTGCAAGTTGGGAAGTGGTCGCAGCGGCTCAAGATGTGGGGCTAAGATCAGCCGCCGTCGGCTTCGAAACCAGCGGCCTGAATGCCGGCGATGGCCACCAGCTCGTCATTGTCGGAGGTGTCGCCGGAAACGCCGACCGCGCCGATGACCTCGCCCTGCGAGCGGATCAGCACGCCGCCGGCAACCGGCACGACCTTGCCGCCGGAAACGCCGGACAGGCCCTGCATGAAATGCGGACGCTCCTTGGCCATCGCCTCGACCCGGCGCGAGCCTGCGCCTACCGCCAGCGCGCCATAGGCCTTGCCGGACGCGATCTCGAATCGCAAAAACGATGCGCCGTCCTGCTTCTGGAAAGCGATGACGTGCCCGCCGGCATCGAACACGACGATGCCAAGCGGCTTGAGATTGGCTTCTTTCGCCTTGGCAAAGGCTGCTTCGGTGATTTCATTGGCTTTGGCGAGTGTCAGGCTTGGCATGGTTTCTCCTGTGAGGCCGATTTGGCCCATTGCTTTTATGCGGCGGGACGTGAAATTTGTATGCCTTCCGGAAAAGAAGCTGTTTTACCAAACCGGCCATGACCAGCCGCAAAGAGGGGATTGACGCTTGAGAAGATTCGATGTGCCGGGGCGCTCGCCCGTCTACGCGGAAAACGGCATGGCCGCGACCTCGCACCCGTTGGCAACTGCCGCGGCAATCGCCGTGCTGAAGGAAGGCGGCAATGCCGTCGATGCGGCCATCGCCGCCTCCGCAACACTGACGGTGGTCGAGCCGCATATGACCGGCATAGGCGGCGACTGTTTTGTTATCCTCGCTGAGCCAGATGGTTCGATTCATGGCTTGAACGGCTCCGGCCGCGCGCCTGCTGGCGCCGATGCCGCGCGCTTGCGCGATCTCGGCTACAGCGCCGTGCCGGAAAGCGGACCGCATTCGGTGACGGTGCCGGGTGCGGTGAACGCATGGGAAACGCTGCATGCCCGCTTTGGCAAGCTCTCCTTCGAGCGCCTGTTTGCGGACGCGATCGGCTATGCCGAGAACGGCTATGCGGTGCATCCGCGCGTCGCCTCGGACTGGGCGGGTGTCGTCGAGGAACTCGCGACAGACGAGGGTGCCGCCCGGCACTATCTGGTCGACGGCAAGGCGCCTGCTCTCGGCACGCGCCACAAGGTGCCGGCGCTGGCGGCAACGTTGCGCAAGATCGCCACGCAAGGCGCGAAAGCTTTCTACGAAGGCGAGATCGCCGCTGAAATCGCCGCCACGATCCGCGCCAAGGGCGGCTTCATGACCGAAGACGATCTTGCCGCCACCTCCGCCGATTGGGTCGAGCTGATCTCGACCCGCTATGGCGGCTACGACGTCCTCGAAATCCCGCCGAACGGGCAGGGCATCACCGCGCTCATCCTGCTCAATTTGATGGCCAAGGTCGGCACCGGCAGGCTCGCTCCCGACAGTGCCGAGCGCTATCATCTCGAGATCGAGGCGGCGCGGCTGGCCTATTCGGTGCGCGACCATCTGGTGGCCGATCCGAAGTCGATGGCGGTCACGCCGGCGCAGCTTCTCTCGGACACCTATACCGCTGCACTTGCCGAAGGAATCGATCCGGCGCGGCGCAACGCAAAGATCGTGCTGCCAAAGACGCCTGCCTCCGACACGGTCTATCTCACTGTGGTCGACCGCGACCGTCGCGCCGTGTCCTTCATCAACTCGGTCTACGACAGTTTCGGCTCCAAGATCGTGACCCAAAAGTCCGGCATCGCGCTGCAGAATCGCGGCGCCTGCTTCTCGCTGGAAGAGGGCCATCCCAACGAGCTCGGCCCGCGCAAGCGGCCCATGCACACCATCATTCCGGCGATGGCGCTGAAGGATGGCAAGGCGGCTGTTTCGTTCGGCGTCATGGGTGGTGCCTATCAGCCGATGGGCCACGCTCATGTCTTCTCCAACCTTGCCGATCACGGCATGGACCCGCAGGAAGCGCTGGATCACGCGCGGCTGTTCTGGGCCGAGGATGGCGTGCTTGAGGCCGAGGCCGGGATCTCGGCGGACGTGCGCGAGACGCTGACTGATAAAGGCCACACGCTGCGCGACGCGGCCAAGCCGCATGGCGGCGGACAGGTCATCGTCATCGACGACAAGAACGGCTTCCTGATCGGCGG
The DNA here is from genome assembly GCF_037153935.1 of Mesorhizobium sp. CCNWLY176. Lineage (NCBI taxonomy): Bacteria > Pseudomonadati > Pseudomonadota > Alphaproteobacteria > Hyphomicrobiales > Phyllobacteriaceae > Mesorhizobium > Mesorhizobium sp. CCNWLY176. The sequence continues at coordinate 164,897 of NZ_JBBBDZ010000005.1, forward strand.
CTCTGACCCGCGCAAGGACGGGCTGGCGCTGGGCTGGTGAGGGCTCTGGCCCGGCACATCGCGCCGCAGTGACTTCGCGGCGCGGGCATGTCATTGACGCTGCATGAAGTTCATGCGGCACCTACTGAAGGACAGGCTGTCGGTCGGCGCAATCGCTGCGCTGATCGGCTACATGCTGTTGCTTCAGGGGCTGATTGCCGGTTTCTCGCAAGGGGCCATGGCCGCTTCGGCGCTCGATCCCTTGCATGTCATCTGCGCTTCGGACGGCACGATCTCTACCGCCGCGAAAGAGCCCGGCGGCTCGCCGGTGGACAAGGCGTTCCAGTGTCCTTGCGCGACGCTCTGCCAGCTTGCTGCGACCGCCACGCCGGCGGTTCTCGGTGAACTCGCGGTCTTTGCCTATGCCGCGCCGAAAGATACGAATACGGTTCGTTTCGAGCCAGCCGGCGTTTTCCAACCGGCCTTGCGGGGCCTTCTCGCAGAAGCCCGGGCACCACCACTCTCCATGTGACGTCGAACGATACGAAACCGGCCTGACAGGCCGTTCGATATTTCACGCCTATGGAGATACCCATGTCCGATCTGACCATCGGGCGGGAAAGTGCTGGCATTGCCGCGCAATCCGCGTCCGACCTCTACCGCGCCGTCTGGCGCTGGCATTTCTATGCAGGCCTGCTGGTCCTGCCCTTCATGATTACGCTGGCCGTCACCGGCGCGCTCTATCTGTTCCGGGACGAACTGGACGCCCTGATTCACGCTGACCTCAAGCGTGTCGAAATTCAGGAGAGTGGCAAGGTTGCGCCCTCGGCGATGGTGGCCGCAGCACTGGCCGCGCATCCGGGCGCTGCCCTTAAATTCACCGACCCCGGCTCGCCTGATGCATCGGCCGAGATCACCGTCAACACGCCGTCAGAAGGCAAGCTGGCGGTCTATGTGAACCCGTACGACGGCAAGGTGCTCGGCTCACTCCCCGATCGCGGCACGGTGATGTGGACCATCCGCTATCTGCACAGCCTGAAATATTTCGGTCCAACCGCCCGCATGGTGATCGAGATCGCTGCCGGCTGGTCGATCCTGCTTGTCGGCACCGGCATCTATCTCTGGTGGCCGCGGCGGCAGACGGGCGGTGTCCTGAGCGTGCGCGGAACGCCGAAGAAGCGGGTGTTCTGGCGCGATACCCATGCCGTCACCGGCGTTTTCGTCGGCTTCTTCATCGTCTTTCTGGCGGTCACCGGCATGCCCTGGTCTGGCGTCTGGGGCGGCAAGGTCAATGAGTGGGCCAACGGCAACAATTTCGGCTACCCTGCCGGCGTGCGGATCGCGGTGCCTATGTCGGACGAACATCTCGATCATGTCGCCAAGACATCATGGTCGCTCGAGCAGGCGCAGGTCCCGGAGTCGCCTGCCGGTCATCACGGTGCCGCCCCGATCAGCCTGGATGACGCGGTTTCGACGTTCGACCGGCTCGGCCTGCACCGCGGCTATGCCGTCAACATTCCGTCGACACCGACCGGCGTCTTTACCGGCTCGGTCTATCCCGACGACGTGGCGCAGCAGCGGGTGGTTCACCTCGACCAGTATACGGGCAAGCCGTTGATCGACATGAGCTATGCCGATTACGGGCTACTCGGCAAATAGCTGGAATGGGGGATCAATGTTCACATGGGGCAGCAATTCGGCCTCGCCAATCAGCTTGTGCTGCTCGCAGCCTGCATCGCCATCGTTGCACTTGCGGTTTCGGCGGGCGTGATGTGGTGGAAGCGCCGCCCGCAAGGCTCGCTCGGCGTGCCGCCGATGCCTTCGGACAGTCGGGTGTTTCGTGGCCTGATTGCGATCCTTGCCGTTGGAGGGGTGGTGTTTCCGCTGGTCGGGGCTTCGCTGGTGGTGATGCTGGTGTTGGATTGGGGCTGGTCGCGGGCGAGGAGAGCGGGAAGGGCGTGAAGGGAAGGAGGCTAGCCGCAGCGCTGACGACCCCCTCTCCCCGTCCTTCACGGGGAGAGGGTAAGGGTGAGGGGCTGTTTCCATCAAAAGCTGAAATGATCAGGCCTCCGGCGGTTCGCACGCTTCGGAAACGTCACCGCTACCCCGGCCCTTCGCTAGGGCTCCGGGCGTTCGTCGCTTCAATCGACAAATCGTTGTCGATTGATCGCCTGTGGCGACCGCTCCTCACCCCATAGAATCTATTTTCCGCTGCATGGCGGCGATCTGTTCCTTCAGTTCCTGAAGGTCGCCCGGCTTTTCGGAACTTTCCTGCTTTACCGGCTCGGCGGGTGCAGATGCCGTGCCGCCCTGCGGGAAGGGGGTGAACAGGCGCATGGCGTTCTGGAACATTTCCATGTTGCGGCGCGTCTGCTCTTCCAGCGCCTTCATCGGCGCAAGCTTCATCATCTCCACCGGCGACTTGCCGAGGGAGGTTTTCATCTGCTCGCGAAAGCGCTCCTGCTCCTTGGCGAAGGCCACCATCGATTGTTCGAGGAAGCTCGGCACGATCATCTGCATCTGGTCGCCATAGAAAGCGATGAGCTGGCGCAGGAACGGGATCGGCAGCATGTTCTGCCCGTCCTTGTTCTCCAGCTCGAAAATGATCTGCGTCAGCACCGGGTGGGTGATGTCCTCGCCGGTCTTGGCGTCCTGCACGGTGAATTCCTCGCCCTTCTTGACCATCTCGGCCAGGTCCTCGAGCGTCACATAGGTGCTGGTGCCAGTGTTGTAGAGGCGGCGGTTGGCGTATTTCTTGATCACGACCGGATCGTCTTTTGCGGGCATCAAATTCCTCCCCAGGGACCGGAACGCGAAGTATGCAGCCGGTAACGATTGCGCCATGGCGAGGATATGCGCAAAACGTCTGCAATTCCAAGCGCTTTGTGCAGTGCGGGAAATTTGCCCGCAAATGCTGCGCAGCATAGGGTGATTTTTTGGCGGCGTTTTATTGCGGCAGCAATCCTGACCAATCGATTTCCAGTTTGACTCGGGTTCTTTAACGGGCAAGAAAAGCCCTTGAGGAGACCGTCTTCGGTCACGCCCTAACTGTTCTGGAGAGTGAAATGCCCGCCTCTAATTCCATCGTCATCGCCAGCGCCGCCCGCACCGCGGTCGGTTCCTTCAACGGCTCATTCGCCAACACGCCGGCCCATGAACTGGGCGCGGTAGTCGTCAAGGAAGTGCTGGCGCGTGCCGGTGTGGAGGCGGCTGAAGTCGATGAAGTCATCCTCGGTCAGGTTCTGACGGCGGGGCAGGGGCAGAACCCGGCGCGGCAGGCCTCCATCGCCGCCGGCCTGCCCATTGAAACCACCGCCTGGGGCCTCAATCAGGTCTGCGGCTCGGGCCTGCGCGCCATCGCGCTCGGCATGCAGCAGATCGCGACGGGTGACGCCAAGATCATCGTTGCCGGCGGCCAGGAATCGATGTCGCTGTCCACGCATTGCCAGCATCTGCGCGCCGGTACCAAGATGGGCGACCTCAAACTCATCGATACGATGATCAAGGACGGTCTGTGGGACGCCTTCAACGGCTATCACATGGGCAACACCGCCGAGAATGTCGCACGCCAGTTCCAGATCACCCGCGACGATCAGGACGAATTCGCGCTCGCCTCGCAGAACAAGGCCGAGGCGGCGCAGAAAGCGGGAAAATTCAAGGACGAGATCGTCGCCTTCACCGTCAAGAGCCGCAAGGGCGACACCATCGTCGACCAGGACGAATATATCCGCATCGGCGCGACGATCGACGCGATGCAGAAGCTTAAACCCGCCTTCGACAAGGACGGCACGGTGACTGCCGCCAACGCATCCGGCCTCAATGATGGCGCGGCCGCAGCCGTGCTGATGACCGAGGCCGAAGCCGAGAGGCGCGGCATCACCCCGCTTGCCCGCATCGTCTCCTGGGCAACCGCCGGCGTCGATCCGCAGATTATGGGCACAGGCCCGATCCCGGCATCGAAGAAGGCGCTGGAAAAGGCCGGCTGGTCGGTGGCCGATCTCGACCTCGTCGAAGCCAACGAGGCTTTCGCTGCCCAGGCCTGCGCGGTCAATAAGGGTCTTGGCTGGGATCCGGCCATTGTCAACGTCAATGGCGGCGCCATCGCTATCGGCCATCCGATCGGCGCTTCGGGCGCGCGCATCTTCAACACGCTGGTCTTCGAAATGAAGCGCCGCGGCGCCAAGAAGGGCCTCGCCACGCTGTGCATCGGCGGCGGAATGGGCGTGGCGATGTGTGTGGAAGCGATTTAGGGGAATAAGGGAATAGGGCAGTAGGGGAGTAGGTGGAAGAAACAGTCGCGATTAGCCTCGGAGTGCATGTCACCCCTCGCTTGTTTCCCTACTGCCTTACTCCCCTATTCCCCTACTCCCATAAAAATAAGAGGAGGAGCACTTCATGACCAGAACAGCACTCGTCACCGGGGGATCGCGTGGCATCGGGGCGGCGATCGCCGTCGCGCTGAAGAATGCCGGCTACAAGGTTGCCGCCAATTATGCCGGCAATGACGAGGCGGCGCAGAAATTCACCGCCGACACCGGCATCAAGACCTACAAATGGTCGGTCGCCGACTACGACGCCTGCGAGGCCGGCATCAAACAGGTCGAGGCCGATCTCGGTCCGGTCGATGTGCTGGTAAACAATGCTGGCATCACGCGGGACGCGCCCTTCCACAAGATGACGCGCGACCAGTGGCGCGAGGTGATGGAAACCAACCTCAACGGCGTCTTCAACATGACGCATCCGCTGTGGAACGGCATGCGTGAGCGTAAGTTCGGTCGCGTCATTACCATTTCCTCGATCAACGGCCAGAAGGGCCAGTTCGCGCAGGCCAACTATTCTGCGGCCAAGGCCGGTGACATCGGCTTCACCAAGGCGCTGGCACAGGAAGGCGCGCGCGCCGGCATCACCGTCAACGCCATCTGCCCCGGCTATATCGGGACCGACATGGTCATGGCGGTGCCGGAAAAGGTGCGCGAGTCGATTATTGCGCAGATCCCGGTCGGCCGGCTCGGGGAGGCTGCCGAGATCGCGCGCTGCGTGGTGTTCCTGGCGTCCGACGATGCCGGCTTCATCACCGGCTCGACGATTACGGCCAATGGCGGGCAATATTTCGTGTGAGGGCTAAGTAACTGTCCCCGGCAGTGAGCGCAGCTAAGCGGCGTCATCCCGGCCAACTGAGCAAAGCGAAGGCAGAGCCGGGACCCATCCTGGAACCTTGCGATGCCACGGAATGGGTCCCGGATAGCCGATCTTCGCTTTGCTTCGATCAGCTTCCGGGATGACGGTCGTTGATGTTGGCAAAAACAAAACGGCGCCCGAGGGCGCCGTTTCCGTTTGATCTGCCGCAAAAATCACTCGTCGCCGAACAGCGACTTGTGGGCGATGCCGGCGAGGATGGCGCCGACGATCGGGGCGACCCAGAACAGCCAGAGCTGCTGCAGCGCCCAGCCGCCGACGAACAGTGCCGGGCCGGTGGAGCGGGCCGGGTTGACCGAGGTGTTGGTCACCGGGATCGAGATCAGGTGGATCAGGGTCAGCGCCAGGCCGATGGCGATCGGTGCGAAGCCGGCCGGAACGCGTTTCGTCGTGACGCCGAGGATGATCATCAGGAACATGAAGGTCAGCACGATTTCGGCGACGAGTGCTGCACCCATCGAATAGCCGCCCGGCGAATGCTCGCCATAGCCGTTCGATGCAAAGCCGCCGGAAAGCGAGAAATCCGCCTTGCCGCTGGCGATGAAATACAGGATTGCCGAGGCGACGATGGCACCGATGACCTGGGCGATGACATAGGGCACGAGGTCCTTGGCCGGCAGGCGCCCGGCCACGGTGAGGCCGACGGACACGGCCGGATTGAAGTGGCCGCCGGAAATCCCGCCCACGGCATAAGCCATGGTGAGAACCGTCAGACCGAACGCAAACGCAACGCCAAGAAAACCAATACCGAGATCGGGGAAAGCGGCGGCAATAACGGCGCTGCCGCAGCCACCGAAGACAAGCCAGAAAGTACCGAGAAACTCGGCGAAGAGACGTTTGGACATGGTAATACCCTCCTAGTACCAATGGCCTAGAGATTCACGAAATCGGGCACAACGCAATGGCGAGACACGCGGTGGGGCCTGCCACTTCAACGATTGTCACAGCTATTTACGTTGGGTCAGGCTCCGCGTTTGCAAAGCTGTGCCGGAACGGGGCATTTTGGTTAATTCCCAATTCCTGGCCGGCCTACCGGATTGACGTCGACAGGGGATAATTGTGCCTCGTCGCGCAAGCCTCACCATATGCTGTGGTGAACAAACCGGGAAACAAGCTCCATCAGCGATTCGTCGCTGCTTCGTTCTTCCTTTGAGCGGAACGTTAACGGAAATGCTCGCCGCGGGGCTCTCCGCGGTCATTTCCGCTTAAGCATTTTTACGAAAGCCTTAAGGCGCGAGCCGCGCCTTCGGCCAGGGAAGTGCTGCGCCGGGCAAAGGTTAACAACAGTAGCGAAAAAGGCGTAATCGGGTGAATGCGCCCTCCTGCATCTGGATGCCGAAACCCTGTCAAGTCCTACATGTTGCGTCGAACAAACCATGAATCCGGCTAAATCAGTGATTCGTCGCTGATTCGTTCCGTGTTTGGCCGGAACGTTAATTTCGGAATGCGTGACGTCTGCTGTTCTCGAGGAAGAATTCTGTAAAATGTAGCATTTTCAATATGTTAATCGTTTCCGATGGTGTCCGCCCGGCCAAAAGTTAACGCTAGGGAGCGAATCTCGCGTTCGGCAAATATCAGCGATTCAGCATGTGGTGAGATTCGCCGGGAGTCAGGCTACATGTGGGGGTGAACAAAAGCTGAATCTGCTGGAGTCAGCGATTCGTAGCCGATTCGTTCCAGACTCGTTCCACCTCTTAATTTTCGCGAAAATTCAGGCTTTCGTTTCCGCGCCCAAGTGCCTATCTGTCGAAACGAACGTGCTTGCCCGGAAATTGCCGCGATAGCCGGCCAGTCGGGTCTTTCGCGACAAACCGCGCCAGAAAGGCCGCCACCGCCGCCGATGAACATTCATCCCAAACAGAATGACCCGCTCGTGCTTTCCGGCCGCGACGTGACGGCCGTGCTCGGTCCGACCAACACCGGCAAGACGCATCTGGCGATCGAGCGCATGGTAGCGCATGAAAGCGGCATCATCGGCCTGCCGCTCCGGCTGCTGGCGCGCGAGGTCTATGGCCGCGTCTGCGAAAAGGTCGGGGCGCACAAGGTCGCGCTCGTCACCGGCGAGGAAAAGATCCTGCCGCCGGGAGCCAAATATTCAGTCTGCACCGTCGAGGCGATGCCGCGCGAGACCAACGCCGCCTTCGTCGCTATCGATGAGGTACAGCTTGCCGGCGATCTTGAGCGCGGCCACATCTTCACCGACCGCATCCTGCATCTCAGGGGCCGGCAGGAGACGCTGCTGCTGGGCGCTGCCACCATGCGCGGCATTCTGGAGCGGCTGCTGCGGGGAGTCTCCGTCGTAACGCGCCCGCGGCTGTCGCATCTCGCCTATGCCGGTTCCAAGAAGCTGACCCGTCTTCCCCGGCGTTCGGCCATCGTCGCCTTCTCGGCCGACGAGGTCTATGCCATTGCCGAGCTGATCCGGCGCCAGCGCGGCGGGGCCGCCGTCGTGCTCGGCGCGCTCAGCCCGCGTACCAGAAACGCGCAGGTGGCGCTCTATCAGTCCGGCGATGTCGATTATCTCATCGCAACCGATGCCATCGGCATGGGCCTCAATCTCGATCTCGATCATGTCGCCTTCGCCCAGAACCGCAAATTCGACGGTTTCCAGTTTCGCGATCTTACCGCTGCCGAACTTGGCCAGATCGCCGGCCGCGCCGGACGGCATCTGCGTGACGGCACCTTCGGCGTCACCGGCCAGGTCGATCCGCTCTCCGACGAATTGATCGAGAAGATCGAGGGGCATGAGTTCGACCCGGTGAAGGTGCTGCAGTGGCGCACGTCGCAGTTCGATTTTTCCAGCCTTGACGCGCTCAAGCGTTCGATCGAGACGACAGCGCCCGTCGAAGGCCTGACGCGCGCCTTGCCGGCGGTGGACGCGCAGGCGCTGGAGCAATTGTCGAAGGATCCCGACATCCGTGCCCTGGTGACCAGCCGCGACCGCGTCGCGCTGCTGTGGGAAGTCTGCGCGCTGCCGGACTATCGCCGCATCGCGCCGGCGCAGCATGCCGATCTCATTTCCTCGATCTTCGTCGACATCGCCGATCGAGGCCATGTCGATGAAAATTACATGGCCGAGCAGGTGCGCCGCGCCGACTCGACCGAGGGCGATATCGACACGCTTTCGCACCGCATCGCCCAAATACGGACGTGGACCTATGTTTCCAATCGGCCTGGCTGGCTTGCCGATCCGGCCCATTGGCAGGAAAAGACGCGGGAAATCGAAGACAGATTGTCGGATGCGCTGCATGAACGGTTGACGAAACGCTTCGTAGACCGCAGGACTTCCGTCCTCATGCGCCGCCTTAGAGAAAATACAATGCTTGAAGCCGAAATAAGCCCAACCGGAACGGTCCTCGTCGAAGGCCACCATGTCGGGGAATTGCAGGGGTTCCGTTTCACCGCCGACCAGAGTGCGGCCGGTGAAGACGGCAAGGCCATCAAGGCGGCAGCGCAAAAGGCGCTCGGCGTCGAGTTCGAAACGCGTGCCGAGCGCTTCTCGGCCTGCGCCAATGGCGATCTCGCGCTTGGTTCCGACGGCACGCTGCGCTGGATCGGCGCGCCGATCGGCACGCTGGTGTCGACCGACGACGCGCTGCGTCCACGCGTCATCCTGCTTGCCGACGAGCAACTGACCGGCCCGGCGCGCGACAAGGTCGCCGCACGCGCCGAACGCTTCGTCAATTTCCAGATCGACACGCTGCTCAAGCCGCTGCTCGACCTGAAGAACGCCGAGCAGCTTTCCGGCATCGCGCGCGGCATCGCCTTCCAGCTCGTCGAGAATTTCGGGCTGATCAATCGCCGCGATATCGCCGACGACATCAAGACGCTCGATCAGGAAGGCCGCGCCGGCCTGCGCCGCCTCGGCGTGCGCTTCGGCGCCTACCATGTCTTCGTGCCGTCGCTGCTGAAGCCCGGTCCTGCCGGGCTGGTGACGCTCTTGTGGGCGCTGAAGAACGACGGCAAGGACAAGCCGGGCTTTGGCGATGTGGTTCACGCGCTGGCTGCCGGCCGCACCTCGGTCGTCATCGACCAGACGTTCGACAAGGCGTTCTACAAGCTTGCCGGTTTCCGCAATCTCGGCCGCCGCGCCGTGCGCGTCGACATACTTGAACGCTTGGCCGATCTCATTCGTCCCGCCCTTGCCTGGAAGGCCGGCATCGGCGCGCGGCCCGATGGCGCCTTCGACGGGAGCGCCTTCCTGGTGACGCCGGCGATGATGTCGATCCTCGGCGCCACCGCCGACGACATCGAGGAAATCCTGAAGGGCCTCGGCTACCGCGCCGAGCCGAAGCCGGCCGTCGAGGTCAAGGCGCGGCTGGAAGCGCTGGACACCGCCACGCGCGAAGCCGCCGAAAAGGCAGCCGCCGCAAAGATCGAAGCGCAGGAGGCTGCTGCAAAGGCCGTCGCCGACGAAGCCAATGCTGCGCTGGAGGCCGATGCCGCCACGCCGGAAACCGAAGTGCCGGCGGCTGAGACTGCCGAGCCGGAAGGTGAGGTCGCGGCGGTGATTGCTGCTGCTGAGCCCGAAGGCGATGCGGCTGTTGTGGAAACTGCGGAAGCAACACCGGACGTTGAGGCTGTTTCTGTGGCCACGGCGATGGAAACGGATGTCGCGACTGAGCCGCTTGATGCCCCGGCATCTGAATTGTCCGTGGAAGAACCGGTCGCGGAATCCGCGCCGGTTGCTGCGCCCGATGACGAAAGCGCAGAAGCCGCCACGGAGGTGACTTCCGAAACCTCTGCCGAGGCTACGCCTGCCGTCGAAGCGACAGCGCCGCAGCCCGAAACGCCGGTCGAAGAGCCCAAGCCCATTCTTTTGTGGCGCCCGGCGCGCTTCGAGCGTCATCCGCGTCCACGCCATGACAACCGCTCGCGCGGTGGCCAGGCGGAAGCGCGCGGCGCACCCGGCCAACCGCGCCGGGATGGCGAGCGTCCGGCCCGCGAAGGCGACAGGCCGGCACGCGAGCCGGGCGGCAAGGAGCGTTTCGATCGCAGCAAGTTCAAGGGCAAGTCCGGCAAGCCGAACACCGAGGGTGGACGCAACGACGGCGGCAGGCATGACCGCCGCGACGATCGCGGCGGCGGCAAGGGCGGGTTCCAGGGCAAGCCTGCATTCCAGTCCAAGCCGCGCGAGGAGCGCCCGGTGCGTGTCGATCCCGACTCGCCCTTCGCCAAGCTCGCCGCGCTGCGCGACCAGCTCCAGCTCAAGAAGTAGGCTGCAGGGTCGATGCCCGCCGACGGTCGTCAGCGTATCGACAAATGGCTGTTCTTTTCGCGCGCGGTGAAATCGCGTTCGCTGGGCGCGAAACTCGCCCAGGCGGGCCGCGTGCGCATCAATGGCGACAAGACCAGCCAGGCTGCGGATTCGGTTAAGCCAGGCGATGTCCTGACCATCACGCTGGAGCGTCGTATCCTCGTCTACAAGGTGCTTTCCTGCGGTTCGCGCCGTGGACCGGCTGAGGAAGCACGGCTGCTCTACGAGGATCTTTCGCCCGCACCTGCGCCGAAGGATGCCGCACTTCCCGACGCGCTCGTTCCCGTCCGCGACGCCGGCAGCGGCCGCCCGACCAAGCGCCAGCGCCGGGAAACGGACCGGTTGCGCGGCGGCGATTGACGGTATCGGTTGCCACCGCAGCTTGGGTGGTGTGAAAATGCATTCCGGCGTGAGGCAATTGCGCGCAAAAGCCACCCTTGCAAGACATTGGCAAAGGCGCTACCTCACCCCATCTTAAGTTCGAAGGGGCCGTCCCGGAGCAGTAGCAGCATGACCTATGTCGTGACCGACAATTGCATCAAATGCAAATACATGGACTGTATCGAGGTCTGTCCGGTCGACTGCTTCTATGAAGGCGACAACATGCTCGTCATTCACCCGGATGAGTGCATCGACTGCGGCGTCTGCGAACCGGAATGCCCGGCCGACGCCATCAAGCCGGACACCGAGCCGGGCTTGGACAAATGGCTTCAGATCAACGATGAATACGCATCCAAATGGCCCAACATCACGGCCAAGAAGGATGCGCCGGCCGACGCCAAGGAATTCGACGGCGTCGAGGGCAAGTTCGAGAAGTATTTTTCGGCGGAGCCTGGCGAAGGCGATTGAAGGCTAGTCCAAAAAGGGCATAGGGCGGGCGCTTTTTAAGCCTTCCGGCGGACATCTCCGGCGGTCGGGTCTTCGCGCATGCAGCAAAACCTTGATTCTTTCAACTTTTTGTGGTACCACTGCTGCAACATGCCGCTGACACGCTGTCGATTTATGGCGCAACGCCCTAATCACTGAAAGGTGAACACGAACTCCGGACCAAGGCATCTTGGGCCAGGCAAACGCTTTTGATGCGATTTGCCAGGCCCTGCTTTACCGGAGGGCGTTAGCCTGTGTGTGGCATTCCCAGTTCGGCCAGTTGGCCGTCCCATCAGGTCCGCCGGCGCTCTAGCCGGGACCGCAAAAGGAGTTCAGGGCGTAATGGCAACCACAACCCCGCAGAAGAAGCCTTCCTCAACTGGCCGCCACGGCTTCAAGACCGGCGAATACATTGTGTACCCGGCACATGGCGTCGGCCAGATCATGTCCATCGACGAGCAGGAAGTCGCGGGCCACAAGCTGGAGCTTTTCGTCATCGATTTCCAGAAGGACAAGATGCGCCTGAAGGTGCCGGTCGCCAAGGCGACCTCCATCGGCATGCGCAAGCTTTCGGAAACCGACTATGTCGACCGTGCGCTGAAAGTGCTGCAGGGCCGTGCTCGCGTGAAGCGCACCATGTGGTCGCGCCGCGCGCAGGAATATGATGCGAAGATCAATTCCGGCGACCTGATCTCGATCTCGGAAGTCGTTCGCGACCTTTTCCGCGCCGAGAACCAGCCCGAGCAGTCCTATTCCGAGCGCCAGCTCTATGAAGCAGCGCTGGACCGCATGGCCCGTGAAATCGCAGCCGTGAACCGCCTTTCGGAAACCGAAGCGGTTCGCATGATCGAGATCAACCTTGCCAAGGGCCCCAAGCGCGGCGCCAAGGCCGAGGCCGACAACGAAGAAGCCGAGCAGGAAGAAGCTGCGTAAGCACCGGCTTTCAGGCTTTCGACATTTGAAAAACCCGGCGGAGACGCCGGGTTTTTTGTTGCCGCCATCCGGAGGCACTGAGGATCGATCGTTATTGCCCTTGCCTCATAACGGTATAGAATCCCGTCCAATCCGCTATAGGAGTGCCGGCAATGGACGAAGACGCCCTCAACATGTCGATCCGCAAATTTCTGAAGGAAGTCGGCATCACCTCGCAGCGCGAGATCGAAGCGGTAGCGCGCAACGGCAAGGCAGGCGGCAAGCTCAAGCTGCGCATGACGCTGACCGCCGAAGGCACGGACCTCAATCACGTCGTGGATGGCGAGATCCAGCTGACCTGAATCTGCTTCAAAACCACTCCGGCTTCATCGTCAGCGTCGTGTCATCCAGACTGTCGAGCAGCGCGCGCTGGGTGCGGGCCTTGGGCAGTTCGTAGGCGAAGAAGTAGCGGCAGGCGGCAAGCTTGCCTTCGAGGAAGTCCGTGTTGGCCCCGTCGGTCCTCAGCTTGCGCGAGGCGGTGAGCGCCTGGCGCAGCCACATCCACGCGACCACGACATGGCCCATCATGTCGAGATAGAGCGTCGCGTTGGCAAGGCCGCTTTCGGGGGCGCTGGCGGCCCTGCCGGCAAGTTTGCCGGTCGTGGCGACCGCCTCGCCGAGATGAGCGGCAAGATCCTCGGCGTGGGCGGCGAGGTTTTCGAAGGCGTGCGCCTGCGTCACGTCGGCCATGATCCGGGTGGCCAGCGTCTTGATGCCGGCGCCGTTGTCCTGCATCACCTTGCGGCCGAGCAGGTCGAGGCCCTGAATGCCATGCGTGCCTTCGTGGATGGCATTCAGCCGGTTGTCGCGGTAGAGGCGCTCGACCGGATAATCGCGCGTATAGCCGTAGCCGCCGAGCACCTGTATCGCATGCTTGTTGGCCTCGAGGCAGAATTCCGACGGCCATGATTTGGCAATCGGCGTCAGCAGATCGAGCAGCAATTCGGTTTCGTGGCGGGTTTCGGCATTCGGTGCCGCCTTCGTCGCATCGACCAGAAAGGCTGTGTAGAGCAGCAGCGCCAGCGCGCCCTCCACAGCGGCCTTCTGGGCGAGCAGCAGGCGCCTGACATCGGCGTGCTCGATGATCGGCACCTGGGCGCTCGACGCGTCCTTGTGGCCGGGATGGCGGCCCTGCGGGCGGTCCCTGGCGTAGACCAGCGAAGCGCGGTAGCCGGCGGCGCCAAGGGCTGCTGCCCCGAGGCCGACACCGATGCGGGCTTCGTTCATCATGTGGAACATGTAGGTCAGGCCGCGATTGGCCTCGCCGACCAGATAGCCGCGGCAGGGCGTCTTTTCGCCGAGATTGAGCGCTGCATTCGTCGTGCCGCGATAGCCCATCTTGTGGTTCAGCCCGGCAAGCTCGACGCCGTTCCTTTTGCCCCGCTTGCCGTCCTTCCTGAGCAGGTATTTCGGCACGATGAACAGCGATATGCCCTTCACGCCGGGAGGGCTGTCGGGAAGCCGCGCCAGAACCAGATGGATGATGTTTTCCGAGATTTCCTGGTCGCCGCCGGAAATCCACATCTTCTGGCCATGCAGGAGATAGCTGTCCTTGTCCGGTTCTGCCTTGGTGGTGATGTCGGAGAGGGAAGAACCCGCCTGCGGCTCCGACAGGCACATGGTGCCGAAGAAGCGCCCCTCGATCATCGGTTTCAGGAAGCGTTCCTTCTGGTCGTCCGAGCCGAAGGCCGCGATGAGGTGCGCTGCCCCGACCGTCAGGAACGGATAGGCGGCGGTGCTGACATTGGCCATCGAGAAGATGAAGCTTGCGGCGCTGCGCAGGGTTTCCGGCATCTGCGCGCCGCCCCATTCCAGATCGAAGCCCGCGCCGAAGAAGCCGGCCTCGCGATAGGCTGCCAAAGCCTGCCCCACGCGCGGGTCCATCGCCACCTTACCGTTTTCGAAGCGCGGTTCGTCGAGATCGAGTGCTGCCGCATGCGGCAGGAAGTGGTCCATGGCGATGCGCTCGGCGGTGTCCAGCACTTCCTCCATGGCGGTCCGGTCGTAATCGGCAAAGCGCGGCAGCGCCGCCAGGCTGGCGGTCGGCAGGGCGTCGAAAAGCTGGAAAGCAAGATCGGTGCGGTCGACGGAGATCATGGAACAATCCTTCGCGCGAGACGTTTCAAGGCCTGTAGGGCGATGTGCGGCGACTTCAACCCTCCCCGACCATCCCCGTCTAATGTCCACCCCCGGGTCGGAAGCCTCGAGTATAGAGCAATTGCGCCGGAGTTTGGGAGTGCCCGGATGATTGAAGACAAAGCAAGGCGAACCATGATCCGGGCGGCCATGAAGGCGCCCTATCTCGAGCGTGGCGAAGAGCACGAACTTGCGCTGCGGTGGCGCGACCACCGCGACCAGGCGGCGATGCACCGCATCACCACCGCCCATATGCGCCTCGTCATCTCGATGGCGACGAAATTCCGCTATTTCGGCCTTCCCATCGGCGATCTGATCCAGGAGGGCCATGTCGGCCTTCTCGAAGCCGCAGCGCGGTTCGAGCCGGACCGTGACGTGCGTTTCTCGACCTATGCGACCTGGTGGATACGGGCCTCGATGCAGGACTACATCCTGCGCAACTGGTCGATCGTGCGCGGCGGCACCAGTTCGACGCAGAAGGCGCTGTTCTTCAACCTGCGCCGGCTGCGCGCCAAGCTGGCGCAAGGCCCGGGAATGCTTTCGGGAGAGGCGCTCTACAAGGAGATTTCCACCGCACTTGGCGTTTCGGAATCCGATGTCGCGATGATGGATTCGCGGCTTTCCGGTCCGGATACCTCGCTCAACGCTCCCCTGGTCGATGATGGCGGCGGCTCGGCCGACCGCATGGATTTCCTCGTCTCCGACGATCCCCTACCAGATGAAGTCGTCGGGGAGGCGATCGACGATGAACGGCGCTCTGGCTGGCTGAAGAATGCGCTCCATGTGTTGAACGAGCGCGAGCTGCGCATCATCGAGGAGCGCCGGCTTCAGGACGAGGGCGCAACGCTGGAATCGCTCGGCGAAACGCTTGGCATCTCCAAGGAGCGCGTGCGGCAGATCGAAAGCCGCGCGCTGCAGAAGCTGAGGGTTGCGCTCGTCAAGGAAAGCCCGGCGTTTCTGAGCGCTTGAGGCGACGCTCCTCCTTCTCCCCTTGTGGGAGAAGGTGCCTGAACGCAGTGAAGGCGGATGAGGGGTGTTGGACGGAGTGCAGACGCTGGAGTTTCTTCCAGCACCCCTCATCCGTCTTGGCGCTGCGCGCCAATCCACCTTCTCCCACAAGGGGAGAAGGAAGCGGCGGCTTCATTCACCGATCCGAAACGATCTTCACCTTGTCGCCGGCCGACACGGTGGCGCCGGGCGCAAGGCCGTTGAGCACCCTGAACAGGTCGAGCTTGCGGTCGACGCCGATCATGCCGGCAGCCAGCGTGCCCATTGTCTGCCCGGGCTTGACGGTAACGACGCGGATGCGCAGTGGCTTGAGCGCTGCCTTTTCCGCCTCGCTCAGGACATGGAAACTGCCACCGACCGATCGCGCCACGGCGTCGAGCGAATTGCCGGCCAGCGGTGCTGCCGTCAGCAGGCGATAGACCTGGCCGTTGGCGCGGATGACGGTGACGTCGAATTGCCAGCCGTCGGCCCGCGCCTGGGCGACTGCCGCCTCATTGCCGTTGATGGTCTCGGTGCGCACGCTTGAATCCACCAGTCCGGCAACCCAGCCGCTGCGCAGATAGTCGGTCAGCGACATTTTCGGCTCGATGGTCACGCCGTCGAAGCGGATTGCCATGTCGCCGGGGCCGGTCGCGGTGACGGCTGCTGCCGTATTGTCGATGGCAAAGCCTGCGGGGACCGAGAACGACACGCCAAGACGCGGATGCATGAACGTGTTGCCGCGCACATAGCCTTCTTCCGGCGTGTCGCCGAACAAAAGTCCGTCGATGCCGGCAAGGAAGGAATCGCGATCCTTGACCCCGGTGCCGGGAGGGCCGATCAGGCGGGCATGGCGCTGCGCCAGTTCGATGCGCTGCGGCGTGTTGGGATGGCTGGCCAGGAAGTCGAGGCTTGGATCGGTCGCGCCGCTGATCGAGCGAAAATCGCTGTAGGCGGCCATGGATTGCAGGAAGCGGCCGGCGGCATAGGGATCGAAGCCGGCCTGTCCAATCGCCTTGATGCCGATGGCGTCAGCTTCCAGCTCCTGGTTGCGCGAGAACTGGGCGAGCCGGAGCTTGCCGCGGATCAGCGCCACCTTGGCTGTCTGGCTTTCGCCGAGAACGTCGGTGACGACCTTGTTGGCCAGAACCTCCTCGGCTTCCTTCTGCTGGCGCTGAAGTCCGTGATTGGCGGTCACATGGCCCATTTCATGGGCGATGACGGCGGCAAGCTCGGAGGAATCGTTGGCGAGCGCCAGAAGCCCGCGCGTCACATAGAGATAGCCGCCGGGCAGCGCGAAGGCGTTGACGTTGGGCGAATTGAGGATGGTGATGCGATAGGTCTGGGTCGGGTTGGCCGAAACCGTGGTCAGGCTGCCGACGACCTTGGCGACCATGCGCTCGAGCTTCGGATCGGAATATTCGCCGCCATAGGTCGCCAGAATGCGCGGATGCTGGCTCTTGGCGAGCTCGGCCAGCCGGTTGTTGCGCGAAACGCTGTCGACGGTGACCGGGTTGTCGGACGGGCGGAAAGCAGATTCCGTGATGTTGTCGCCGGTCAGCGCCTGGCAGCCGGCCAACAGCGCCAGAAAAGCCACGGCAAAGCCGAAGCGCGCTGCAGGGCGCACCGGCGAGAGCATCTCTCTGGCTGTGATCCGGCAGGTCGACAGAACGGCTTCCTTTCGTCGGGCAATGACTGCCATCAACGGCAGCCCAGTGTTACGCGGACCTAGCCATACTCTTCCTGGCAAAACAAGAATGCGGATAAGCCCCTGAAACTGCTCTGGCCGCAAATTATGTCCGCTTCCGGGCGATTCAGTCGAATCGCTACGCGCCAGCATCAAAACCAATATAGTCCCGGAACGCCGCAGGTCCATCTTTGGTGAAGAATGTAACGGTTTCACCCGTTGCTGCCACCGTTCCTCGGTCGAGAAACACCATGTTTCCGCCGATTCTGCGAGCATCCTCGGGTTGATGTGTCACGAAAACCACAGTCATGCCGCGTTCGGCCTGAAGCGCCTTAACCAGATCGACCATGTCTTCGCGCAAGGCGGGCCCAAGGGAAGCAAAAGGCTCGTCGAGAAGCAGCACCGGACGGTCACGCACCAGCACGCGGGCCAGCGCGACGCGCTGGCGTTCGCCGCCGGAAAGCTCGCGCGGCAGGCGTTTTGGCTTGTCGCCAAGGCCAGTGCGGTCAAGCGCTTCGGCTATGGCGGCACGGTCAGTTTCCGTGAGGCGCAGGGCCGGCGAACGGCCGAGGCCGACATTCTGCTCGACCGTCAGATGGGCGAAGAGATTGTTCTCCTGGAATACCATGGAGACCGGCCGGTCTGACGGCGGCGTAGCGGTCACGTCGATGCCCCCGATCAGCACGCGGCCCGAGCGTGGCAATTCGAAGCCGGCTATCAAATTGAGCAAGGTCGATTTGCCGGCGCCGCTTGGCCCCATCACCGTGGTGATCGCGGCCGGCTCGATCGCAAGGTCGAAATCGACGCCTGTCTCGCCATAGCTGAAGGCGACCTTGTCCAGCCTGATGCCGGCGCCTGTCCTGTCGGTCATTGCGAAGCATCCTTTCCGAGCCGGTCGGCGACGAGCATCAGCACGAGGCAGAGAAGGCCGAGCATCAGGGCGAGCCCGGCGGCGTCGGCGGTACGATAGCTGCCCATGCGGGCGAGCAGAAGATAGGGCAGCGTCTGCACGGAATCGCTGCCGAACAGCGCGATGACGCCGAGATCGCCAAGCGACAGCGCCGTGGCGAAGGCAAAGGCGGTGGAGAGCGGCCGGCGCAAAACGGGCCAGTCGACCAGTTTCAGGCGATTCCACCCGCTGATGCCAAGCTGGGCGCAGAGGCGCTCGTGCCGCTCGCTGGCGGCGTCATAGGCCGGGCGTATGGCGCGTATGGCGAAGGGCATCGCCATCACCGCATTGACGGTGACGACCATGATCGGCGCAACAGTGAAGACATCGCCGGTGTGGCGCAGCAGCACGAACCAACCAGCGCCGATGACGATGGGCGGCACCACCAGCACGAAGCCGGCGCCGGTGTCGGTCATGCGCTCCAGGAAGGTCTTTTCGCCGGCCCCGCGCCGCAGCGCCAGCGCGCGTCGCGCCATGATCAGCGACAGCGCCAGCATCGCCGACAGGCAGGCGGAAAGCGTTGCCAGCACGAGGCTGGTGATCGTCGCCTGCCGCACCGTGCTTTCGCCAGCGAGGCGGAAAAGATCGGCATCGAGTCCGGCAAGCACGGTCGCCAGCATCGGCCCGGCGACGAAGGCGAGTGCTGCGATGAGAAGGATCGCGTTGAGGGCGGTTTCGCCGCAACCGGCAGAGATATAGCGGCGCTGCGTCACCGACAAATTGGCGTCGCCGGTGGTGTTTGCGCCAAGCCGCATCAGCGCGAAGACGACGGCCATGGTGAGCGCGATCTGCAAGAGCGTCAGCGCTACCGCGCGGGCGGGATCGAAGTCGAAGCGCAGCGACTGGTAGATCGCGACTTCCAGCGTGGTGGCGCGCGGGCCGCCGCCCAGCGTCAGCACGATGGTGAAGGATGTGATGCACAGCATGAACACCAGACCCGCGATCCCCGGCAGGCTGGCCCGCAAGGCCGGCCATTCGATCAGGCGGAAAGCCGGCCTTGCGCCCATGCCGAGCTGGCTTGCCAGCCGCCACTGGTCTGCCGGCACCGTGTTCAGGGCTTCCAGAAAGAGACGCGTCGCCAGCGGCAGGTTGAAGAAGACATGCGCGACCAGAATGCCCGACAGGCCGTAGATGCCGGGCCAATCGCCGCCGCCGATGGTCGAGAACAGGCCGGAGAAATAGCCGGCGCGGCCATAGAGAGCGAGAACGCCAAGCGCCACGACGATGGCCGGCAACGCCAGCGGCACGGCGAACAGGCGCAGGATCAGGTTGCGACCGGGAAATGTTGGATGCCGGGAGAGGGCGCGCGCGACGAAGATCGCGGGGATGATGGAGAGCGCGGTCGAAAGAAGCGCCTGCCACAGCGTAAAGCGGGCGACGCGGAAGAGGTAGGAATCGAAGGCGGCGACGGCGCCGGACGTATCGCGCGCGCCTTCGAGGATCAGGCCGAGGAATGCCCCGCCGATGAGGATGGCTATCGCGGCGAGGGCGATGATGCCGGCGGTGATGCGCGAGTCTGCGGGGTGGGCGGGGTGCATCCTGTGTTTACGCCGAGCGCGCCGTTGATCTGGCAACAGGAGATGCTTGTCGAGATTTGTGTTCTACGTTGCCCCCCTCTGGCCTGCCGGCCATCTCCCCCACAGGTGGGGAGATCAGCAGCTTCGATGTTCCGCTTTTTCTGCTACGCTGACGATTGGCGAAAGCCAAGCGGCCAGCTGATCTCCCCACTTGTGGGGGAGATGGCCGGCAGGCCAGAGGGGGGCAACGTAGAGCGCTCATCTTCCGATCATTCTTTGAGTATTACTTGCTCATAACCCCCAACCACTCGTCCACCCAGGCCTTGCGGTTGGCTGCCACGTCTTCGGCGCTGATCTGCAAGGACTTGGCCGGCTTTACGAGCTTGTCGAAGGCGGGGTTGAGCGGCTTGTCGGTCTTGCCGGCGGGGAACATCCAGTTGGTTTCGGGAATGGCGTCCTGGAAGCCGGGACCCGTCATGAATTCCATGAATTTCTTGGCCAGCGGGTTCTTCGCGCCGGTGGTGGTGATGCCGGCGACCTCGACCTGCAGATAGTGGCCCTCCTCGAAGGCGGCCGCCTGATACTTTTCGCTGCTTTCGGCGATCATGTGGTAGGCCGGCGAGGTGGTGTAGGACAGCACCATCGGCGCTTCGCCCTTGGTGAACAGGCCGTAGGCCTCGCTCCAGCCCGGCGTCACCGTCAGCACGCGGTTCTTCAGCTTGGCCCAGGCTTCCGGCGCCTTGTCGCCATAGACCGCCTTGACCCAGAGCAGCAGGCCGAGGCCCGGCGTCGAGGTGCGTGGGTCCTGTATGGCGATTTTTTCGGACGGGTCGCCCTCGACCAGTTCCTTCAGGCTTTTCGGCGGGTTCTTGAGTTTCTCGGTGTCGTAGACGACGGCGAAATAGCCGTAGTCGAAGGGCACGAAGGTGTCGTCCGTCCAGCCGCCCGGCACCTTGATGCTGGCGAGATCGATGCCGGATGGCGAAAACAGCCCAGTGGCCTTGGCCTCGGCGGTGAGGTTGGTGTCGAGGCCGAGCACGACGTCGGCCTTGGTCGAAGCGCCTTCCAGCTTGACGCGGTTGAGCAGCGCCACCCCGTCGGCCACCGAGACGAACTCGACATCGCAGCCGCACTCAGCCTCGAAGGCCTTTTCCACCTGCGGGCCCGGGCCCCATTCGGCGGTGAAGCTCTCATAGGTGTAGACGGTAAGTTTTTCAGCGGCGAGCGCCGGCAGGGCGGCAGCCACGGCAAGAGTGGAAACAAGCGAGAATAGCAGCGTGCGCATCGGCGCCTCCTTCATATGCGTTGAAAGGGAATTTGAAGCGCCGGGCGTCCGAAGCATCTAATCCCTCCGCCGGTACAAACCGGATCAGGTTCAGCGGGTTGGCCGGGTTTCCCCTTTGCCTCTCAGCCGGCTCACGAAAAATCGTGTCCGGCACCCCGTTAGAGCGGGATCAGACATAGGACCAAGCGAAGAGGCGCGCAAGCGGTAGTTTCGGGCTGCGCGGCGCATTGGCGGCTTCCCGTATGGCCGCGCGGCGTGATAGAGGCGAGCCACCATGAGCCGATTTTTTATCCTGCTTGGCGGCGAACTCGTCCGGACGCCCCGCATCGACGCGCAACTCGAAGGCAGCCGCATCATCGCGGCCGATGCCGGCATCGGCCATGCGGCGATGCTTGGCGTGACGCCGGAGCTATGGGTCGGTGATTTCGACTCGGTGCCCGAAAACCTGCCCGAAAGCTACGCCGCGATCCCGCGCGAGACCTTTCCGGCGGAAAAGGATAATACCGACGGCGAGCTGGCGATCGCGGCAGCGCTCAAGCGTGGCGCGACTTCGCTGGTGCTGGCTGGCGCCTTCGGCGGCCCGCGGGCCGACCATGCCTTCCTGCACCTGGCGCTGGCTCTGAGGTTGGCCGAGCAAGGCACGCAGACGATGCTGACCAGCGGCGCGCAGGAAGGTCACCCGCTACTGCCGGGCACGACCGATTTCGACTATGCCGACGGCACGCTGTTTTCGGTGCTCGGCTTTTCCGAGCTTTCGGGCCTCACCGAACAGGGCGCGAAGTGGCCGCTCGACAATGTCGAGGTCGCCTTCGGCTCCTCGCTGACGCTCTCCAACGAGGTGCGCGGCAGCCTGCGCATCACGCTCGAACGTGGCCGCGCGCTGCTGCTCGCCCATCCTTATCCTCTTCCGGAACACTGAAAAGACATGGCGCCACCGCTTCTCAATCTCGACGGTATCCGGCTGACCTTTGGCGGCACGCCGCTGCTCGACGGTGCCGCCCTGTCGGCCTCGGCGGGCGAGCGTATCGCGCTGGTCGGCCGCAACGGCTCAGGCAAGTCGACGCTGCTCAAGATCGCTGCCGGCCTGATCGAGCCGCAGGACGGCGAGGTGTTCCGCCAGCCTTCCGCGACCATCCGCTATCTGCCGCAGATGCCCGACATGGAAGGTTTTGCGACTGTCCGCGCCTATGTCGAGGCCGGTCTTGGGCCGGCTGATGATCCCTACCGCGCCACCTACCTGATGGAGCATCTCGGCCTGACCGGCGAGGAGCGCCCCGACGATCTTTCCGGCGGCGAAGCGCGGCGTGCGGCTCTGGCCCGCGTGATGGCGCCGGAGCCCGACATCCTGCTGCTCGACGAGCCGACCAACCATCTCGACCTGCAGGTGATCGAATGGCTGGAAGACGAGCTCAACCGCTCGTCCTCGGCGCTGGTCGTCATTTCGCACGACCGGCGCTTTCTCGAGCGCGTATCGCGCGCCACGGTCTGGCTCGATCGCGGCCAGACGCGCAAGCTGGACAAGGGGTTCGCGCATTTCGAGGAATGGCGCGACACCATCCTCGAGGAAGAAGAGCGCGAACAGCATAAGCTTGGCCGCCAGATCGTGCGCGAGGAGCACTGGCTGCGCTATGGCGTGACGGCGCGGCGCAAGCGCAACATGCGCCGGCTGGGCGAGCTCCAGACCATGCGCCAGCGCTTTCGTGGCCACAAGGGTGCGGAGGGTGTCGCGACCATGGTGGCGAGCGATGCCGCAGAATCCGGCAAGCTGGTCATCGAGGCCAAGAACATCGAGAAGAGCTTTGGCGACCTCAGTGTGGTCAAGGGTTTTTCGACGCGCATTCAGCGCGGCGACCGCATCGGCCTTGTCGGGCCGAACGGCGCCGGCAAGACGACGCTGCTGAAGATGCTGACCGGAGAGCTGAAGCCGGATTCCGGTTCGGTGCGGCTCGGCACCAATCTGGAGATTGCCACCCTCGACCAGAAGCGCGAGGCGGTCGATCCGCAGGAAACGCTTGGGCATTATCTCACCGACGGGCGCGGCGACAACCTCGTCATCAATGGCGAGGAGCGCCACGTCGTCTCCTACATGAAAGACTTCCTGTTCAAGCCGGAGCAGGCGCGCACGCCGGTGCGCGAGCTTTCCGGCGGCGAGCGGGCGCGGCTTATATTGGCGCGGGTACTGGCGCGTCCGTCCAACCTTCTGGTGCTGGACGAGCCGACCAACGATCTCGACATGGAAACGCTGGAACTGCTGCAGGAACTCGTCGCCGGTTTTGCCGGCACCGTCATCCTCGTCAGCCACGATCGCGACTTCCTCGACCGCACCGTCACCAGCATCATCGCGCCGGACGGCGAGGGGCGCTGGATCGAATATGCCGGCGGCTATGCCGATATGCTGGCCCAGCGCGGCGGCACGCGGCTGAACGATCGCCGTGCCGTGCAGAAGCAGGCCGGCGATGCACCGCGCGCCGAGAGCACGCCGGAAGCGCCGAAGGGACCGGCGAAGAAACTGTCCTTCAAGCAGAAATTCGCGCTGGAAAGCCTGCCGGGAAAGATGGCTGCGGTGTCTGCCTCAATCTCGACGCTGGAAAACAACATCGCCGATCCTGCCTTCTACGAACGCGACCCGAAGGGGTTCCAGAAAACCATCGCCGCCCTCGACAAGGAGCGCGCGACGCTGGTTTCGATGGAAGAGGAATGGCTTGAGCTCGAGATGCTGAGGGAAGAGTTGGAGGGGTGAGGAGCGGTCGGCCGCAAGGCCGATCAATCGACAACGATTTGTCGATTGAAGCGACGAACGGTGAGAGCCCGGTCTGCGAAGCAGATTGAAACGTCCAGTGGACGTTTCAAAGGGCATCGAACGCCCGAAGGGCCGAAGAGCCCTAGCGGAGGGCCGGGAGGCGTTTCATCGAGGAGCGCTGTGCCCCTGCGACGCCGCGATTGTATGCGGCACGCCTTCTTCCCGTAAACGGCAGGGCGATCGTGTATGAACACCCCCACCCCTAACCCCTCCCCACAAGGGGGAGGGGGATCTGGTTACGCCTGAGCGAGGCGCCAATCATTGATGGTGTCGTGCGGCATGGCAGCCGCAAAATTCCCTCCCCCTTGTGGGGAGGGTTAGGGTGGGGGTGCTTCATAAGGCGGCGTGATCGCAGTTTATACGCGATTGCCTTGCTGTTCGCGGGGAGAAGAAGCCCCCGCGACCTTTGCTCCATCCCTATTCAGGATAACCCAATCACCCGCTGCGGGCAGCGTCCCAGGCTTTCATCGCCTCGTCGAAGGCCTTCTGGCCGGGAATGCCCTTTTCCATGGTGAACAGGGCGCGGCGGCCGGATTTGTAGACAATCGGCACGTCGATCCAGCTCTGGCGGCGCAGCAGGGCCATGTTGGCGTCCATCTCCTGCTTGCCGTCGTTGAGCGCGACGAGGAAGAAGCCGTCGGCGATCTTGGCCGGAATGCCGATCAGCGGGCTGCCGGCTTCCTGTTCAGATCCCTTCATCGACACGCGCAGGATGTTTTCGATGCCGCCGCCCTCGAAGCCGTCGGGCGTCAGGAAGATGACCTCGATGATGTGGCTCGCCGGCAGCGTCTGGTCCGCGTTGCGGCGGATGGTCATGCGCAACTGCAGATCCTTGCCGGGAATGGTCGCCTCGGCGCGGATCGCCGGCTCAGGCGGCAGGTCGCCGCCCGGCGATTCCTGCACCACCGACCAGACGATGCTGCCCGGTTCGGCCGAACCTTCGGCGACGTTGGTGCGTTCCTCGTAGAAGATCGCGCGCTGCCCGACGGCAACGCCAGGCTGGGCAGCCGGCGCGCCGGGGGCGGCAGGTGTCTGGCCTTGCGCGGCAGGTGGCGCTGCCGGGTCCGTGGTTGCACCAGGTGCTGCGGGGGCGGGCGTCTCCGGCGGCTGGGTAACGGCGGCGACGGAGGTTCCCTCGCCGATGGCGGCAGGTCCGCCGGCGGGGCCGGGATCGATCTCGGAGCCGTCGGCGTTCAGGCGCTGGGTGAATTTGGGCTCGCTGTCTGTGCCGCCATTGGCCGGTGGCGGTGCCGCGGGCGAGGGTTGCTCCCCGGCCGGCGGATTGGCAGCGGTGTTGGTCTCGGGCTTTGCCGGGCTCGTTGCCGGTGGTGTCACCGAAGGCGTCGTCGTCGCCGTCTTGCTTCCGTTCATGCCGAACAGGCTGGCGAAGGCATCCTTGTTGAGCCAGACGCCGTAGCCGCCACCAGCGATCACGGCAAGGGCGATCACAGCCGCTATGAGCCCGCCATAGCCGCGCTTGCGGGTTTCGTTTTCCCGCTCGTCGGTTTGAATGTCGTCGTCGTCATTTTCTGGACCGAACACGTCTTCCCGGACAGGGGCTTCGCTTCGGGCCGGCGCTGCGGTAGGAGGCGGCGCCACGACCGGCGTGGTTTTTGGCCACAATTCACCCTTGGGGGCAGGCTCGGCCTTGGGTTCCATTCTGGGCGCAGGGTTGAATGCAGCCGGTGCGGGCGCTGCCGGCACGGGTGGCTTCGGCGCGCTGTCGGCCTTGAATGTATTGTCGAAACGCGGCTTTGGCGGCTCGGTCTTCTGGCGCTCGATGGAGGCGAAGACGTTTTCCAGCTCTTCCAGCGGATCGCTGCTGATTTTCGGACCGGGACGCGGCGGATATTCCTTCTCCACCGCCTCGATGGCATCTTCCAGCGCGCGCTTCTGGCGGTCGACGACGGCCTGCGGCGGCGGCGGGTTTATCGCCGCGAGCTTCGCGGCAATTGTTCCGCGGGCCTTGTCGTAGACCTTCTGGCGCAGTTCGGGCGTAGCTTCGCTCAACCCATCCAGCGTCTTTTTCAGAACCGCAACGAAATCTGCCATGCTTTGTCGACCTGTGGTTTCCTTCCCGCCTAGCCGCAAAGCGGCGGGAAGGGGCAAAATTAGTCTTGAAAGGGATCGGTCACAAGTATTGTGTCGTCCCGCTCAGGGCTGGTTGAAAGAAGCGCCACCGGCGCGCCGATCAGTTCTTCTATATACCGAACATACTTAACAGCCTGTGCCGGCAGATCGTTCCAGCTGCGTGCGCCGGCTGTGGTTCCCTTCCAGCCTTCCAGCGTCTCGTAGACCGGCACGACGCGCGCCTGCGCGCCCTGGCTCGCCGGCAGATAGTCGATCGCCTCGCCGTCCAGCGTGTAGCCGGTGCAGACCTTGATCTCGTCGAGGCCGTCGAGCACGTCGAGCTTGGTCAGCGCGATGCCGTTGATGCCGTTGACGGCGACAGCCTGGCGCACCAGCACGGCGTCGAACCAGCCGCAGCGGCGCTTGCGCCCGGTGACGGTGCCGAATTCATGGCCTTTCGTGCCGAGGAATTCGCCGACTTCATTGTCCTGCTCGGTCGGGAACGGGCCTTCGCCGACTCGGGTCGTGTAGGCCTTGGTGATGCCGAGCACATAGCCGATCGCGCCGGGGCCGACGCCCGAGCCGGGCGATGCCTGGCCGGCAACAGTGTTGGACGAGGTGACGAAGGGATAGGTACCGTGGTCGATATCGAGCAGCGTGCCCTGCGCGCCTTCGAACAGGATGCGCGCGCCGGCGCGGCGCTTGTCGTCGAGGATTTTCCAGACCCGGTCCATATAGGGCAGGATCGCGTCGGCAACGGAGGTCAGCTCCTGCATGATCGTCTCATGCGCAACTTCGGGATGACCGAGCCCGCGGCGCAGCGCATTGTGATGCGTCAGCAGCCGGTCGACCTTCAGGGGCAGTGTATCCAAATCAGCCAAGTCCATCACCCGCACGGCGCGGCGGCCGACCTTGTCTTCATAGGCAGGGCCGATGCCGCGGCGGGTCGTTCCGATTTTCGTTCCGGAATTGGAGGCCGCGTCTTCGCGGAATCCGTCGAGTTCCCGGTGGAGGGAAAGAATAAGCGCCGTGTTTTCGGCTATTTTCAGGCGTTCGGGCGTTACTTCCACGCCCAATGCGCGCAATTTCTCCGCTTCGGCGACGAAGGCGTGTGGATCGAAGACCACGCCGTTGCCGATGACCGAGAGCTTGCCGTCGCGCACGATGCCGGAAGGAAGCAGCGACAGCTTGTAGACCTTGCCGTCGACGACGAGCGTGTGGCCGGCATTGTGGCCGCCCTGGAATCGCACCACGACATCGGCGCGTTCCGACAGCCAGTCGACGATCTTGCCCTTGCCTTCGTCGCCCCATTGCGAGCCGACGACAACCACATTGGCCATGTTTTCTTCCCTTCCAGCGCCGCGAAGCAGGCGGCGAACACGTAAAAATGACAGGCCTCTATAGCGTCAAGCGTTTTGGAAGGCGACCATTCTTTGCACGGTTTCTCGGTAGTTGTGGGTAATCAGGCACAACAATTTCCGCGTTTGGCGCTGTTTACCTGAACTTGCATCCATTCTACGCCGGTGTATCGCGTCCACCGCCGGAAATCCCATGCATAGAAACGCCTATCTGCTGCTTGTGCTCACCGCCCTGTTCTGGGGCGCCAATGCGGTGGCGGGAAAGCTGGCGGTCGGCCACGTCTCGCCGATGCTGCTCACCACCATGCGCTGGGGGCTGGCGATGGCGATTCTTCTGTTCATCGGCTGGTCGCGGCTGAGAAATGACTGGCCGGTGGTTCGCGGGCATCTGTGGCTGCTGGTAGCGCTCGGCGGGCTTGGTTTCACCGTGTTCAACATGGCGCTCTATACGGCGCTGATCCACACCACTGCGATCAATGCCAGCATCGAGCAGGCGGGTACGCCGATGGTTATCTTCGCGGCCAACTTCCTGCTGTTTCGCCTGCGCGTCACCTGGGCGCAGATCGTCGGGTTCCTGCTGTCGATGGCAGGAGTGATCCTGACCGCCACCCATGGACGGCCCCTTGGGTTGCTCGGGCTCGAGGTGAACATCGGCGACGCGCTGATGCTGGTCGCGGTGCTTGTCTACGCCATCTACACGGTGATGCTGCGCTTCAAGCCGGCAATCCACTGGCAGAGCCTGATGATCATGCTGACGGGCGCGGCCTTCGTCACCAGCATTCCGGCCACGGCTGCCGAGTTCTGGACCGGCAGCATGATCGTCCCCGATGCGCGGGGCTGGGGGATCGTCCTCTTTACCGTGCTGTTTCCCTCAGTGCTGGCGCAGGCGTTCTACATCAGGGGCGTGGAACTGATCGGCGCAAATCGCGCTGGACTGTTTTTCAACCTGGTGCCGATCTTCGGCATGCTCCTGTCGATTGTCCTGCTCGGCGAGGATTTTCACCTCTATCACGCGGTCGCCATGGTGCTGGTGCTCGGTGGCATCTGGCTTGCAGAATATGGCGGGCGGAAGATGGCAGGTTGAATGTGTGGACCCGCATCGCCAAATTTGCTATCATGATAGCAAAGGAGAGCCGCGATGGCGCAATTGCTGGTCAGGCAGATCGATGACGACGTAAAGCAGCGCCTTCAGGAGCGCGCGGCGAAGCATGGCGTCAGCATGGAGGAAGAGGTCCGCATGATCCTGCGGGCGACCGTGCTGAAGGATGATGGGCAGGAGTTTGGCCTGGGGAGCAGGATAGCCGAATTGTTTCGCGACATCCCCGACAATGACGAGCCGCTGCCGGAATTTCCTCGTCAACCGTTCAAGCCGGTCGATTTCGGCGAATGATCGTTCTGGATACGAATGTGATTTCGGCGCTTATGCGACCGGACATGAACTCTGCAGTGGTATCCTGGCTCGATCGTCAAACGTCGACCATCGTCTGGATAACCGCCATAAGTGTCCTTGAGATACGATCGGGACTGTTTCTTTTGCCAGACGGCAGGCGCAAGAACGGCCTCTTGGAGCGGTTCGATCAGTTTTTGCGAGATGAGATAGTAGGTCGCGTTCTGCCGTTTGACCGAAATGCTGCCGAAGCCGCTTCGATTTTAAGCGCCGCGCGGATCGCCGTTGGTCGCAACATCGACAGGATGGATACGCAGATCGCAGGTATTGTCGTTTCAAGGCGAGCAGTTTTGGCCACGCGCAATATCAAGGACTTCAACGATCTCGATATTTCGCTGGTCAATCCCTGGCAGGATTGAAAAAGGCGCCGGTCACCCGGCGCCTTTCTTTAATCGAACAGCGGATAATCCGCTATCAAATACCGTTGACGTCGAACTGCAGCGGTTTGGCTGAGTCGATCGACGGGTTGGCGCGGACTTCGGCCAGCGCCTTTTCCGGGAAGGGCGCGTCGAGATAGAGCAGCGCGATGGCATCGCCGCCGGGCCGGTTGCGGCCGAGCTGGAAGTTGGCGATGTTGACGTTGTTCTTGCCGCACAGCGTGCCGAGCAGGCCGATGATGCCCGGCGCGTCGGCATTGGTCGTGTAGAGCATGTGCTGACCGACTTCGGCATCGAGATTGATGCCCTTGATCTGGATGAAGCGCGGCTTGTGGTCGGAGAAGCAGGTGCCGGCGATGGACCGCTCCTGCTTTTCGGTCTTCACCGTCAGCTTGATATAGCCGTCGAAGACGCCCGACTTGTCGCGCTTGACCTCGGCGACGATGATGCCGCGCTCCTTCACCATGATCGGGGCCGACACCATGTTGACGTCGGAAACCTGCGGCCGGATCAGGCCGGCAAGGGCGGCACTGATCAGCGCGCGGGTGTTCATCGTGGCGGTGGCGCCGTCGAACAGGATCTCGACTTCCTTGATTGGATCTTCGGTGACCTGGCCGACAAAGGCGCCGAGCACTTCGGCCAGCTTGACGAACGGCTTCAGGCGCGGCGCTTCTTCCGCGGTGATCGACGGCATGTTGATGGCGTTGGAGACCGCGCCCTTGACGAGGTAATCCGACATCTGCTCGGCCACCTGCAGCGCGACGTTTTCCTGCGCCTCGCTGGTCGATGCGCCGAGATGCGGGGTGGTGACGACGTTTTCCATGCCGAACAGTGCGTTTTCGGTCGCCGGTTCGGTCTCGAACACGTCAATGCCGGCGCCCGCAACCTTGCCGCTCTTCAGGGCTGCAATGAGGTCTGCCTCGACGATCAGGCCGCCGCGCGCGCAGTTGATGATGCGCACGCCGTCCTTCATCTTGGAGATGGCTTCGGCGTTGATGATGCCGCGCGTCTTGTCGGTCATCGGCGTGTGCAGCGTGATGAAGTCGGCGCGCTTGAGCAGCTCTTCAAGCTCGACCTTTTCGACGCCCAGCTCTTCGGCGCGGCCTTCCGACAGGAACGGGTCGAAGGCCACGACATGCATCTTCAGGCCGACGCCGCGCGTCGCCACGATCGAGCCGATATTGCCGCAGCCGATGACGCCCAGCGTCTTCGAGGTGATCTCGACGCCCATGAAGCGGTTCTTCTCCCACTTGCCGGCATGGGTCGATGCATTGGCTTCCGGGATCTGGCGGGCCAGCGCAAACATCAGCGCGACGGCGTGCTCGGCAGTGGTGATGGAATTGCCGAAAGGCGTGTTCATCACGATGATGCCTCGGCGCGAGGCAGCCGGGATATCGACATTGTCGACGCCGATGCCGGCGCGGCCGATGACCTTGAGATTGGTCGCGGCCGCGATCAGCTTTTCGGTGACTTTCGTCGCCGAGCGGATGGCGAGGCCGTCATACTGGCCGATGACTTCGAGCAGCTTTTCCTTGTCCTTGCCGAGATCGGGCAGGTAGTCCACTTCGACGCCGCGATCCTTGAAGATCTGGACTGCGGTGGGGGAGAGTTTGTCGGATACGAGAACGCGAGGCATGGTTGGGTTCCTTGGCGCTGGTTCCCTCCCCCTCGAGGGGAGGGTGGTCGCGAAGCGACCGGGTGGGGTTGTTGCGGCAGTGCTCGACGTAAGTCCTGTGATGCCGTCTGGATTTTGTTGAGGCTGGCGAGGTGGAGATGACCCCACCCGGCTCACTTCGTTCGCCACCCTCCCCTCAAGGGGGAGGCGCGCGCAGCGTCAGGCAGCCGCCTTCAGCGATGCCTTGGCCGTTGCGAAAGCCCAGTCGAGCCAGGGCGTCAGCGCCTGAAGATCAGACGCCTCGACGGTGGCGCCGCACCAGATGCGCAGGCCGGGAGGGGCATCGCGATAGCTGGCGATGTCATAGGCGACCTTTTCCGCTTCCAGAAGACCGGTAAACGTCTTCACGAAAGCCTGCTGGCCGGCGTCGTCGAGACCCGAGACCGCCGGGTCGACGAAGCGCAGGCAGACTGACGTGTTCGAGCGCGTGTCTTCTTCAGCGGCGAGGAATGCCACTGCCGGATTGTTCGCGACCCAGTCGGCCAGCACCTTGGCGTTGGCATCGGCGCGGGCGATCAGCGCATCGAGCCCGCCGATGGATTTCGCCCAGTCGAGTGCGTCGAGATAATCTTCAACCGCCAGCATCGACGGCGTGTTGATGGTCTCGCCCTTGAAGATGCCTTCGATCAGCTTGCCGCCGGAGGTCAGGCGGAAAATCTTCGGCAGTGGCCAGGCCGGTTTGTAGCTTTCGAGCCGCGCGACGGCGCGGGGGCTCAGGATCAGCATGCCGTGGCCGCCTTCGCCGCCCAGCACCTTCTGCCAGGAGAAGGTGACGACATCGAGCTTGTCGAAATCGAGCTTCTGCGCAAACGCCGCCGAGGTGGCGTCGCAGATGGTCAGGCCCTTGCGGTTCGCCGGAATGAAATCGCCATTGGCGACACGCACGCCCGAGGTCGTGCCGTTCCAGGTGAAGACTACGTCGCGGTCGAAATCGACGGCTGCGAGATCGGGCAGCGCGCCATAGGGCGCATCGAATGTGCGGACGTCCGGCAGCTTCAGCTGCTTGACCACATCGGTCACCCAGCCGGCGCCGAAGGATTCCCAAGCGACCATGTCGACGCCGCGCTCGCCGAGCAGCGACCAAAGCGCCATCTCGACCGCGCCGGTGTCGGAAGCCGGTACGATGCCGATGCGGTAGTCGGCCGGGACCTGAAGAACTTCGCGGGTAAGGTCGATGGCGCGGGCAAGCTTGGCCTTGCCGATCTTGGCGCGGTGCGAACGGCCAAGGGCTGCGTCGCGGAGGCCTTCAAGAGACCAGCCGGGGCGTTTTGCGCAGGGACCTGAGGAGAAATTGGGGTTTGCCGGACGGAGTCCTGGCGCGGAAAGCGTCGTCATCGTGGTTCTATCCTTCCAGATAGCTGGCCCCTCGTTGGGGAGGGGTGGCCCACGGCGGAAAATACAGAAAGACGCTGGGGATCGCAAGAGGGAATCGGCGTGCCGGCCGGACCGAAGGGTATCAGGCGCAGTGCGAATGCATCACATGATGAAATCAAGAGGAAATGAATCCTCTCCGCAAATTTTCTTGATGTGATGAAATTTACATAAGAAAGTGGTTTTGCTTTTTGAAATAATTTTTCCAAGCGGTGCTTTATCGTAAATAGGTATACTCATCATCCGATTTATACCTATTGATTGCGATGAGAATATTATGCAATCTGTTGGTGTTCAGAAGTACGTGGGCCTCTTTTGAGGCAGTTCATCCGGCCTGAATGCGATAAGAGCAGGGGAGTCTGCAGAAGATTTGGGTTCCATGAAAGCATGGCGTCGCAGGTCTATTGATAATATTCAAAATAACAAAAGAAGACGCAATGTAATTGCGTCATCGACACGAGGACAAATGGAGCGAGATAACGGTTCCAGACTTGTCGCGTGGCATCATTTGGGTGGCTTTTTCGCATGAATAAACCGCTCGGCCTTTCGTTTGAGCAAGGCCGTGGCAATTCAGATGAACACAGTTAGGCCACAAGGGGGCTTCGAGATGACTGTCACAACAACGTTCACGACCAACTTCGTCAAGTCAATCACGCTCAATTCGGACGGTTCGCAGGGTTCCCTGGTCAGCTTGCCTGGCGGAAGCTTTGGTGTTGCCTCTACAAGCTCGGGCAATACTGTTTTCGGGCAGCTCTACAATTTGTCAGGCAATCCGACAACTTCCAGTTTTCAGATAAGCAATCTCGGCGTAAACGCTGCAAACCCGGCAATCGCGCACCTGACGAACGGCAACAATGTCGTCGTTTTCCAGGATACGGACAGCATCGTTTTTCAGGTCAATTCGCCGACAGGGGCGATCGTCGTCTCCGATGTTGACATCGGAGACACCAATAGCAGCAATCCGGATGTGACCGCCCTGACGGGCGGCGGCTTTGTGATCGTCAATCAGGACAATTTTTCCGCTACCGATAATGATATCGATGTCAGAATTTATAATAACCTGGGCGTGGTGTCGAACGCATTTGCAGTTGACAGCAGCGGCGCGCACGACACCAACGCGAAAGTGGCGGGTCTCCTTGACGGCGGCTTCGCGGTAACATGGCAGCGGCTTGTAGCAGGCGAGACCGAGGTGTGGCGAGCGGTCTATAATGCCGATGGCTCGGTTCGCGCGGCCGCCGCTCTCTTCGATTCGGCCGGGACGATCAATGAAAACCCGGATATCGTGGCACTCGCCAACGGTGGCTTCGCCGTCGTTTACGCCGATAATGGGTGGGATGGTGTCGAGCGAGAAATAACCTATGCCCGTTTCGACATCGCCGGCACGTTCCAGGGGTTTACGAGGCTCAACACCAACACGCAGTCCGAGTTTCAGCCCAGCGTGGTGCAATTGTCGAATGGAGTTGTCGCCATCAGCTATCATGATGATGTCTTCGGAGATACAGATCCGATGGTTTCATTCGTTGACGGCAATAGTGGTGCATTGCTTTCGCCAAGCGGGCTTCGCTTGAACAGTTCGGTCAGCAACGAGCAGGACACCTCGATCGCGGCTCTGAATGACGGGCGGTTCGTCGTATCCTGGCACAACGGTTCAAACAATGATGTCGTTGCCGAGATACATCAGGCGGTAAGGTTCTCCAGCAGCGATGCCGCCAGCGATACCATTAACGGGTATGCTCTCGTCGACGAGATGCATGGTAATGGCGGCGATGACACGCTCAACGGCCTGGCCGGCAACGACATACTTTTTGGGGAGGCCGGCAATGATTTCCTGAATGGGGGCGCCGGCAAGGACACAATGTACGGCGGGGGCGACAACGATATTTATTTCGTTTCTTCGGCCGACGATCGCACCATCGAGGAGGTGGGGCAGGGCACGGACACTGTCCGGTCGCTGATCGACTGGACACTCGCGGCCAATGTCGATCGGCTCGAATTGCAGGGTACCGCCAATCTGACCGGAAACGGCAACGGTCTGAAGAACACGCTTGTCGGCAATAGCGGCAACAACATCCTTCGCGGCGCTGCCGGCAATGATCTGCTTGCGGGTGGAGCCGGCAACGATACCCTGGTCGGCGGCACCGGCATCGATGCTTTCCACTTCAATGCAACACTCGGCCCGACCAATATAGACAAGATCACCGACTACACCGTGGTTGACGATCTCATCCAGCTCGACAAGGGCATCTTCACCGGCCTTGCTGCCGGATGGCTGACGGCGGGCGCCTTCCATACCGGAAGTGCGGCGCATGATGCCAGCGATCGCATCATCTACAACAGCACGACTGGTGCACTGCTGTTCGACAAGGATGGCATAGGCGGCACTGCCGCGGTCAAGTTCGCCCAACTGTCGGCAGGCCTGAGCATGAATGCGGGCGAGTTCTTCATCGTCTGAACTCCGACCGCCTGAGCAATAAAAATCCCGCCACCCGAGAGGGTGGCGGGTTGTTGCCTGGGCGCTTGCGCGCCGCGGTACTCAATACTCTGCCGCTGGACCCGGAGGATGCACCTTCATGGTCAATGACCGGTTAATTCGGCCGCTCGAATCCGACTTTATTTTGCAAGGAAATGTTTGCCGTGGTCCGGAACGGAAAAAGGCGAGCCGAAGCCCGCCTTTTGTTGCCGGTAGCGATGTTGGAGCTCACCACAAATCGTAGCGCAGGCCGACCTTGAGCTGGTGATAGTCGATGCCTTTCGATATCCGGTAGCTGTCCAGGCCTGTCATCTCGACATATTGCGCACTCGGTGCTGCCAGATACTGGTATCCGACGTCGAGGGCGATATTCTTCGACAGCTGATACGCGACGCCGGCGTTCAGCGAATAGGCGAAGCTGACCTGGCTCTTCTTGTCGGCGAAGTCGACGTCGACGAAGGCCGGATCGCGAATGTCCTCTTTCAGCGTGTAGCTTCTCTTCGAATAGACTGCGCCGACACCGGCGCCGATATAGGGCGTCAGGCCGACATAGGTGCCGAGATCGGCATAGGCGTTGACCATGCCACTCCAGGCTTCATTCTTGGCGTTGACGCCCACTTCGGAAATGACGACGTCGGCATCGTTGGCAATCAGGTAGTCCAGCGACGAGTCGTTCTTCGACAGGAAGCCGAGGTTGATTTCGCCGCGCAGGAAATCGTTGAAGTGATAGCCGGCACCGATGCTTCCCGCGAGAGCCGTGTTGTCCTGGTCGAAGGAGTAGATCGGGCTCGGCCCGATCTCGGTGTTCTTGAACGGCTTGTTGAAGTTGTAGCCGAGGTCGCCGCGCAGATACCAGCCGGAGCCGACTTCCACGGGGACATATTCGGGCGCGTTGTCGACGAAGATCGGAGGATCGTAGTCGGCGGCATTTGCCGCGTTGCCCGCTAGCGCCGCCGCTACGGCAAGCGAAAAGATCAAAATGCCATGCGATTTCATCACGCCAAACTCCCGCAAATGCGGCACGACCGACTGTCGTGCAACCGCCACCCGAGAGCATTGTTAACCATAGGGGTTAAGTTGCGGTTAAGGCTAATGGATGGTTAGCGGATTTGTCGTTTTGGCGGCCCTGTTAAGGTTTGGGCAGGCCATTGATCGTTGTTTCGACCAAGAAAAAACCGCCCGGCTAAGGCCGGGCGGTCAAATGTGGTGGGCAGGGTAATTACTTGTAGACGGGCTCGACCGGGGGTGGCTCGTAGGCCACCGGCTCCGGCTCGGCGCAATCGGCCTTGCCGCCGCCGAACTGGTAGCGCAGGCCGCCGCGCACTTCATGCACGTTGAAGCCCTTGTCGTAGCCTGGGCCAGCGCCCGGGCCGCCGGCCGAGGAGTCGACATAGTCGAACATCTTGCCGCCGTTGACGCGGGTGAAGCGATAGCCGGCGTCGAATTGCAGGTTCTTGGTGATGCAGTAGGAAGCACCGGCCATGAGCGCATAGGCGAAGCGCCATTCCTTGCCGCCCTTATGGCTGTCGTCGACGCCCGGGAACTGGTTGCGCAGATTGTCCCACTTCACATAGGCGCCGCCGATACCGGCGCCGACATAAGGCGTCACGCGGTGCCAGGTGCCGAGGTCGACATAGGCGTTGGCGAGCAGCAGAAGTGCGCTGTAGGACGAAGTGTCGGTCGAGACGTTGACGCCGTCCGAGGTCTGGCCGTTGAATTTCGACTTGAACCAGTAATCGGCCGTCACATCGGTGCGGAAGTAGTTGTTGACCTGGTAGCCGACGCCGCCGCCGAACGACATTGCGCCCTTCAGGTCGCCGAAATCGAATGATTTCGAACCGGGAACCGGAACAGGTCCGCAGCCCGCGTCGCAGACGCCGTAGGTGATGTAGTCGGCGCCGCGGAATTTCGACCAGCGGTAGCCGAGGTCGCCGCGCAGATACCATCCGCCCGTCTCGACCGGCTGGTAGACGACTTGCGGCTGCGGCTCGACCACCGGTTCATACATGTCGGCAGCGACCGCGGGCGCGGCAAAGCCGGTCACCAGCAGCGCGGCAAACACCCGCTTGGAAATGTTGAGCATTTTCATTACCCCTGCGAATCCCTCGCACCCCCACCGGGGCGAGATCGGTTGAATTCGACGTGGATAATGGAGTCCAAAGGTTAAGTTGTGCTTAACCCTGTTCCTTAACCATGGCGAGCAACCGGCAGGCGTTTCCCGAACGGAAAAAGCCCGCCGGAGGCGGGCTTTTCAAAGGCATTGCTACTCCAGATCAGGCAGCCGTCTTGAGGTCCGAAATCACGCCGACAATGTCGTTGACCACGGTCTCGACCAGCTTGGGATCGTCGCCCTCCGCCATGACGCGGATCAGCGGCTCGGTGCCGGAAGGGCGGATGACGAGCCGCCCGGACTTGCCGAGGCGGTTGCGCGCGTCCTCGATCGCCGCCTTGACGGGCGCGGCTTCCAGCGGCTTGCCGCCGGAGAAGCGGACATTCTTGAGAAGCTGCGGCACGGGCTCGAACTTCCGGCACAGCTCGCTCACCGGCTTGTTCTGGCGCTTGATGCAGGCCAGCACCTGCAGGGCCGAGACGAGGCCGTCGCCGGTGGTGGAGAAATCCGAAAGCACGATATGGCCGGACTGCTCGCCGCCGATGTTGAGGCCGTGGGCGCGCATATGCTCGACGACGTAGCGGTCGCCGACCTGGGTGCGGTGAAGCTGCAGGCCGATATCGCCGAGGAAACGCTCCAACCCGAGATTGGACATGACTGTGGCAACGACGCCGCCACCGACGAGGCGGTCGTTCTGGTTCCAGGATTCGGCCACCAGCGCCATGATCTGGTCGCCGTCCACCACCGTGCCGTTCTCGTCGACGATGATCATGCGGTCGGCGTCGCCATCGAGCGCGATGCCGATGTCGGCGCGAACTTCATGCACCTTCCTGGCAAGGCTCTCCGGATGGGTCGAGCCGCAGTCCTCATTGATGTTGAAGCCGTTGGGGCTGTCGTGGATGGCGATGACCTCGGCGCCGAGTTCCCACAGAGCTGCGGGTGCTACCTTGTAGGCAGCGCCATTGGCGCAGTCGATCACGACCCGCAGGCCCGCCAGCGACATGGAACGCGGCAAGGTGCGCTTGGCGAACTCGATGTAGCGGTCATGCACGCCGTCGATGCGCTTGGCCCGGCCGAGCGCGTCTGCATCGGCAAGGGCGAGGTCAATGTCCTGATCGAGCATCGCCTCGATGCGCATCTCGATCTCGTCGGAAAGCTTGTAGCCGTCCGGGCCGAACAGCTTGATGCCGTTGTCGTAATAAGGGTTGTGCGAGGCCGAGATCATGACGCCGATGTCGGCGCGCAGCGAGCGCGCCAGCATGGCGACCGCCGGTGTCGGCACCGGGCCGAGCAGGAACACATCCATGCCGGCGGCGCAGAAGCCGGCTACCATGGCGTTTTCGATCATGTAGCCAGAAAGGCGCGTGTCCTTGCCGAGAACGACGCGATGGCGATGATTGCCGCGCTGGAAGGAAAGGCCGGCTGCCATGCCGACTTTCATGGCGATCTCGGCAGTCATCGGAAATTTGTTGGCGCGTCCGCGGATTCCGTCGGTTCCGAAATATCGTCTGCTCATACTCTACTATCCCCGGCCGAGAACTCATGTCCCGGCGCTGCTCTTGCCATAACAAGCCGGCCGCCCGATATCACATTATGTGATTATCTGTCATGAATCCTTCGAAATTCTTTCATTTTCAGTGACTTTGATTGCATAGACCCTTCATCGCCGGAGTGCCACATCTCCATTCGAATGCGCGAGGGTGCTCCGACACTTGCATTGGCGCATGATCCGGCCGGGAAATCGATTCCGATTTTCGGGGGATGGGCTAACGCATCGAGGCAATCCAGTCGCGCAACAAGGCTACCGCTTCCGGGTCTGCGACATGGCGGCCAAGTTCCGGCATCATGACGCCGGGCTCGGTGCTTTCGACGCGGTAGGGCAGGATCGAGCCGTCGGGATCGCCGGGCTTGATGTCGAAGGATCGGTCGCCCGAACCCTTGCCGGCAGCCACCGGCCGCTTGCCGACGCCGTAGCGCACTCTGTCCTTCTCGCCATAGGTCAGGAACAACCCTGAATTGCTGGCCGCCCCTTCCGCACGGTGGCAATGGGCGCAATTGACGTCGAGCCAGGCGCGGGCGCGGGCATCGAGCGGGGCCGATGCATCGCGCCAGTTCGGCACGGCGGGTAACGACGCCGGCAGGCCCGACAGGATTTTGGCCTCGGCCCAGTGTGCCAGCTGGTTCTGCGGGCCTGAGGCATAGGGAAAATCGCCGTTGAGGTTGCGCGCCTTGGGGCCCAGCGGCACGATTTCGCCGTTGAAGGCATGGCAGCCTTTGCACTGGTTCTTGTTGGGCACGGCATAGGTGAAGGTCAGCGGCGTGCCATCGGCCTTTACTGTCGCTATGTCGACCTTGGCGCCGGTTATCTTCAGCGTCGCCTCGGTCTGCTCGTCGTTCCACAGATAGGCCCATGCCTGCCAGCCGGTTTCATGCTTCAGCAGCACGCGGGTTTCGATCAGGCGGACATTTTTGTCGGGCGCGCGGAAATCGGCGGGAAAGGCGAAGGTTTTTATGAGCGCGGTGCCTACGGGGAAGTCGAAGGCTTCGGTGTCGTTGTACTGCGCTGACTGGACTTCGGGAACGTAGACGAAGCGGTATTTCAGGGCGTTGTCGGAGAAGAGCGGCGTGATCGGCGCGAAGGGGATGACGTTCTCGGCAGGTGTTTGCTTCGCGATATCGGT
Source organism: Mesorhizobium sp. CCNWLY176 (assembly GCF_037153935.1). Classification (NCBI taxonomy): domain Bacteria; kingdom Pseudomonadati; phylum Pseudomonadota; class Alphaproteobacteria; order Hyphomicrobiales; family Phyllobacteriaceae; genus Mesorhizobium; species Mesorhizobium sp. CCNWLY176. The sequence continues at coordinate 204,088 of NZ_JBBBDZ010000005.1, forward strand.
GAAGAAGCCGAATTCGGAGAGGAGCTTTGGCGGAGTGTCGGCGAGGACGGCGTCGGGGGAGACGGCGAGGGCGGGGGAGGAGGCCGTGCAGAACGCTGTCACCAGCGCGAATATCTGAACGAGAAAATGCGACCAGAGACGGAGCCCTACGTTGCCCCCCTCTGTCCTGCCGGACATCTCCCCCACGGGTGGGGAGATTAGCAGCGGCGATGCCGGCTCATCTCCTGCACCATTGGAGATTGGCGAAAGTTTTGATGAAGGCCTGATCTCCCCACCTGTGGGGGAGATGTCCGGCAGGACAGAGGGGGGCAACGTAGAGTGCATATCTCGCCGATCAGTGGTCACCGCCGCTGCGTCTCGGGGCCCATTTCAAGCCCCATTCTCCTGCGGCAGCTTCACCGCCGCCGGCTCCGGCAGGTTGCCTTTATAGGCCGAAATATCCTTATCCGGCGATGTCGACCACGGCAGCATCAACTGCGAGATCATCTTGAGATTGGCGAATGTCGTGCCCTCGGCCTCGTCGATATAGATGCGGTCGGCGGCTGAGACCCAGGTGAGATATTCGGGAATGCGGGTGACGCCGTCCCAGATGATGCTCGGCACAGGCGTGCCGGAGACATCGGAGATGGTCTTGCCGACCTCGCCGTCCGGCGCGTTGCCGCCCTCGCCATAGGTGTTGCCGTGGACGAAGACGCCGCGCGGCACGAACATGTAGTTGTCGTCGTCATATTCGTTGGGATAGGCGGCGATCAGCACATGGGTGGTGGCGTTGCCCGACAGGCGGTTGCCGAAGACGTGGACGTTGCGGTTGGCCATGACCATGATGCCCATACCCTTCGGCACCATGGCGACGGTGTTGCCCTTGGGCGCGAAATTGGGCGTGTCGTTGTCGACCACGTCATTGTCGAAGACGCGGATGTCGTGGCCGCCCTGCACCGGCAGATTGGGCAGGTCGAAGATGAGAATGCCGCCGGTGTTGTGGGTGGCGGTGTTCTTGTAGACGTCGGCCTTCATCGAATTTTCGATCTCGATGCCGGCGACATTGTATTCGGCGCGCGAATTGCGCACCACGATGTTCTCGCTCTGGCCGACATAGATGCCGGCATCCGCCGCCCCCTTCACCGTCACGCCGTCAACCAGGATATTCTTCGAGGTGACCGGGTAGACGCCGTAGGCGCCGTTGTTGGCGTCCGGGCCGTTGGTCCATTCGACGCGCAGGTTGCGGAAGGTTATCTGGTCCGAGCCCTTGGCCTTGACGCCGTCGCCCTTGGAATCCTCGACCGCGAAATCCTCCAGCACCACACGGTTCGAGGTGACCAGCAGGCCTTCGCCCGAGCCGGTCTGGCCCTTGAAGGAGAGGATGGTGGCATCAGGCCCCGCGCCCTTGACCAGCACGTCGTCGACGTCGAGCGACAGGCCCTCGGTGAGTTCGAACTTGCCGGCACCAATGGCGATCGTGTCACCGGGCTTGGCCATGATCAGCGCTTCGGTCAGGCGCTCGGCGGCGCCGTCTCCGGCTTCGACAGGGATCTCCGCGGCCAGAAGCGGGCCGCAGGCGGCAGAGGTCAAAAGCACGGCAAGAAAGGCCGCGCGCGGCGACAATGAACGCATGAAAATCCTCCCTCTTTGCATTGACGATGCTCCCGTGATCCATCAAAGTCAATAAAGATGAAACAGTTTCAGCTTTTGCCGAAATCGGAAACCGGCGCACCCGCGACCGGCCCGGTGGTGCCGCGCCAGAAGCGGGCGCAGCGCACGCGCACGGCCCTGCTGGCTGCGGTGGAGGCGCTTGTCGCAACTGACGGGGCGGACGCGGTGACGACGACGCGGCTCGCCGAGATCACCGGCGTGTCGGTCGGCACGATCTACCGTTATTTTTCCGATCGCGACCAGTTGCTGCTCGCCGCCTATGACGGCACCGTCGCGCGCATCGTCGAAACATGCGGCGAAGCCCTTGGCGATCTCGATGCAGAGATGCCGATGGCGGTAGCAGCAAAGCAACTGCTTGGGCTCTATCTCGATACGGCCGAGACTATTCCGGCGCATTCCGGTCTTCTGGCCGCCATGCGGGCGCTGCGACCGATCGAAGCCGACCAGGGCGGCGGCAACGAGGCCAGCATCGTCGGCGCTATCGTGGCGCCGTTTCTGCAGAAGTTTTCGGACGGGAGCCTAGCAGCCGATCCCTCCCGTCTGCATTTCCTCAGCGTGCTGATGGGAACGCTGGTCGATCTCTATCTGGTGACACCGGACACTTCGGATCGGACAAGGCTGCGCGAAGAGATAGAGGCGCATATGCTGCTGGCGCTCGAGCGTCTTTCCGGCTGAAAAGCGGGCGCAATCGTGCTGGCGAAGTTTTAGTCATAACAACGTCCAAAATAGATAGTATCTGGCGCAACTGTCCGTTGCAGGGTAAAGATTTGCTCAGGGACGTTTTGTGGGCAGCATTTACGGAGAATTGCCATGCTATTCAACAAACTAGTCACCCTATCGGGCTTCGCGACCCTCGCCCTGTTCATGGCGTCGCCAGCCAGCGCTCTGACCATGAAGGAATGCAGCGCCAAATATAACGCCGCCAAGGACGCCGGGTCGCTCAGTGGGCAGACCTGGAACCAGTTCCGCAAGGCCGAATGCGCTGCCGACGACAGCGCTGCAACCGCGCCGGCCAAGGCCGACACGAAGAAGGCTGCAAAGACGACCAAGAAGGCTTCTGACACGGCTGCCTCCGATGACGAGGCCAAGGGCCTGTCGATGAAGGAATGCAGCGCCAAATACAATGCGGCCAAGGACGCCGATGCGCTGAACGGCATGAAGTGGAACGACTTCCGCAAGGCCCAGTGCGGCCCGGGCGCCAGCACTACCGTCGCCGCCAAGCCTGCAAAGGCTTCCAAGTCGTCCGACACGGCAGCTGCCGGTGACGAGGCCAAGGGCCTGTCGATGAAGGAATGCAGCGCCAAGTACAATGCCGCCAAGGATGGCGACGCGCTGAACGGCATGAAGTGGAACGATTTCCGCAAGGCTGAATGCGGCCCGGGCGCCAGCGCCACGATGGCGGCCAAGCCAGCGGCTGCTTCCGACGACGACGGCAAGGGCCTGTCGATGCAGGAATGCAGCACCAAGTACAATGCCGCCAAGGACGCGAATGCGCTGAACGGCATGAAGTGGAACGACTTCCGCAAGGCCCAGTGCGGCCCCGGCGCCAGCGCCACCATGGCGGCAAAGCCGGCGAAAGCCTCGAAGTCCGACACGGCTGCTGCCGACACCGGCGGCAAGGGCCTGACGATGAAGGAATGCAGCGCCAAGTACAGCGCCGCCAAGGACGCCAATTCGCTCGGCGGCCAGAGCTGGAACCAGTTCCGCAAGTCGTCCTGCAGTGCATCGGCAGCTGACGACGACAGCGTACCGAACCTCGACCAGGCGACCTACGATGGCGAGCCGGACCAGCCAACCGTCACCGCGCCGCGCGGCGTAAGCTTCCCGAAGGCCGTGTCGAAGAAGTTCGCCACCGAAACCCCCGGCAAGGCACGCATGCACACCTGCCTCGAGCAGTATTACGACAACAAGGACAGCGATTCGCTGGCCGGCCTACGCTGGATCCAGAAGGGTGGCGGCTACTACAGCCTCTGCAACGCCCGCCTGAAGGCCAGCGTGTCCGGATAAGCGCCGACCGTTTCAGGAGAAGTGAAAAGCCCGCGGACTGAGAGGTTCGCGGGCTTTTTGTTGGGCGCATCGTCTTGGGTTCGACCCGCCAGTTAATGCAAAGGAAGAAATGCTTCTCAAAAAGAGAGTAAAGCCTGTCAATTCACTCATCTTCATTTCCGATGTCGATGGGGGTGATGCGCCGTATCCCGTAAAAGGCACCCTAATTCTCGCAACGCAATCATGTATTTCCGTTGGAACCTTTCCGGAAATCGAGGGTGCAACGGAAATTGTCATGGGACCTGTGGACGAGGCCAGTCCGGATGGTTCGCCCGACTTCAGCGGATTTCTCGAGACGCCGACCAGGCATTTGGTGGTCACTACGGTCGATGGGCGGGTCATTCTCAAGGCCTCTGTACAGGCTGCCCTGACATCTGTTCAGATTTGGCTCAGCCATCCCAAGTGGCCCGAAAGAATTATCATCGGTTGGGGAGAGCCGTAAGCGTTGGCTAGAAAGCCGTTACCGCCCGACGGTGGCAGGAATCGGTTCGGGTTCGGCAGTGAAAGGTTCCCAGCCGGCGAACCCATATTCAGGTTTGGACGAATGGCGATAACTGCTCGGACGTCGTGTTCGTTTGCCTGCGGTAGCTCTCTCATGAGGAAGGCGTCGCATCGCCCTCCTCCACCCCCCGCACCAGTTCGCGCAGCAGATCGGCGAGCGCTGCGCGCTTTTCCGGGCTGAGTTTTTCGAGGAATTGCATCTCGCTCGCCATGTCGGCGCGGAACGCTTCTTCCGCCCGCTTCTGGCCCTCCAGGGTCAGCGCCACGAAGAAGCTGCGGCCGTCCTCGGGTGATTTTTCGCGGGTGACGAGCCCTGCTTTTTCCAGCCTTCCCAGCCGATGGGTCAGCCCGCCCGATGAGATCATCAGCGATGTGTAGAGGTCGGTCGGCGTCAGCCTGTAGGGCGGGCCGGAACGGCGCAGGGTGCTGATGACGTCGAACTCGCCGCGGTCGAGCCCGAAGCCGGCGAAGGTCGCCTCGATACTCGGGCGGATGAGGTTCGACAGACGGTAGGCTCGCCCGAGGATCGTCATCGGCGTTGTGTCGATGTCGGGCGCTTCGCGGGCCCACTGGCCGCGCAGGCGGTCGACATGGTCGGGTTTCGGCTTGTCGCTCATGCTTTTCTCCATGGAAAGCCTATAGGCGCATTATATCTTGACGTGAAGATATTTTTTGACTAGATATCTTCACGTCAAGATAGTTTTGCAGCAATACGAACCAACCGGGAGAAGCAGGATGTACGAAGTCATTCGCCGCACCGAACCGAAGCCCGGCGCAAGCCGCACCGTTCTCTTCCAGGGCAACGAGCACGGTTCGCAGGTATCGTTCTTTCTGGTCGACAACGATCCGGGGCAGGGGCCGGGGCTGCATGTCCATCCCTATACGGAAACCTGGGTCGTGCGCTCGGGTGAGGCCGAATTCACCGTCGGGCGGGAAAAAACCCGCGCCACCGCCGGCGATATCGTCGTGGGCGCCGCCAACATCCCGCACAAATTCGTCAATGTCGGCAAGGGTCGACTGGAGATCGTCTGCATCCACGCCAACGACCATGTCGTGCAGGAGTTTCTGGAAGAGGCGAACGCTTAGTTTCTGGTGAGGCTCCCCCTCTCCGTCTCGGCTTCGCCGAGCCACCTCTCCCCCATTTCATGGGGGCGAGGAACCTGGGTTCTGCGAAGCCTCGACATTTCAGAACTTGGGTTCCTCGCCCCTGCGAAGCGGGGGGAGAGGTGGCGCGCGAAGCGCGACGGAGAGGGGAGCGTCCAAACGAAAAACGCCGCCGAACTTTCATCCAGCGGCGCTTCAATCTTCAATACTGCCCTTCGCTAGGGCTCCGGGTGTGGTCGACCGTATCCCGGCCGGGTTCCCGCTGCCTACGGCAGCGTCCCGGCGTTCGCTGGCCTATCACGATGCCACTGGCATCATGATTTTCTCGCTACGCTCGAAACCGGCTGCTCACCCCTGCGGCTGAGGCTCCATGCCGCCTTCGGGCTCCTCGCCCTTCTTGCGGCGGCCGCCGGTGGAGCCGGCTTTCGGCACGGCTGAGCCGCGGCTCGGGGGCGTGTCGTCGCCGAGATCGCGCGACGGCTTCTTGCCGGCCATCAGCTGCTTGATCTCTTCGCCGCTCAGCGTCTCGTATTCGAGCAGGCCTTCGGCAATCGCGATCCATTCCTTCTTCTTCTTGGTCATGATCCGCATCGCTTCGGCATAGGCCTCGTCGATCAGGCGGCGCACTTCGGCGTCGATGATCTGTGCGGTCTCTTCCGAGACGTTCTGCGTGCGGGCTACCGAGTGGCCAAGGAAAACCTCTTCCTGGTTGTCGCCATAGGCGACGCGGCCGAGCTTGTCGGAATAACCCCACTGGGTCACCATCGAGCGCGCCAGCTTGGTCGCCTGCTGGATGTCGGAGGAAGCACCGGAAGTGATGTTCTCCTTGCCGAACTTCAGTTCCTCGGCGACGCGTCCGCCCATCATGATCGCAAGGCGTGAGATCATCCAGGTGTAGGTCACCGAGTAGCGGTCGCCTTCCGGCAGCTGCATGACCATGCCCAGCGCGCGGCCACGCGGAATGATGGTGGCCTTGTGCAGCGGGTCAGCCTTCGGCACGTTCAGCGCGACGACGGCGTGACCAGCCTCGTGATAGGCGGTGTTGGTCTTTTCTTCCTGCGTCATGGCCGAGGAGCGGCGCTCCGCACCCATCATGATCTTGTCCTTGGCGTCCTCGAACTCCGCCATGGTGACCAGACGCTTGTTGCGGCGTGCCGCCATCAGGGCGCTCTCGTTGACGAGGTTGGCCAGATCAGCGCCCGAGAAGCCCGGGGTTCCGCGCGCGACGACCTTGAGGTCGACATTAGGAGCCAGCGGCACGTTGCGCACATGCACCTTCAGGATCTTCTCGCGGCCGACGATGTCGGGGTTGGGCACCACGACCTGACGGTCGAAGCGGCCCGGACGCAGCAGCGCGGGATCGAGAACGTCGGGGCGGTTGGTGGCGGCGATCAGGATGATCGATTCATTGGCCTCGAAACCGTCCATCTCGACCAGAAGCTGGTTCAGCGTCTGTTCGCGCTCGTCATTGCCGCCGCCGAGGCCGGCGCCACGATGGCGGCCGACGGCGTCGATTTCGTCGATGAAGATGATGCAGGGCGCGTTCTTCTTGGCCTGCTCGAACATGTCACGCACGCGGCTGGCGCCGACGCCGACGAACATTTCGACGAAGTCCGAACCCGAAATGGTGAAGAAGGGCACATTCGCCTCACCCGCAACCGAGCGGGCGAGCAGCGTCTTGCCGGTGCCGGGAGGGCCGACGAGCAGCACGCCGCGCGGGATCTTGCCGCCCAGCCGCTGGAACTTCTGCGGGTCGCGCAGGAACTCGACGATCTCCTCGAGGTCTTCCTTGGCCTCATCGACGCCGGCGACATCGCCGAAGGTGACGCGGCCATGCGCCTCGGTCAGAAGCTTGGCCTTGGACTTGCCAAAACCCATGGCGCGGCCGGAGCCGGACTGCATCTGGCGCATGAAGAATATCCACACGCCGAGGATGAGGATCATCGGCAGCCACGAAAGCAGCATCGAGAACAGCGAGCCGGAACCGTCGTTTTCAGGACGTGCCTGGATGGTGACGTTCTTGTCCTGCAGGCGCTGCACCAGCGTCGCGTCGCCCGGAGAATAGGTCTGGAAGGCGGTCGCGCTGTCGTTATAGGTGCCCGAAATGCGGTCACCGGCAATCGTCACCGTCTTGACGCGGCCAGCCTCGACCTCCTTCAGGAAATCCGAATAGGCGACATCGCTCGATGCGCCCCGCGTCTGCGGCGTCTGGAACAGATTGAACAACGCGATCAGAAGAACGGCGATGATCGCCCAGAGCGCGAGATTACGATAATTCGGATTCATCGATTATCCTGTTCGTGCCCGCAAGCGGACACGCATTGTTGGTGAAAAGCTTGGCTCTAACATAGGCACCGTCTCGGCCAATGCCAAGCAGAAGAGCACGGATCGGTTAAGCTTTAGCTTTGTGGCCTAGCCATGGCGAAGCGGGCAGGGGTGTTGCACCCAGCAGCGCAACCACGGCGCGTGCCGGTTCAAGATCGAAAGCTGGCAGAAAACGCGCCCACGGAGCCGCAACGGGCGTCGCCTTGAGCCCTCGCAAGGAGGCGTCGGCCGCAATCCGGCCGAGGCATTCCTCGCCCTGCCACAGCGCCGGCTCGGCGGCCAGGGCAGAACGGACAAGGCTTGCCGGCGCATTTTCCGGCTGCGTTGCCAAGGACTTGGCCGGTGATGAGCCGAGAGGTGCGACGTTGATGCCGCCGATCGAAGGGGCGCCCGAGATGCGGTAGCGGCCGTCCCAGATCATCCCGTCCTCGGGCGTCGATGGGGCAGGCAGTCCGCGCGCCTCGCGGTGGAGAAAAATGCCGATCCGCCGCTTGTCGATCACCGTCCGCGACAATGTGGCGCAAAAAGTGTCCCGCGCAAGATGGCTGAAAAGTTCGGCGGATCGCGCTTCGTCGGGCAGGAAAGGCGTGCCGCCGACGACTGCAAGCAGGGTGCGCAGTGCATAGACGGCGGCGTCGCGATTTTTGGGGGCCGCGAAGTCGCGGTCGAGCCGGAGCAGTCCGGGTGCTGGCCGGCTGGCAAAGGCACCGATCAGGGCGGCTGCTTCGGCTCCCAGCCGCATACGCTTGCCGGCAGCGTCCGTGGCGCTCGCCAGTGCTTCGGCCACCCGCTCGCCGTCCTGCCGGAGCTCTGCCCGCATGCGCGGGCGCTCGAAGGTCTCGTTGGTGTTGGTCGGGTCGTCCAGCCACGCAAGACCTTGCGCGCGCAGAAAATCGCGCAAGGCTTCGCGGCGTGTGGCGAGCAGGGGCCGGGCGATCCAGACGTGGCAATCGAACAGGGTCGCGGGCGCCATGCCGGCCAGCCCGCGACCGTCGTCTTGGCGCGCCTTGCGCATCAGCACCGTCTCGGCCTGGTCGTCGGCGGTGTGGCCGGTGAGGATCAGGTCTGTGCCTTCGAGCGCTGCTGCCTGCGCCAGCAGCCTATAGCGCGCCTCGCGGGCGGCGGCGGGAATGCCGGTTGCGGGTTTTTCGCCCGTCCATGTCATGGTGCGGTGGGCGATGCCGTGGCGGGCAGCAAGCTGTGCCACAGCAATGGCCTCGTCTGCCGAGCCCGGCCGCAAGGCGTGATCGACGGTCACCGCCACCAGCCGGGTTGCGGGGGCGGTCCGGTCGAGAAAGGATTTTGCCAGGAGAAGGAGGGCGAGGGAGTCGCTGCCGCCGGAAACCGCTGCGATCAGCGCGGGGCGCGGCGCGACATCAAAATTCGAGAAGAGCTGAAGTGGGTCGATGCCCACCGGAGCGGTCAGCACGCGGCAAGCGCCTGTTCCTGCTTGATGCGCTCCCTGAGTGCGCCGGAAACTTCGGGGTAGCGCTTGCCGATCTCGCCGAAGGTGGCGCAGGCAACGTCGCGCTGATGCAGGCCGACCAGCGAGACACCGAGCTTGAACAGCATGTCGGGCGCTTTCTTGGCCTTGGGGAATTCCTTGTTGGCGGCGAGGAAGATTTCAGCCGCATCGCGATATTTCTGCTGCCCGAGCAGGGCTTCGCCGAGCCAGTAGCGCGAATCAGCCGTCTTGGGGTCGGCCGGGAAACGCGCGATGTGATCGCGGAAGCCGGATTCCGCCGTGCTGTAGTCGCCCGAAAGAATGAACTGGTAGGAGTTGCGGTAGACTTCGTCCGGATCGTCGGTCGCGGGCAATGCTGCAACGACCGCGCCGTTCGAAGGTGCCGCGTCGTTGTCGGCGGGCGCGTCCAGGTCGCTGCCGCCGACCGAAGCCTGGTCGCCGACGCTGCCGCTGGTGACGTTGCCGTCAGCGTCGAAGGTGATCGTGCCGAAGGTCGACGGTGCCTTTCCCGTTCCGTTGCCGGGTGGGGTAGGGCTGCCGCCGTTTTCGCCGATGACCTGCTCGACGCTCTGTGATGACGAACCGCCGGTGGCGGCGGTCGTCTGCTTGTCGGAAGACGTCGCGGAGTTCTCCGCGACGCTTCTGTTTGTCTTGCCCGAGCCGGCGTCCGACTTCTTCTTGCCTTCCAGCTCCTGGAAGCGGAACTCGTTGTCTTCCTGCATCTTGCGGATCTGTTCCTGCATCTGCAGGATCTGGAAGTTGAGTTCCTCGACCTTGCCGTTCAGCGAACGGATCTGCTCTTCAAGGCCGCTGACGCGCGGGTCGCCGGCTTGTGCGACCTGATACGTGCCGCTGCTGCGGTTGCCGAAAACGCCCGGCAGGTCCGCCTTCGGCGAAGGCGAGGAAATACCCGCGCCGTCGCTTCTGCCCGGGCCGTGTCCCGGCCCAGCGTCACGCGCAAAAGCCGCGCCTGAAAGCAATAGCACGGCAAGTGTGCCGCTCAGGATGGATCGAAAATACATGTGCCTCTCGCCATTGAAAAACGGGAAATCGCGCGGTTGCGCACCGCCTTTTATCAGGGAGCGAGACTTCGGCCAAATTTTGTTTGCAAAATGTGGCAATGAAAAAGGCGGCCCTTGAGCCGCCTTTCCAAAACAGGTGTTGCTAATTTACCGCGTGTAGCGGGAGATCAGGCTTTCTGCTTGCGCATGATCTTGTTCGTAAAGTCTGCAACTTTACGGGATCAAGCGCTTAGCTGCCGGCACCGCCGAGCGTGGTGACGGCGCGACGGTTCTGCGACCAGCAGGAGATGTCGTCGCAGACGGCGACCGGGCGTTCCTTGCCGTAGGAGATCGTCTTCAGGCGGTTCGAGGCGACGCCACGGGCGACGAGGAAGTCGCGGGCGGCGGCGGCGCGGCGTGCACCGAGCGCCAGGTTGTATTCGCGGGTGCCGCGCTCGTCGGCATGGCCTTCGACGACGATGGCGTAGTTGCCGTACTTGTTAAGCCACTGTGCCTGACGGCTCAGGATGCCCTGCGCGTCGGCGCGGATCGACGAGGAGTCGGTATCGAAGAAGATACGGTCGCCGACATTGACGGTGAAGTCCTGGGCCGAGCCAGGCGTTGCAGCGCCCGCGCCGCCCAGTCCGAGATCGGCAGCACTGTTAGGGGTTTTCTTGGAAGCACAGCCGGCGATAGCCAGCGACATCATCAAGGCGATGACCACAGGGTTGGTTGCTAGTTTAGCGATGCGGCGCATCCCGCCTCTCCTTCGTATTCGAGTGATTTCGTTGATCGATCAGTAACCACATCGCAGTTAACCGCCGGTCAAGAAACAGGGTTAATGATTGGTTGCCGACGCCCGTCCGCGTTCGGCATACGACCCACATTTCATTTCCCGCGCACCGTAGGCCGAAATGCGGCGGAAACGCGGCGATCCTATGAAGCGCCGCGTTCTGAATGCCTTCGTCCTATTCGAGAAGCGGCGACCAGGCCGGGTCAGAGCCGAAATTCGCCGTCGGAATGGCCTGTTCGTTGCGGCCCGTCAGGTCGATCGAGTGGAGCTTCGGTCCGCCGGCACCTGCCGCATCGCGGAAGAACATCAGCACGCGGCCATTGGGCGCCCAGGTCGGGCCTTCCTGCTGGAAGCCCGAGGAAAGAATACGCTCGCCCGAACCGTCGGTCTTCATCACGCCGATCTGGAACTGGCCGCCAGCCTGCTTGGTGAAGGCGATCAGGTCGCCGCGCGGCGACCATACCGGCGTCGAATAGGTGCCGTCGCCGAAGGAGATGCGGGTCTGGCCGGAGCCGTCCGCGCCCATGACGTAGATCTGCGGACGGCCGCCGCGGTCGGAGGTGAAGACGACCTTGGAGCCATCCGGCGAATAGGACGGCGAGGTGTCGATCGAGTTCGAATTGGTCAGGCGCGTGGTGGTGCGGCTACGCAAGTCCATGGCAAAGACGTTGGAATTGCCGTCGTCGCGCAGCAGGCTCATGATGACCTTCTGGCCGTCAGGCGAGAAGCGCGGGGCGAAGGTCATGCCGGGGAAATTGCCGACGAGTTCGCGCTGGCCGGTCTCGATCTGCAGCAGATAGACCTGCGGCTGGCCGCTCTCATAGGACATGTAGGTGATTTCCTGGCGCGTCGGCGAGAAGCGCGGCGTCAGCACGATCGAGCGGCCATCGGACAGATAGCGGATATTCGCGCCGTCCTGGTCCATGATGGCGAGGCGCTTCTTGCGCTGGTTCTTGGCGCCCGACTCGTCGATGAATACGACGCGGGTGTCGAAATAACCCTTCTCACCGGTCAGGCGCTCATAAATGGCGTCGGCGATGATGTGGGCGACGCGGCGCGAATTGGCACGCGAGGAGAAGAACTGCTCGCCGATGAGCTGCTGGCCGGCGAAGGTGTCCCACAGCCGGAATTCCGCCTTCAGCCTGCCGTCCGCTTCCTGGGTGACCCGGCCGGTGACGAGCGCCTGCGCGTTGATGACCTTCCAGTCCTCGAAGCGCGGGGCGGCGTCGGGATTGGAGATCTTTTCGATGAAAGCGCCCTTGTCGATCGGCGCAAACAAGCCGGAACGCTTGAGGTCGGCTGCGACGATGCCCGAAATCTCGGCGCCGACGGCGTCACCCGACAGGAAGTCGGTGATGGCGACCGGCAGCGGCTCGACGGTGCCCTTGTTGACGTCGATCTCGACCAGCGCATGGGCCGGCAGAGTGGCGACCGCGCTCAGCCCCGTGGCAAGCGCGCCCATCAGCATGATCGTCTTGAAAAAATTCTTCATGAAGTTCGGCCTCTTTGGTCCAGATGCGCGGATGTGGGTCAGAACATCTCGCTGGGGTCGAAATTGACGATGACGTCAGCCCAGGCGTCATACTTATCGGCGGGAAGATTGTAGGGCGAGCAGCGCGAGACGGCGCGGCGGGCGGCTTCAGCGGCTGCGCGTTCGACGCCGGAGCTGCCGCCGCCGGAAATGATCTCCGGGCTGCCTTCCAGCGCGCCGGAACGGTCGAGCTTGAACTTGACCGAAACTTTCAGCGTGTCGCCGTCGAGCGCGCCGGCCGGAATGTTCCAGCACCGTTGTACCTGGCCGCGCAGCGCGTCCATCTCGCTCATCGACAGCTTCGAGCCGCCGGTGGTCTTTTCGCCGCCCAGCGATGCCTGTTCGGTCGAGCGCTTGGCGCCGCCGCCGGAAGCCTTGTCCTTGTTGAGGAGCGCTGCGACCTCGTCGGCGTTGAACGACTTTTCCGTCGATTTCGGCTTGGCGGCTGCTTCCTTGGCCGGCTTTTCCGCTTCCTTGCGGTCGGGCGTCTTTGCCGTCTGGGCCTGCGGCGGCTGCGGCTTTGCGGCCGGCGAGGGCGCCGTGTTGGGCAACTGTACCGTCTCGGCGTCGGGCTTTTCAGCCGCGATCGTCTCGGCCACCGGGTCCGGCTTCACTTCCTGCTTGGGCTGCGGCTGCGGCGTCACTTCCGTGGCGGGCACCGGCGTCGGCTTGGGCTCTTCCTGCTTGACCGGCTCGGGCTTGGGCTGCTCGGGCGCAGGCTTCGGGGTCGGCTCGGGCGAGGGCGGCGGCGCGTCGGCTGCTTCGACCGGCTTGGGCTTGGCTTCCGGCGTCACCTTCTTGTCGGTGTCGACGGTGTTTTCGCCGACCTTCTGCGCGTCCGGCACGATGTCGGGGCGCTGCGTCGGCTTGGGCGCAGGCTTTTCGTTTACCGCTGCGGTCTTGTCGCCCTGCTGGATCTGCGTGATTTCCTCGATCGGAATGATGTCGACCGGAAACGCCTCGACATCGGCGACCTCAAGGGCGCTCGGTGCCGACAGCGTCAGCAGGCCGAAGGTAAGGACCGCGGCATGCATGATAACCGATGTGGTGAGACCGGCCTTCATCGGATTCTACTGGTCCTGTTCCTGCAGCGTCACAAGGCCGATCTTGGTGTAGCCGGCCGCCTGGATGCGCGCCATCACCCGCATCACCGTGCCGTAGTCGGCGGTCTTGTCGCCGCGCACATAGATGCGTTCCTCATAGCCGGCCTGCGCGATCGCGCCGAGCTTGGGCACCAGTTCCTCGATCGGGATCTCGGTTTCCTGGATGTGGATCTGGCCGGCCTGGTTGATCGAGATGGTGATCGGCTGGGTTTCGGAATTCAGCGCCTTGGCCTGCGTTTCCGGCAGGTCGATCGGAACGCCGACCGTCATCAGTGGGGCCGCCACCATGAAGATGATGAGCAGCACCAGCATCACGTCGACGAAGGGCGTGACGTTGATTTCGGACATCAGGCCGTGATGGCGGCCGCGCCGCCTGTGGCCGCGCCCTCCGCGTCCGCCTCCCGCCGCTCCTACAGACATTCCCATGATTGCTCTACCTCAGGCCTTGGCCGCGACTTTTTCATCGATTTGGCGCGAGAGTATGGCGGAGAACTCATCCGCGAACCCTTCCATGCGCACCGCGATCTTGCTCGCGTCCGATGACAGCTTGTTGTAGGCGATGACCGCCGGGATAGCGGCGAGCAGGCCGATAGCGGTCGCCAGCAGCGCTTCGGCGATACCGGGCGCGACGACGGCGAGGTTGGTCGACTTCGATCCGGCGATGGCCTGGAACGAGGTCATGATGCCGACCACGGTGCCGAACAGGCCGATGAAGGGGGCTGCCGAACCGATGGTGGCGAGGAAGCCGAGCCGGCCTTCCATGCGCTCCATCTCGCGGGTCAGCGCCAGGTCCATCGCCTTGTCGATGCGGGTCTGAAGGCCGAGTGGGGCCTTTGCGCCCTTCTCGAAACTCTTCTTCCACTCGCGCATGGCAGCGACGAAAATCGCGCCCATGCCGGTGGTCTTGCGGTCCGACAGCGTGCGGTAAAGCTCTTCCAGCGACTGTCCCGACCAGAATATCTGCTCGAAGCGGTTCAGCGCCGCGCGCATCCGGTTATAGGCGATGAGCTTGTCGACGACGATCGCCCAGGTCCAGACGGAAGCGCCGAGCAGGCCGAGCATGACCAGCTTGACGACCCAGCCGGCCTGCCAGAAAAGCGCCCAGATGGACAGTTGTGCGCTCGGTTCGGCGAGTGCGAGATTTTCCATGATAAGACAGTCCTTAATATTTCCGGGCGCCGCTCGCGGCTCGCCCTTGCGCATCATCCCATGTGGTCCGTTCGCGCGAAGCTTCCGGAAGTGCCCCAAAATGCGCCGTTACCCGGCCTTTTCGGGGCGAAATTTGGTCAAAGGAAGGCGTTAAAAAAAGACGCATTCCTAACGATCTTCTTCATGAACTGTTATGGTTAAGGATGAGTTAGTGTTTGCGGCGCGCGAATGCGATGCGTTTTATTTTTCGCAACGTGTTCTTCAGACGGCGTGGCTCAGCAATACAGTGATCCCGATCGCGCCCAGCGCCAGCACCGCCAGCTTCCAGAAATCGCGCCGCTGCCTCAGGCCCGGCAAGCCGAGCGGCTTGATGAGCTGGATTGCCATGATGGCTATGATGACGAGCGACAGCGCCTTGGACATGCGCGTGTTTGAGCAGCAATGGGGGTGGCTGTCAAAGCGGGGATTGCAATAGTAGAGGTGGTGCGCTGGCGGATGCCGTAGTTCCCCCTCTCCGTCGCGCTTCGCGCGCCACCTCTCCCCCATTTCATGGGGGCGAGGAACCTAGGTTCTGCGAGGCCGCAACGCTTCAGGACTTGGGTTCCTCGCCCCGCTTGCGGGGAGAGGTGGCTCGGCGAAGCCGAGACGGAGAGGGGACCTTAAGTGGAGCATTCCACGGGTCAAAAATCTCACATCTATCCCTTAGTCAGATGGACGCCGGCCCTGATCTTCATCTAAGACGCCCACAGTCTGTCGCCGCTTGGGAGGTGTTGCGATGCGTTCGCGTTATCATGAAGTCTACGAAAGCTGGGAAAAGGACCCGGAGGCGTTCTGGGCCGAGGCGGCGCGCGACATCGACTGGGTAAAACCGTGGGACAAGGTCTTCGACGCCGACGCCGGCGTCTATGGCCGCTGGTTTTCAGGCGCCGAATGCAACACCTGCTTCAACGCGGTCGACCGTCACGTCGCCGGGGGACGCGCCGACCAGATCGCGCTGATTTACGACAGCCCGATCACCGGCACCCAGAAGAAATTCACCTATGCCGAGCTTCTGGCGGAAGTGACAGCGCTCGCCGCCGTGCTCCAGGATCAAGGCGTGGAGAAAGGCGACCGCGTCATCATCTATATGCCGATGGTGCCGGAAGCTGCCTTCGCCATGCTTGCCTGCGCCCGCATAGGGGCTGTCCATTCGGTGGTGTTCGGCGGCTTTGCCGCGCGCGAACTTGCAACCCGGCTGGACGATGCGACGCCGAAGCTGATCATATCCGCTTCCTGCGGCATCGAGCCGGGGCGCGTCGTTGCCTACAAGCCGCTGCTCGACGGCGCCATCGAGCTGGCGCGGCACAAGCCGTCCGCCTGCATCGTCCTCCAGCGCGAGCAGCTGACCTGCGACCTGATCCCCGGCCGCGATGTCGATTACGCCGAGACGGTCAAAGCTGCGAAAGCCGCCGGCCGCGAGGTCCCCTGCGTGCCGGTCGCTGCCACCGATCCGCTCTATGTGCTCTACACCTCCGGCACCACCGGCCAGCCCAAGGGCGTCGTGCGCGACAATGGCGGGCACATGGTGGCGCTGAAATGGTCTATGGAAAACGAATACGGCGTCAAGCCCGGCGAAGTGTTCTGGGCCGCTTCCGATGTCGGCTGGGTGGTCGGCCATTCCTACATCGTCTATGCGCCGCTGCTGCACGGCTGCACCACCATCCTGTTCGAGGGCAAGCCGGTCGGCACGCCCGATGCCGGCACCTTCTGGCGGGTGATTTCCGAGCACGGCGTCGTTGCCCTGTTCACCGCGCCGACCGCCTTCCGCGCCATCAAGGGGCAGGACCCCAAGGGCGAGTTCGTGCCGAAATACGATTTGTCGAAGTTCCGCACGCTGTTCCTGGCCGGCGAGCGCGCCGATCCGGAGACGATCAAATGGGCCGAGCGTAATCTCAAGGTTCCCGTCATCGACCATTGGTGGCAGACCGAGACCGGTGGGCCGATCAGCCAGAATCCGGTCGGGCTCGGGCAGCTGCCGGTCAAATACGGGTCTCCCGGCGTGCCGATGCCAGGCTATGACGTGCAGATACTGGACGATGCCGGCCACCCGGTGGAGCGTGGCACGCTCGGCAATGTCGTGGTCAAGCTGCCGCTGCCGCCCGGCTGCCTGCCGACGCTGTGGAACGCCGACGAGCGCTTTCGCGAGGCCTATCTCATCGAATTCCCTGGCTATTACAAAACCGCCGATGCCGGCTATATCGACGATGAGAACTACCTCTTCATCATGGCGCGCACCGACGACATCATCAACGTCGCCGGCCACCGGCTTTCCACCGGCGGCATGGAGGAGGTGCTGGCCGAGCATCCCGATGTTGCCGAATGCGCCGTCATCGGCATTGCCGACGCCATGAAGGGGCAGGTGCCCTGCGGCTTCGTCGTGCTCAACGCCGGCGTTTCCCGCGACACCGCCGAGATCGAAAAGGAAGTGGTGGCGCTGGTGCGCGATCGCATCGGGCCGGTCGCTGCCTTCCGCATCGTGGTGGCGATCAAGCGCCTGCCCAAGACGCGGTCGGGAAAAATCCTGCGCGCCACCATGCAGAAGATCGCCGACCGCGAAGAATGGAAGATGCCGGCCACGATCGACGATCCCGCCATCCTTGATGAGATCAAGGCGGTGCTGAACGCGCGCGGGATCGGCGTCTGAGAGACTGCCCGCGGACTCTGCCCTGCCGGTCATCTGACGCCGAGCGGTTGACCGGGTCTGTCCTTGCGATAAGTGTCCGTCACAAGCGCCGCTGGACGGCTGACTGACAGGAGAATTCCATGGCCCTTACCGGCAAGACAGCGATCGTAACGGGTGCGGCGGGTGGCATCGGGCTGGCGATTGCCCAGCGCTTCCTGCATGACGGCGCCCGGGTGATGATCGCCGATGTCGATCACGAGAAGGGCGAAAAGGCCGAACGCGATCTCGCCAAGCTCGGCAAGGTCCAGTTCGTCAAGGCCGATGTCGGCAAGCGCCTCGACATCCACAATCTGGTCGCCGCCACCATCGATGCCTTCGGCGACATCGACATCCTCGTCAACAATGCCGGCATCGTCCACGGCGCCGATTTCCTCGACCTCAAGGAAGAAGATTTCGACCGCGTCCTGCAGGTCAATCTGAAAGGCTCATTCCTTGCCGGCCAGGCGGTGGCGAAATATATGGTCGAGAAGGTCGGCAATGGCGGTTCGCCTGGTTCGATCGTCAACATGTCGTCGATCAACGCCGTGCTGGCCATCGCCAACCAGCTGCCCTATTCCGTCTCCAAGGGCGGCGTGAACCAACTCACCAGGGTCATGGCGCTGTCGCTGGCACCCTACGGCATCCGCGTCAACGCCATCGGGCCGGGTTCGATCATGACCGACATGCTGTCCAGCGTGAACAACGACGCGGAGGCGAAGAACCGCATCCTGTCGCGTACGCCGATGGGCCGCGTCGGCGAGCCTTCGGAAATCGCCGCGATCGCGGCGTTCCTTGCCGGTGATGACGCCAGCTACATCACCGGCCAGACCATCTACGCCGATGGCGGCCGCCTGCCGCTGAATTATACGGTGCCGGTGAAGGGGGCTTAGGCTTAAGCAAGGCCCCTCTCCGTCTCGGCTTCGCCGAGCCACCTCTCCCCGCAAGCGGGGCGAGGAACCGGTACCCGCAGAGGCCGAGACATTTCAGGACTTGGGTTCCTCGCCCCATGAAATGGGGAGAGGTGGCTCGCGTAGCGAGACGGAGAGGGGGCTGCATTTGATCGCCTGAAACGACCGCAACAAACCTTTCCACCAACGCTGCCACCCTCCTGACAGACTGCTGTCAGTACGGGTGTGGGATAGTGTCTCCATCAACGAAGGAGAACTGTCATGTTTACCACCGATATTTTCAACACCATCAGGCACTACGCTGGCAAGTTCCAGACCCTGCACGAGGATATCCGCACCGAGCGCCTCATCAATTCCCTTCCGCACAGCATCCAGAAGGATATAGGCTGGCCGGACAACTACGCCGCCCGCCGTGCATTCCGCGCACGTCGCGGTTGAGCGGAAAAGGTGATGCTCATGTCCGCAGGGAAAACGATAGGGTTCCTGTTCATCGAGGGTCTTGCCGACTGGGAGTACGGCCTGCTTTCCGGTTCGGCGGTCGAGTGGTTCAGCGCGCGCGCCGTGTCGCTGACCCCGACCGGCGAGCCGGTGACATCGATGAGCGGTTTCCGTCTTACGCCCGACCGGGGCGCCGATCCCGCGGAAAATGCCGATCTTGACGCCATTGCCGTCATCGGGTCCGACGGCTGGGCCTCGAAAAAGGCGCCGGATGTCTCGGCACTGCTGCACACCGTCGAGGAACGCGGCGGCGTGGTCGGCGGCATCTGCGCCGGCACGCTGGCACTGGCCCGCGCCGGCCTGTTCGAGGGCACAAAGCACACCAGCAACGGCCGCGACTGGATCCTTCAGCACGAGCCGGACTATGCAGGCAGAGAAAACTACCAGGACGTGCCGCACGCAGTGGTTGATGGCCGCGTCGTCTCTGCCGCCGGTTCCGCTTCCGGCACATTCGCGCTGGAGTTCCTGCGCACGCTCTATCCCGAGCGCGCGGACACGGTCAGCGAAATGCGCTCGCTGTTTGCGCGCGAATATTCCTGACTATCCCGACGAGGCTCCTGACATTATGCTGTCAGGAGGATCATGCCATGTTGCCATTTCGGGATCGTGGAGGATGCTCGACATGAAAAGCTGGACCGACAGGCTCAACGCGCCGGCGAAAGTCGAGATCAAGCCCGCGCCGGTGAACATTGCCGGCATGCGCAAGGGCGAGGTCATGCTGGTGCCGACGCCGAAGCTGGTCGACGATTTCATTCGCGCCATTCCCGCCGGCCACCATGTCGACGTGGTGACGATGCGCAAGACGCTGGCTGTGGCCCACAAGGCGGAAGTTACCTGCCCGATCTACACAGGCTATCATCTGCGCACGGTGGCCGAGGCGGCACATGAGGCGCTGGAGCGCGGCGCGGACCTCAATGACATCACGCCGTTCTGGCGGGTGCTCGATGCAAAGACACCGACGACGAAGCGGCTGACCTTCGGCGCGGGCTTCGTTGCCGAGCAGCGGCAGCGCGAAGGATTGACGGGATAACACCATGCGGCGCGCCGACAGGCTTTTTCAGATCGTTCAGCATTTCCGCGGCGGCCGGCTGGTCACCGCGCAGAAACTTGGCCAGTGGCTCGAAGTGTCGGAGCGCACGATCTATCGCGACATCGCCGACCTTCAGTCGACGGGCGTGCCGATCGATGGCGAGGCCGGCGTCGGCTACATAATGAGGGAAGGGTTCGACCTTCCGCCGCTCATGTTCACAAGAGATGAAATCGTAGCACTCGTCGCCGGCGCGCGCATGGTCAGGGCCTTCGGCGGCGCGACCATGGCGCGGGCCGCAGACGAGGCGCTGGTCAAGATCGGCGCGGTGCTGCCAGACGCCGAGAAGGACCGCATCGCCCGCACGGAAATCCACACGCCGATGTGGGTGGTCAGCGACGCCGACCGCAAGGCGATCGACATTCTGGAGCGCTCCGTCGAAAAGCGCGACGTGCTGACGCTCGACTATCGCGACGAAGCCGGCCGCACCACCGCACGCGACGTGCGCCCGCTCGGCCTGTGGTTCTGGGGCAAGGTCTGGACGCTGGTCGCCTGGTGCGAGATGCGCGACGATTTCCGCGCCTTCCGCATAGACCGCATCAGCGCAATCACCCCCTCCGGCCGCCCCTTCCGCCACGAACGCGGCAAGCAACTGGCGGACTTTTATCGGCGGGTGGAAAGGAATGAGTATGACGGGAGTGGGGCGAGATCGGCGGGGGCTTAATCTGAGTGCGACTCAACTCCGTGAAGGAGTGGGTGATCGAGGTGTTCTGGCGCTCTGTCCGATCCAAGCAAAGCTGACGGCAACGCGATCTGCTATTCATCGCTCCTCAGACAGCCTCTATGTCAAACGCCGCTCGATTAGCCTGTTTGACCAATCTTCGATGACGTGCGACGGGATCACTTCTCCGTCAAATAAAGCAAAGAGACCGCGAGTTGCGGTTTGTACTGCTGGGGCGATGGCGTTGACAGGCGTGTCCGAAGGGAGCTCGACATAGGTTGAAACCTCGTTGTCGTGCGCGCGACGTTCGCCGATCATCAAGACCGATGGAGTTGCCCAAGTCTTCAGTATCCTATTGGCAAGTCCCGTCCACTTGAAGGCAAAGCCCAGCCGACGTGGCGCTCCTTCGCCAATAAGTGTTTTGGTGATGGCGATGCCCACCGCTATCGCTTCGGCGACGCGGACGATCATTAGAATAGGGTCTAAGGCGGTCGCCGGGGCAACCTTTGGCGTTTGGTCATCTTGCAACGCTCGCCGAAGGTAGAACCTCCCGCGGGGGTCGAGCCGCATGAAGTCCAAGTGGGCCGACCAGTCTTCGACGGTTGACGCTATGATCGCCTCCCAAGCCCCATCATGAACCACGGGACGGTCCTTCGCTTCTCGGAAGGATCGTGAGTCAAGCCAGATTGGCCATCCAGTGTAATTAGGATTGCTGCCCAATACCTTTGCAAGGAAGTCCTTATCGGGCACGCGCGCCTCCCATTCAGGATCAACAACGAGCGCAATTTCCCAGGTGAGGGACTCGGCCATCTTCCTAACGACGTCGTGGTCGGCGAGTCCCGCCCTCCTGAGTGCTTCCCGAAACCGCGCGTCACTCATCGTCAAACAGCCTCTTCGCTCTTTCCTCCAAAGTCGAACCGACACTGACAGCTGGTGCGCTCGCCGTGATTCCCCAAAGCACCGATGCTAGTGCGGCGGGATCCTGACCTGCCAGTTGCCGGCGAAGAAATCGGCCGACGTCAGCTTCGCGATTATCGAAGCAGATTCCGATGATTTCGCGCCAGTCCTCGGGCCTCGCTACGCTGGTGCTCGGCGTGCCGTTGGCGGCTAACGTTCTAAAGTAGACATCGCCAAGATTGATAAGTCGATTGTTGGGGCCATCCAAAACGCGCTTAGCGGCTACGGGAGTTTGGACACCCGCCGGCACTACGATAATTGGATATTCAAAACCCTCACGCGTCGAAAAGCCAACGCCAACCTCGAAGAATTCCTGAGTATATCGCGAAACCAACCCTTGGATAACATCTATGTGGAAGCCTGCGCGCGGATCGGCAAGCTGGTTGGCGACATCCGGAGCCCCGTTGTCATCGAACCCGACCACGAGGAATCCTCCGTTGCGATTCCGCAAGGCCAAGGCGGCTTTGATGATCTTTGCTTGCCCCGGTACGGTGTTGGGATCGATCCACCTCTTCACCTCGACACTGAGGGACTCTGTCGGATTAGCCGCGAGAGCATCGATCTGCTGTTGGTCGATTTCCATGGAGTAGCCCTTACTCCTCATTCTGGGGCTAGTTTGAATAGCCCATGCCTCTTAGCTCATGTGACCTATTTAAGATAGGCGATGCCTTTTGACTTTGGTTTAACGCTTCCAGCCTACGCGGGGATTCGGGGGGGCCCGGCAGGGGGCGTCGCTGACCTCGTGGCTAGCAACATGGTCACTGCGCGAAGATATCTCCACCCCCTCACCGATACCCCGTCGCATCCGCCGGCTTGCCCGCATCCTGCACCTCCGGCACATAGCGCCAGGCATCCGGCCTTGAGCCGTCGAGGTCTGTAAAACCGTAGACCTGCGCCAGGCCACCGCTGGACAGTGACTGGCCGTTCCAGCGGGCGCGGTCGGGGTCGGCGGCGAGCGCTGCCACGGCGCGGCCGACGAAGCGCGGGGTTTCGGAGATGATGAAGTGGGGGATGTTGGCGGTGGCGTCGCGCCAGTTTTCCTCCTTCACGCCAAAGGCTTCCAGCATCATTTCGGAGCGCAGCCAGCCGGGCGTGATCGCAACGGACGTCGCGCCGTGCGGCGCAAGATCCTTGGCGTGCGCCCAGGCCATGCGCAGCACGGAGGCCTTGCAGAGGTTGTAGAAGGGCGACAGCCGGTAGTGCTCGGCGTTATACTCGGCGGTGCCGTCCGTCACCTCGACCAGCAGGCCGCCCGGTCGCTCAATCAGCAGGGGCAGGGCGTGGTGCGCGGTGATGAGATGGGTGTCGACGGCCAGCCGCAGCATGCGCAGGCCGTTTTCCAGATCGTGGTCCCACACCGGCTTGTTCCATTCGAACAGCTTTTCGCCGCCCCAGACATCGTTGACCAGCACGTCGAGCCGGCCCTGCTCGGTGCGGATGCGCGCGACCAGATCGCGGACCTCATCGGAAACCAGATGGTCGACGCGCACCGCGATGCCCTTGCCGCCGGCGGCGGTGACCAGTTCGGCGGTCTCCTCGATGGTCTCGGGCCGGGCATATTCCGACTGCCGTTCGCGCGTCGTGCGCCCGGTGACATAGACGGTCGCGCCCGCCGCGCCCAGTTCCACCGCGATGCCCCGGCCGGCACCGCGCGTAGCACCCGCGACAAGAGCGACTTTTCCGGCAAGCGTCATCGAACTCTCCTGTGATCAACCACCATCAGCGCTGGCCTTCGCGGCCGGAATTATTTATAAGTGAATATTCGTTTATAAATGGAAGTCAAGATGCCCCGCCGCAAGATGCTGTCAGACGAGCAGGTGCTGGAAGCCGCGCTTAAAATCATTCACGAGAGGGGACCAGAGGCGCTGACCTTCGATAGCCTCGGCCGCGCCTGCGGCCTTTCGCCGGCGACACTGGTGCAGCGTTTTGGCACCAAGGCGGCGCTGAAGCAGAAGGCACTGCTGCATGCCTGGGACGGGCTGGACGACAAGACCGCGCGGCTTGCCGCCACCACGCCGAAGACGCCCGACGGGGCCATCGCGCTGCTGGTCGGGCTGTCGCAGGACTATGGCGGCATCGAAACCTATGCCGAGGGCCTGCTGGTGCTGCGCGAGGACCTTCGCGATCCCGCACTGCGGGCGCGCGGTGCAGCGTGGAAGGCGGCCCTTTCCGGCGCACTTGAGGATTGCTTTGACGGCGTTCCCGATGCACCCGCCGGCATCGGCCTGCTGATGGCCTCGCAATGGCAGGGCTCGCTGCTGTGGTGGGGTTTCGACCCACAGGGCAGCGTCGCTGATTTCGTCGAGGACGGCCTGAGGCACTTCGTCGGCGCCATCGCCACCGCCCGTCGGTGACGATGGCGGTTGCCCTCAATCGAGCGATGTCACGCCGAGCCGGGCGAGATGGTCCGGGTCGGCGATGGCATCGATGGCTGTGATCCTGCCGTCTGCGATGGTCAGGCGCAGCGCAACGCGCAGCTGTCCGCCGACGACGACCTGAACCCCGACGCCGCCGTCGACCAGCGCCGTCTGCGCGCCCTGGGCGCGTCCATTGAAGGTGGCGGCCACGGCCTGCGCACCGCGAATCTCGGCCTGCGAGCCCATGCGCGCAGCGGTCGGGTCGGCGCGGAAGATGACATCGGGGGCAAGCATGGTCAGCAGTGCCTGGAAATCGCCGCCGCGCGAAGCGGCAAGAAAAGCATCGACGATTTCGCGCTGCCGGCTGCGATCGGTTTCAGCCTTGGCATCCGCGCCCTGCACCCGCCTTCGGGCGCGGCTTGCCAGTTGCCGCGACGCTTCCGGCGTGCGCCCGACGATGGGCGCGATCTCGTCGAAGGGCAGGTCGAACATGTCGTGCAGCACGAAGGCGACGCGCTCGGCCGGCGCCAGCGTCTGCAGCACCACCAGAAGTGCGATGCCGATCGAATCGGCCATGATCGCCTCGCGTTCGGGATCGGCCGAAGTGTCCGGTATGGCTATCGGCGCGGAGCCATCCACCTCCAGCGGTTCCTCGCGCCGCGATTTGCGCGAGCGCAGCATGTCAAGGCAGATGCGCGCCACCACCGTCGTCAGCCAGCCGCCGAGATTTTCCACCGCGCCGGCATCGGAGCGATTGAGCCGCAGCCAGGCTTCCTGCACTGCGTCGTCGGCCTCGTTCTGCGAGCCGAGCATGCGGTAGGCAACTGCCCGCAGATGGGCGCGATTTGCCTCGAAGCGATCAGCCAGAAATTTTTCTTCGGTCATCTGTCACGTTTCCTCCTTGCGGTCCGTCATAGCCATGACGAACGAAACCCGGCCAATGTGACGAGACGGTCCGGGCCCGTCAGATCGAAGCTTGAAAGACACTAGAGGAGACCGACAATGCAATCCCGTATGAAGAACCCGGTAGCGATCATCCCCAACGCCATGCAGGCCATTCTGGCGCTCAAGGCAGCGACGGAAAAGGGCGACGTGCCGGCCAAGACGCTGGAACTCGCCCATCTGCGCGCCAGCCAGATCAATGGCTGCGGCCTCTGCGTCGACATGGGCGCGAAATCGGCCAAGAAGGCCGGCGAGACGGACGAGCGGCTGTTTGCCGTCGCAGCCTGGCGCGACGCGCCCTATTTCACCGATGCCGAGCGCGCAGCACTCGCGCTCACCGAAGCCGTCACGCGGCTCAGTGACCGCGCCGATCCGGTGCCGGACGAGGTCTGGGAAGAGGCCGCCCGCCACTATGACGAGCGGGCGCTGTCGGCGCTGATCCTGTCGATCGCCACCACCAACGTCTTTAACCGCCTCAACGTGACGACGCGGCAGATCGCCGGGTCGTGGGGCTGACTGGTTGGCCTAGGCGTAGCCCACCCAGCCCCTGAAGCTGAGCCCCGCATAGAACAGGCTGACGTTCGAGAACCCGGCCTTGCGCAACATCGCCTCGTCTTCCTCGGGCGACAGAATGGACAGCCTGTTGCCGATCGCCCGCCGGGCGTTCTCTGCGTTGGCGGGGTCGGTTCCGGCGAATGCGATGTGGCGGTCTATCCACATTGATCGCTCGGGCTCGGTCTGCGGAAAGCTGATGTGCGCGACGACGAACGGTGCACCGGGCATCAGGCGGCGGTGGATCTGCCGGAGCGTCTCGATGCGCTGGTCGCGGGGAACGAAATGGAGCGTCAGCAGGCAGGCGGCGCCGTCGAACGGTCCTCCCGGCGCGGCATCGATGTAGCCCTCGTGAAGGCGCATGCGCTCGGCGTGCGGTCCCGCGATCTGCTCGGCCACGCGGAGCATCTCGGCCGACGGGTCGACGCCGTCGAACGTCCAGCCGGGATGAGCGTCGGCGAGAGCCTTCAGCTCGAGGCCGCCGCCCGCCCCGAGGACCAGAACCCGGCCGTCCGAGGGGACGCGCTCCGAAAGGAGCATCGAAGTCATGCGATGCAGGCCGGCGAAGCCGGGCACCTGACGCGGCGGCCCCTCCGCATAGGAACGCGCATGGGCGGCGTTGAAAGCGGCTGCTTCTCTTTCGGGCACGGAGGGGAGATCGTCGTTTCTAGTCATGTAACTTTTATTGTTACGTTTAGTATCTCGATGTCAAGCTCAGAGCCGAATCCCGAGCCGCTTAAGGCCCTGAAACCACACGCTCCAACACCGCAAATTTGATCGGTTCGTGATTGCCCAGGCCCTGTCATCATCACAGTTGTAGCACCATCGGGGCGCAATCTTTGCCTACATCAGGAGGTAAGGACTATGCGTATGGCCTTGCTACTTTCACTGGGCCTGTTGGCACCGCTGGCGGGCTGCGTAACGGAAGATGTCTACGGACCCGGCTACGCCGCCTACGCGCCACTGGGCTACTATGACGGCTACGACGGCTTTGCATTCGACGGCGGAGTCCGCTGCGGCTGGCGCTGCCACCACATGCCACCACCGCCGCATCATCATGGCCCGGGTTTCCCCGGCCATGCGTTCCCGGCCGTTTCGACAGGCGGTTTCCAGGGCATGCATGTCGGCGGCCGCATGCCGATCATGCTGGAGGCGCGTCGCTAGAACGTCGCGCCGAGAAAGTGCGAACAGATAGCCTGAACGGTTCGAGGCTCAAAGGCATCCCTTGACACATCCATATCTCGGCGGTTATTGATTTCAATCAATAGCCAGAGAGTTATGGATGGCGATGACGCAGCCCCACGATGTCCTTTTCAGAACGCTCGCCGATCCGACGCGGCGGGCCATCTTTGAGCGGCTGTGCCGCGACGGAGCCCAGACGGTGGTCGCCCTGACGGCCCAGGCCGGAGTCTCGCAACCTGCCGTATCAAAGCATCTCGGGGTTCTGAAGCGGGCCGGGCTGGTGCACGACCGCCACGAAGGCCGCCAGACGCATTACAGCGCGCAGCTCGGCGCCCTGGCCCCGTTGATCGACTGGACAAACCAGATGGGCGGGTTTTGGCAAAGCCGGTTCGACGACCTCGAAGACCTGCTTAAAAGGATGGATCAATGAACGATACAGCGACCGAAACACTCTCCGTCATTGTCGAACGGGAGGTTCCTTTTGCGCCGGAAAAGATTTGGCGCGCGCTAACCCAGCCGCACCTCATCGAGGAGTGGCTTATGAAGAACGATTTCAAGCCGGTCGTGGATCACCGCTTCAATCTCAGCGCAGACTGGGGCGCCGTCGACTGCCGGGTGCAGGCAGTCGAGCCGAACAGGAAGCTGTCCTACACCTGGGAGACCAAGGATCTCGAAAGCGTCGTCACATGGTCGCTCATTCCGACGAGCACGGGGACGCGCCTGCGCATGGAGCAGACAGGCTTCCGGCCGGATCAGCAGCCTTACTACCGGGGCGCCACGGTTGGCTGGCAAAGGTTCTTTGCAGCCCTGGAGCAGGTCCTGGCACGGCCCGATTGAAGCGCGCTGCCAAGCTTTACCCATGTGAAAGGAGGATCTCATGAAGTGGAATTTTTGGATTCGGCAGTTCCACCGCTGGACGTCGATCATCTTTACGGTGATCGTCGCCGCCATCTTCATCGCATTGGGCGCCGGGAAGGAGCCCGTCCAGTGGGTGTATTTCCTGCCGCTGTTCCCGCTTGCGTTGCTCCTGCTCACCGGGCTGTATTTGTTTGCGCTGCCCTATGCCGCCAGGTGGCGTAACGGGCAAAGCACCGCCAGCGAGGCGTGAATACAATGGCCGATGAAAAGTCCGGCACATCACTGAGCGCGCCCGGCAAGCCGCGAAAACCAGCACCTAAGCCGGAGCCCGGCAAGGTCGTGCTCCTCTCGGGCGGCAACCCGCAGATCGCCAAGGGATACGGAGACGCCCCGGTGCAGGCCTATATAGCGGCCATGCCGGGCTGGAAAAGCGACCTTGGGCGGCGTCTCGACGCGCTCATCGAACGCATCGTCCCCGGCGTCAGCAAGGCCGTCAAATGGAACTCGCCTTTCTACGGCGTCGAGAGCGGAAACTGGTTTCTCAGCTTTCACTGCATGACCAGGTACATCAAGGTTGCCTTCTTCAAGGGCGCGTCCCTGCACCCTCTTCCGCCCGGCACCTCCAAGCAGAAGGATGTGCGCTATCTCGACATCCACGAGGACGATCAGTTCGACGAGGCCCGGTTCGCCGACTGGGTGAAGCAGGCCAGCCAGTTGCCCGGCGAACGAATGTGAGCGGCAGAGGCGGGCACGCGGCTTCTAAGGTTTCGGGGCAAGACGCTCCAGCAGGAACCTCGTGACGCGCTCGCGGGCGGTTTGCGCCTGATGGCCCGGTCGAATGAAGAAATCGTGCCGGGCGCCGTCGTAGATGTCGAGGATGGCGGTGCCGCCGAGGGCGGCGGCTGTTCTTTGCAGGCTACGTCCGGTCGACAGCGGAAACACCTGATCGGCGCTCCCCCATATCAACAGGAGCGGCGGGATCGACCGCACCTGGCCTGCATGGCTTTCGGGAAAACCGCCATCGACCAGCACAAGGGCGCTTACGCCGGAAGCATTTGCGGCACTCGCTGCGGCAACATTCGCGCCAAGCGATATGCCGAGCAGTCCTACTCTATCGCCGTATAGCGGCTCTCTTTTCAACGTCGCCACGACCGCCCGAACCGATGCGGTCCAATGAGGAAGGCGTTTGTCATAATATCGTTTGCGCGCCGATGCGCTTCCGGCCCGCTCGATCGCGTCGATGTCCTCCGGCGTGAGATAGTGCAAGAGAAAGACATCCATCCCAGCCGCCTGGAACTTGTGCGCGATCTCGCCATAGGCAGGCGCCGCCAATCCCCGGCTTCCGCTGAGCATGATTATGGCAGGCCGCGTCGATCCGCCGGCTGCGCCATATTTTTCGACAAGGACATTGCCTGCCGGCGTCGGGATTTTCGTTTTCTGAGGCGGCGTTTCGGCTGCAAAGGCGGTGACGCATGCCAGCATCAGCCATGCGAGGAGAAGTGGCCCTCGCAAAAAACGGAACAGTGCTGCGCTCATGCGGTCGGTATCCGGTCCTGTCATGAAAAAGGCCCCGCTTGCGGGGCCTTTGAATCCATCGATTGCGGGCTGATATGCCTTGCAATCAGGGACGGTCGTCTTCGTCCTCGTCGGGGGTCTTGGACTTCAGCGCCGAGAGCTTGGCGAAGACGGCGTTGGCGTCGAGTTCCTTGTCCTCGTCGGCAACCGCTTCGATCTTCGGCTCCAGCCTTTCGGTCATGGAAGCCGGCAGCAGCGTGTCGCCGGACGGGGCGGCAGCCGGGCGGCCGCTGGAGGCGCGCTGCACTTCGATGTCGAGGTCGATCTGCGAGCACAGGCCCAGCGTCACCGGGTCCATCGGCTGCAGGCTGGCGGAGTTCCAGTGCTTGCGCTCGCGGATCTGCTCGATGGTCGCCTTGGTCGTGCCGACGAGGCGCGAAACCTGTGCGTCCTTCAGCTCGGGGTGGTTGCGCACCAGCCACAGAATGGCGTTGGGGCGATCCTGGCGCTTGGACAGCGGCGTGTAGCGCGGGCCCTTGCGCTTGCTCTCGGGCACCCGCACCTTCGGCTCGGAAAGCTTCAGGCGATGGTTGCCGTCCTTCTCGCCGCGCGCGATTTCCTCGCGGGTGAGCTGGCCGGTCATGATCGGGTCCATGCCCTTGATGCCCTGCGCGGACTCGCCGTCGGCGATCGCCTTCACTTCCAGCGGGTGCAGGCCGCAGAACTGGGCGATCTGCTCGAAGGAAAGCGCTGTATTGTCGACCAGCCAGACTGCGGTCGCCTTGGGCATCAGAAGCGTGTTGGCCATCAGATAATATCCTCTCGTTCGCCCGCGTCCCTTGTGCGCGGGCGGTGGTTCAGACCACCGGAATTGGGAAATTCGAGGCGTATATAACCTTGTTCGCGGCTGGGAGCAAGAAAACTTCGCAGCAGGCTTCGATGACCTGTCGTTGTCATCGAACTGTCACCCGTCCGTCATCGCGCTGAAATATCGATCGCCCAAAGCAGCATGGAAACCATCAACCAGGAGAGGTCCATGATGCCCCGTCACTCCCGCCTTTTGATACTCACGGCGGCACTTGCCGCTTCGGTCTCGTTGCCGGCCCATGCCGACAGTTTCTTCAACAGGGTTGCCTCCTTCCCGGTCGCCTCGAACCTGCCCGCCGACATCGAGCAGAAGACGCCGACCTCGTCCGAAATCATCAAGGCGAGCGAAGACGGCAAGACGCTGGTCTATTCCGACAGCCCGCTCGGCGCGGTCGGTTTCATCGACATTTCCGACGCCAGGGCACCCAAGGCCGGCGGCATCGTCAAGATCGAGGGTGAGCCGACTTCCGTCGTCTTCGCCGGCACGAAAGTCCTGGCCGGCGTCAACACGTCGGAGAGCAAGGCCAAGCCATCGGGCAACCTCACCGTCATCGACGCCGCCACCAGGAAGATCGAAGCCACCTGCGATCTCGGCGGCCAGCCCGATTCCGTCGCCGTCAGCAAGGACGGCAAGTTCGCGGCCATCGCCATCGAAAACGAACGCGACGAAGAGCTGAACGACGGCGAGCTGCCGCAGCTCCCGGCCGGCTTCCTGAAGATCGTCTCGCTGAAGGATGGCACGCCCGACTGCGCCACCATCAAGACCGTCGACATGACCGGCCTGTCGGAAATCGCACCGGAAGACCCGGAGCCGGAATTCGTCGACTTCAACGACGCCAATGAAATCGCCGTCACGCTGCAGGAAAACAACCACATCGCCATCGTCGATGCCGAAACCGGCAAGGTCACGGCGCATTTCTCCGCCGGCACGGTCGATCTCGAAGGCGTCGACACCAAGAACGACGGCGCGCTGAACTTCACCGGCAGTATGAAGGGCGTGGCTCGCGAGCCCGACGCGATCAAGTGGCTCGACAACGACCGCTTCGTCATCGCCAATGAAGGCGACTACAAGGGCGGTTCGCGCTCCTTCACCATCTTCGACAAGACCGGCAAGGTGCTCTACGAATCCGGCCCGTCGCTCGAAATGAAGATCGCCGCTGCCGGCCATTACCCGGAAAAGCGCAACAAGAAGGGCGTCGAGCTGGAAGGCGCTGAAGTCGCCAGGTTCGGCGACACGCAGTACATCTTCATCGCCAGTGAGCGCGCTTCGATGATCGCCGTCTACAAGGACACCGGCACCGAGCCGGAATTCGTCCAGCTCCTGCCCTCGGGCATCGGTCCGGAAGGTCTGGTCGCGATCCCCTCGCGCAACCTGCTCGTCACCGCCAACGAGACCGATCTGGTCGAGGACGGCGGCGTGCGCTCGCATGTCATGGTCTATGAGATGGGCGAAGGCGCAGCCGCCTATCCGATGATCGTTTCCAGCACCGCCGAAGACGGCAAGCCGATCGGCTGGGGCGCGCTCTCCGGCCTCGCCGCCGATCCCAAGGAGGCCGGCAAGCTCTATGCCGTGTCAGACTCGGTCTACCGCTCGCAGCCGTCGATCTTCACCATCGATGCCACCAAGACGCCGGCCGTGATCACCAGCAAGCTGGTCGTCACTCGCGACGGCGCGCCGGCCCAGAAGCTCGACATCGAAGGTATCGCGTCGGACGGCGATGACGGTTTCTGGCTGGCCTCGGAAGGCGATGCCGCCAAGCTGACGGCAAACGCGATCTACAAGGTCAACGCCAAGGGCGAGATCAAGCAGGAGATCCCGCTGCCGGCCGAACTCCTCGGCAAGGACGGCCGCTTCGGCTATGAAGGCATCACCACCATCGGCGAGGGCGACGACCTGACACTGGTCATGGCCGTGCAGCGTGAATGGGCCGACGATCCGAAAGACCAGGTCAAGCTGCTCGCCTACAAGCCAAAGGCCAAGGAATGGTCGGGCGTGCGCTACCCGCTCGAAAAGACCGAAAAGGGCTGGGTAGGCCTGTCGGAAATCACCGCCCATGACGGCAAGCTCTACATCATCGAGCGCGACAACCTGATCGGCGCGGAAGCCAGGCTGAAGAGCGTCCAGTCCATTTCGCTCGACGCCTTCAAGCCGGCCAAGCTCGACGGCGAGCTGCCGCTGGTCGAAAAGACGCTGGTGCGCGACCTCGTGCCCGACCTGAAGGCCGCCACCAACGGCTATGTCGTCGACAAGGTCGAAGGTTTTGCCATCGACGCCAATGGCGACGCCTATGTCGTCACCGACAATGACGGCGTCGACGACTCCTCGGGCGAAACCCTGTTCCTGCGCCTGGGCAATATCGCGGCGATCAACTGATTGCGGAAACTTAGCCGGCAACGAAACGGCCGCGGCGAAAGCTGCGGCCGTTTTTGTTGGATACGGCAGGCCACGCGCTCATGCTACGTTGGCCATTAGGCGTTGCCCTGATGCATCGAAGAGATTGCGGCCAATGGCGCGGGCCGTGTCCAGATGAGAACTCATATCCTGCGTTTCCGATGGCAGCAGGAGTTCGGACGTTACCACCCTAGCGCCGCAATAGTCGAAGATGCCATGATCGATCTGCGTCTTCATCGCGCCGAAATAGCCATGTCGCGCATAGGTTCGCAGGTTGGCGCCTCCGATGGCGACCAGATGAACTTTCAGATGGCGAAGCTTCTTTGCCGGCTTGGTGTCCGGGCCTTCGTCGTAGGCCCAGCCGTTTGTGAACACGCGGTCGATCCATCCCTTGAGAAGCCCCGGCATCGACCACCAGTAGACCGGATAGACCAGGACAAGTGCGTCTGCGCGATCGATCCTCGCCTGCTCGGCGGCAATGTCCGCAGAGATCGGCGTCTGCCTGAGGTGAACCGCGATATCGGTCGCGCTGAACCTCGGATCGAAAGCTTCCGCCGAAAGGTCGGCAATTTCGAAGGAATTGCCGGGGCCGGACAGGGACAAGCCCTCGGCGACATGCGCGACGACGCTATGGGTGAGCGATTTGGGATCGGGATGCGCGACGACGATGAGCGCGTGCATGTTGAAAGCTCCGGCTGAATGATTGCAGTTGATGAATGAGGCTTATATACTTTTAGTAAGTTACTCTTGGTATATAGCGATGTCAAGCACCAAAACGAATGAACAGGGTTCCAACTCGCCGCCGCGTCGTCGCCTGTCGCGGGAGGATCGGCATCGCCAGCTTCTGGATGTTGCATGGCGGGTGGTTCGGGAAGAGGGAACGGACGCCTTGACGCTTGGGTGGCTCGCCGAGCGGGCGAATGTCACGAAGCCGGTCGTGTACGATCATTTCGGTACGCGCAACGGGCTGCTGGCGGTGCTCTATCGGGAATACGATGCACGCCAAACAGCGCTCATGGACGCCGCACTTCAGGCAAGCGAGCCGAATTTGGCGAGCAGGGCCGGGGTTATCGCATCGTCCTATGTCGACTGCGTGCTTCTCCAGGGGCGCGAGATACCTGGAGTGACCGCGGCGCTGGCGGGTTCGCCAGAACTCGAAAAGATCAAACGCGACTATCAGGCGGCATTCATCGAGAAATGCCGCGTCGCGCTCAGTCCGTTCGCGGGCGGTCGTGCCGTTGCGTCGGCTGGTCTCTGGGCGATGCTCGGGGCGGCCGAGGCGCTGTCCAATGCTGCCGCTACCGGAGAAATCACCGCCGCGCAGGCGCAGGACGAGCTTTTCGAGACGATTGTCGCAATGGTCGGCAGAAGTGCGCGGTGACAATTTTCATGTCGCCAAGCCGGCCCAAGCCAAGAACGACAAAACCCGCCGGACAGGGTCCGGCGGGCTCGGAACCGGCGGGATGAACAATCCCTACTAGGCCGGCTCTGCTTTCGATCGCGTTAGATCGAGGTGCGGGCGATGCTTGCGATGTTGCCGCGATTGATGCCCAGGTCGCCAAGCTGGCGATCGGTAAGACGGTTCAGTTCGCGGACGGTTTCGCTGTAGCGGCGCCAGTTACGGAAAGTGCGGATCGGGTTCATGGTAGCCTCCATTGTTTCGGTAACCTGTAGATGGGAATGCCCCGATCCGACTTGAACAGACGCTTTTGCATGGCGGGAATGCATTTATTGCATTGCAACATAAATCTCTGGTAACAGGTCTCGACCCTAAACTCGGTTGCGGCCATTTTTATTTGCCTTGCACCAAAGAAAGGGCGGATTAACCATTAATCGTCACAAAGAATGGTGGTTTGGACGCTGACCGCGTCTTGAGTTGGGTGGGTGGACGTGGCGAATAGTCTTTTGCTTCTGGCCGAGGCGGTTCTTTATTTCGGTGTCATGGCAGCGTTGTTTCGCCTGCGCGCCCGCGTCGGCCTCGGCCTGTTCGTCTGCGCGCTCGGCGTCATGCATTTCCTTGAGACCTATCTCGCCAGCGTCTTCTACATCGAATTGCCCTTCGGCATGGTTTCGCCCGGCTCCACCGTGATGTTCTCCGGCAAGCTGGTGATGCTCCTGCTTCTCTACATGAAGGAGGACGCCGCCACCGTCAGGCAGCCGATCTACGGCCTTCTCGTCGGCAATTTCCTGATGGTCGGCCTTGGCCTCATCCTGCGCCAGCATCAGGTGGTCGATCTCCCCAACGGCCAGTCGCCCGACATCGGTTTCCTCGACGAGATGGGCTGGCTGATGGTCTGGGGCACGACGCTGCTCTATATCGACGCCATCGCCATCATCCTGCTTTACGAGCGGCTCGGGCGCAGCCTGGGCCAGCATCTGTTCGCGCGCATCGCCGTCAGCGTCTGCCTCGTGCTCACCTTCGATCAGCTCGGCTTCTATTCCGTGCTGCACATCGTCACCGGCGCGCCGCCCTCGGTGCTGGTTGGCGGCTGGATCGCCAAGATGGGCGCCGGCCTCGTCTTCAGCGCCATGACGGTCGGCTATCTCCGCTGGTTCGAGCGGCCGAGCCTGCGCCCCCAGCGCGGTCTGTCGGACGTTTTCGAGACGCTGACCTATCGCGAGCGCTACGAAAAACTGGTCGAATTCGCCGGGCGCGACAGCCTCACCGGCCTTCTTCACCGCGGCCGCTTCGAGACCATGGGCGAGCAGGCCGTGACGGTGAGCGTCAAGACCGGCACGCCGCTGACGCTGCTGATCGTCGATGTCGATCACTTCAAATCCATCAATGACCGCTTCGGCCATGCCGAGGGCGACCGCGTGCTTAAATGGATCGCCGAAAACCTGACCGGCGCGGTGCGCGTGCAGGATCATGTCTTCCGCATCGGCGGCGAGGAGTTCGCCATCCTGTGCCCGCTGCCGCACAATGTCGCCCGCCTGCTTGGCGAAAACATCCGCCAGTCGATCCGCGCCGCAAGCGAAACGGGTCCCGTCAGCCTCACCGTCAGCATCGGGGTTGCGACGGTCGATGCCGGCAAGACGAGCCTTGGTGAACTCTTCGCAGTGGCCGACAAGCGCCTCTACATGGCCAAGGATGCCGGCCGTGACAGGGTGATGGGTGATGTTGCCGAAGAGGCGATGCCCACCGGCGTGCGTGCGCCTTCGGCCGGGTCGGCGGCGGGGTAGGGCGTCCGTTGCTGGTGCGAGGGGCGTCATTTTCGTGCTCGGCGCATAACCCCCCTCTCCGTCTCGGCTTCGCCGAGCCACCTCTCCCCCGCTTCGCAGGGGCGAGGAACCCAAGTCCTGAAGTGTTGCGGCCTCCCAGAACCCAGGTTCCTCGCCCCATGAAATGGGGAGAGGTGGCTCGGCGAAGCCGAGACGGAGAGGGGCCTTAATCCAAACCAAAACGGCCGCGATTCTCATCGCGGCCGTTTGCATGTCTTGCGTCGAACTACGCCGACAGGTTCTTGATCAGCGGCAGCTTGCGGATGGTCTTGCCGGTCGCGGCGCGCAGCGCATTGCCGACCGCCGGGCCGATCGGCGGCACACCGGGCTCGCCGACGCCGGTCGGCGGCTCGGTCGAGGGCACGATGTGAACCTCGATGCGCGGCATCTGGTCGATGCGCAGCGGCGTGTAGGTGTCGTAGTTCTCCTGGTCGACGACGCCACCCGTCAGCGTCAGCTCTTCCTGCAGGATCGCGCCGAGCCCGAAGCCGATGCCGCCTTCCATCTGGGCGCGGATCTGGTCCGGATTGATCGCGGTGCCGCAGTCGACGGCGCAGACGACGCGGTCGACGGTGAAGTCGCTGCCGCCCTTGTAGGTGATCTCCACCACCTCGGCGACGAAGGTCGAGAAGCTTTCATGAAGCGCCACGCCACGGAAGCGGCCTTCCGGCAGCGGCTTGTCCCATTCGGCCTTCTCGGCGGCCAGTTTCAGCACGGCGGCATGGCGCGGATGATCGCCCAGCATCGACAGGCGGAACTCGATCGGGTCGCGGTTGGCAGCGGCGGCGAGTTCGTCGATGAAGGTTTCCATGACATAGGCGGTATGGGTCGAGCCGACCGAACGCCACCACAGCACCGGGATGTTCACATCCGTCGTCGTCAGTTCGACCTTCATATTCGGTATCGTGTAGGGCAGGTTCGATGCGCCCTCGACCGAGGTGGCGTCGACGCCGTCCTTGATCATCGCGGCCATGGGCGAACCGCCCAGGATCGACTGGCCGACGATGTGGTCGTGCATGGCAACGATCTTGCCGTCCTTGTCGAGACCGGCCTTGATGGCATGGACATAGGCCGGACGGTAGCGCCCGCCGCGCATGTCGTTTTCGCGCGTCCACTGCACCTTCACCGGTTTGCCGGGGCCGAGTGCCTTTGCGGTCGCGACTGCCTCGACCACGAGGTCGGCATCCGAGACCGCACGGCGGCCGAAGCTGCCGCCGGTCTTCATCACATGCAGCTTCACCTTGTCGGGCGTCGTGCCGCCGACCTGCGCTGCGGCAGCCTGATAGATGTCGGGCATCTGGTGGCCGCCCCAGACGTCGATCGTGCCGTCCTCATTGACGCGGGCGACCGCGTTGAGCGGCTCGATCGAGGCGTGGACGAGATAGGGGAATTCGTAATGCCCCTCGATCACCTTGGCCGCACTTGCCAACGCACCCGCCACGTCGCCGTCATTGCGGGCGGTGGCTTTTCCCGGGCCGTCGGCCGTCTTGTTGTATTCGGCCATGATCTCGGCAGTGCCGCGGTTCTCGGCCTTGGCCTCGTTCCACTTCACCTCGACCAGATCGCGGCCCTTCATCGCGGTCCACATATTGGTGCCGACCACGGCGATGCCGCGCGGCGTCTGCACCACATCGACGACGCCGTCGAGCGCCTTGGCCTTGGCGGCGTCGAAGCTCTCGACCTCGGCACCGAATTTCGGCGGATGGATCATCACGGCCGTCACCAGCCCATCCATCTTCAGGTCGATCGTGTAGGTCTGGGTGCCGTTGGTCTTGCCGTGCGAATCGTAGCGCTTGAGGCTGTCCGAGCCGATCTGGGTCCATTTTTCACGCGGCTTCAGTTCGACGACTTCGGGGACCGGCAAGGCAGCTGCCGCCTGCGCCAGTTCGCCGAAGGTGGCGCGCTTGTCGGTGCCGTGCGAGACGACACCGCCGGCGACGGTAATTTCACCCGCCGGCACGTTCCAGTTCTTGGCGGCAGCCGCCACCAGCATGGTCCGAGCTGCAGCGCCCGCCTTGCGGTAGCGCTCCCATGACGAAGTCATGGAGGTGGAGCCGCCGGTGCCCTGCATGGCCCCGCCCCAGGCGAGGTTGCCGTAGAGCGCGGTGTTGCCGGCGCCGCCGATGACATCGACCTGCGCCCAGTCGCCGTCGAGCTCTTCCATCACCAGCGTGGCGATGCCGAAGTAAGAACCTTGCCCCATCTCGAACTGCGAGGAGTGGATGATGATCTTGTTGTCTGGCGTGACCTCGACATAGGCCTGGAACGGATTGGCCGCTGCAGCGGCGGGTGCCGATTGCGCGAGTGCCGGCTCAGTGGCGAGCAGCCGGTAGCCGACGGCGAGACCGGCAGCTGCCGCCGTGCCGATGAGGAACTGGCGGCGCGTCGTCTGAACGGCTTCTTTCTTCATACGAAATTGCAACATGGTCATGCCTCCAGCCGGTGCGCGGCTTCGTGGATCGCGGCGCGGATGCGGTGATAGGTGGCGCAGCGGCAGAGATTGCCGCTCATCGCCGAATCGATGTCGTCGTCGGTGGGTTTTGGCGTCTCGGCCAGAAGGGCGGTGGCCGACATGATCTGGCCGGACTGGCAATAGCCGCATTGCGGCACGTCCATCTCGGCCCATACGGCCTGGACGGTCTCGCCGACCTTGCCGGACACGCCTTCGATGGTGGTGATCGAGGCGCCTTCGATGTCGCTGACGCTGGTCTGGCACGAGCGCGTCGCGGTGCCGTCGATATGGATCGTGCAGGCGCCGCATTGGGCCATGCCGCAGCCGAATTTCGTTCCCGTCAGCCCGATGACGTCGCGGAGCGCCCAGAGCAGAGGCATGTCCGGATCGACGTCGAGCGTTTTGGCTTCACCATTGAGTGTGAAAGCGACCATGGCTTGCTCTCCTTATGTTTGAGCTGGCTATCGCGTAGCATTTTCGCCGGTGGGGGAACCGGCGTTATTCGAATTGGGTTGCAACGCCCAACTTATGGCCACGCCGTCACGCCAACAAGCGTTCACGCGCCCAATCGCGAGATCGTGAAGTGAGGCGTCAAAGAACACGGAAAATGTGATCGGCGCCGGCGGCCGGCGCGCTACTGCCCGTTCACCAGCCGCAGGATGAGCTGGTGGACATTGCCGCCATCGCTCATTTCGACGCGGTCGAAATCGCGGCTGTGCTGGCGTTGCGCCTGCGAAGCGGCCGCCAGCAGCTTCGTCAGCTCGATCCTGATCTTCTTGCAGCCGGGGTCGTTGGGTGCGGAAAAACCGACGCTGAAGGCGACGATCTCCGTCACCATGTCCTTGATGCGCTGGCCATGCACCAGCTCGTGCCTGCGCAGGCCCCCGGCGAAGACGTCCCAGTGCTCCTTCATGGGGCTTGAGAGCTTTGCGGCCGGTTTGGGCAATGTGTAGGTGATCACGAGGTTTGGCTGCGCCGATGCCAGCATGCAGCTGCCGTCGCTTTGCGGACGGTAATCCCTGCGCCAGGTCAGCTTGAAATTGGTAAGGGCAATGGTGCGCCCGACACTGACCTTGGGGCCGTTCTGGCCGATCGATTCATAGAGCTCAGGCCCGGTCTTGCCCGTGACGGCGTAGGTCTGCACCTTTTCGACCGCCTTCCAGTCGGCGCGAGCAAGGGTCGGCAATGCGGCGAGGCCTGCTGCCAGCAAGCAAAAACGGAAAGCTGTCGTCACGCGAATCCCCGCAGTCGAACTTCATTGCGCGACATGCTCTAACATATAGGGAATTGGGGAACAGCCTGATTTCCGGAACCCGCAAGATCGGGGTGACAGCGCCGGCCGGCTGAGACGGAAGAGACTATCTGAGATCGGCGGACGTCAATATGTGCCGGTTCTTGCGATCGCGGGCATAGGCCTTCTGAGCGGCCTCGTAAACGGAAGTACGGGCCTCGTCGAAAGCCGCAAGAAGCTCGCTTTCGGTGGCCGCTGCCGCCGGCGGGAAAAATGCGCCTGCTTCCATGAAGAAGGCAATCTCGGCCATGCCGTCATAGCCGCTGAAGCGGATGCGCCGGGCGGTGTCGTCATAGCTCCGGCTGCGGTTGGGAAATTGCAATGCCATGGCAATGGACCCTAAAGTAATCGGCTGTTCTCAACGAGCTGCCGCATGCGCCGCAGCGTGCCGTCGCTGTCGGCTCTCTTGCGTCTGGCTGCCGCGTCCTTTTCGTAACGCTTCCACTGCTCGGCCGACATTCTCTGTCCCGGCTCCGGCAGTTTCGTCAGAAACCTCGTTTTCATGACGGGCATCTTCACGACAGGTATCGCGTTCACATCAGGCATCGTTGTCTTTCTTTCGTTGAGGCGAAGCAGTCGAAGGGAACCGAACTTTCGCGACACTCACATCTTGTGCGGCTTGCGCAGGAGATCGCTGGTGGCAGCCTTGACCTGCGAGCCGGATGACGTTTCCACCTTCGCCGTCACTTTTTCCTTCTTGGGCTTCCTGGCTTCACGATTACTGCGTTGCTGTTTCGCCATGGCGAAAATCTCCTTTCATTGCACGGGCTCCTGCGAAACCGGAGCGGCTTCGCATGCCTCGATGCTGTCTTCCGTCGTCACGCGCTCGTAACGCTCTTCGTCGTTGCGAATGCGGTATTGAGGCGAATTGTTTCTTTCCGGCAGAGTGCCGGTAATGCGGTAGACCTCCGCAGTCGTCGGTGACAGGCCAAGCCCACCCTTGAGGCGAACCAGCTGGTCGATAACGAAACGATGGTTAGACATGTTCGAGCCCGTTCTTTGTCAGCCGCACGCCAAGCGCATGCGGGTAGCGTTCAGGTTTGTTCCTTGTCCTGGCGCAATGCAGCGTCGCATTCGGCGGGATTCGATCGGCAGCCAAGCGGCTCGAACGGCCGGCTGACCCCGCGGCGCGAAAGGCGCCGAGAAGTGCACGATTGAATGCCTGGTGCATGTCGAGGCCATTGGTCTGCCCTCGCAAAGAAAAACCCGCGCGGCGATCATTATCGCCGGCTTATATCTATCGGAAATCTGGAAGAGATTGGCGCGCCGAAGATCTTTGCGCCCGCAAAAGCCAAACCTGGCCCAAAAAATCGATGTAATTTTCTTAGTTGTCAATTGAGGTTTAATTGCGGCTTTACATGCCTCAATCTGGTTTCGACTTTTCCAGGATTCAAAATATTTGCGAAGTTTTCCATCAATATTTGACGGGGAAATCGCTGGACGAACTTTCCGTCGGGTGGAAAAGTTTGATGCGTTTTGGCGTCGTTGTTTCGAAGCATCCTGTCCGATGCCGCGCTGCCCCTCATCCCGCTGCCGCGACCTTCTCCCCGTATAGTGACGGGGAGAAGGAGGCTGGCCGCAACGTTGGCGCCCCCTCTCCCCGTTCTTACGGGGAGAGGGTAAGGGTGAGGGGCGGCGCCAGCCTTTTTCCAGACGAACGCCTACCCCACATCCAACACGATCTTGCCGATATGCTCGCCTTCCTCCATGCGCTCATGGGCGCGCCAGGCGTCGGTCAGTGGAAAGATCATGTCCATCACCGGGGCGACGCGGCGGCTGGCGAGAAGCGGCCAGACCTGTGCTTCAAGCCCGGCTGCAATCTGCGCCTTCACCTCGATCGGCCGGGGCCGCATAGTCGAGCCGGTATGAGTGAGCCGCTTGACCATCAGCTTGGAGAAGTCGGTGCTCGCCACCGCTCCACCCTGCGTCGCGATCTGGACTATGCGGCCTTCGATTGCCGCTGCACTGTAGTTACGGGCGACATAGTCGCCGCCGACCATGTCGAGGATGACATTTGCGCCGCGCCCCTCGGTCGCTTCCTTGACCGCTTCAACAAAATCCTCCTCGCGGTAGTTCACGGCGCGGTCGGCGCCGAGCTTCAGGCATGCCTCGCATTTCTCGGCGCTGCCGGCGGTGGTGATGACATAGGCGCCAAAGGCCGAGGCAAGCTGGATCGCCGTAGTGCCGATGCCCGAGGAGCCACCATGGACCAGCAGCGTCTCGCCGGCCTTCAGCCCGCCGCGCTCGAACACATTGTGCCAGACGGTGAAGAAGGTTTCGGGCACGGCGGCCGCTTCCGAGAAGGTGAAGCCGGCCGGCACCGGCAGCGTGTTGGTTTCGTGAACCTTGGCGTATTCGGCATAGCCGCCGCCGGGCGTCAGCGCGCAGACGCGGTCGCCGACGCGCCAGCGCGTCACGCCCTCGCCAAGGGCCGCCACTTCGCCCGCCACTTCGAGGCCGGGCAGGTCGGAGGCGCCGGGCGGCGGCGGATAGGCGCCCTTGCGCTGCTGCACGTCGGGCCGGTTGACGCCGGCAGCCTTGACGCGGATCAGGATTTCGCCGGCTTCCGGCCTGGGCACGTCGCGCCTTTCGGGTTTCAGCACCAGCGGGCCGCCGGGCGTCGAGATCGCCACCGCCGTCATCTTGTCCGGAATTGCCGCCTTGTTCGCCATTTTTGTCTCCCTTCCCACCGGTGTGGTGTCGGCCTACGTTCTTGCCCGTCCTTATGGAGCGTGTCGCCACGACAGGCAAATGCGCAAACCGTCGAACCGAGGCTTCCAATTCGTCACGGCTGCCCTAAGCTC
This sequence comes from Mesorhizobium sp. CCNWLY176, assembly GCF_037153935.1. Lineage (NCBI taxonomy): Bacteria > Pseudomonadati > Pseudomonadota > Alphaproteobacteria > Hyphomicrobiales > Phyllobacteriaceae > Mesorhizobium > Mesorhizobium sp. CCNWLY176. The sequence goes on from NZ_JBBBDZ010000005.1 coordinate 246,002, forward strand.
TTGTTCCGACGTATGATCCTGCCCGAAGAAGTCGGGCTTTCGGATCAAGCAACAGGGAGATGCAATCATGGCGATCTTCGAGGACGAGCCGAAAAAGCCGGCGAGCGCGCATGTGCTCGGGCAGGATCTTTCGCTGCTGTCGGTGTCGGACCTGTCGGAGCGAATCAGTCTGCTTCAGGCCGAGATAGTGCGGCTGGAGGCAGAGCTGAAGACGAAGGATGCCACCAAGAATGCAGCGGAGGCACTGTTTCGGCTGAAATAGTCGAAAGATGTCGTAAGCACGCCGTGGAAAAACCCGATTATCGGTATTTTCAGGTGGCGGAAAGCAAAGCCGGGGAGACGCATGTTCGCAGCCTACAGACCGATCCTCTCGCTCCTGCGCGGCACGGCGTTTCTTCTGGCGGCATCGGGGCTTCACGGCCTGCTCCTGCCGTTGCGCGGCCAGGAAGAAGGTTTTTCCACCGCCGCCCTCGGCCTCATGGGCACGGCCTGGGCCGGCGGGTTCGTCGCCGGCTGCTTCTTTGCGCCACGTCTCGTCCGACGGGCGGGGCATGTGCGGGCCTTCGGGGCTTTTGCCGCATCGGGCGCGATCGTCGCACTGCTCACCGGGCTGATGATCGACGAGTATATCTGGATCCTGCTGCGCGCCTTCACCGGCTTCACCATGGCCGGCGCCTTCATGGTCATCGAAAGCTGGCTCAACGAAAAAGCCACCAACGAGAATCGCGGCACCGTCTTCGGCCTCTACATGATGGTCACCTATGCCTCGATCATGGCCGGCCAGATGATCGTCGCCTTCGGCGACGTGAAATCGGCCTCGCTGTTCATGGTCGCCGGCATCTTCTTCTGCCTGTCCTTGATCCCGACCGCGGTTTCGACCGCGTCGACGCCGCAGCCCTTGCAGGATGTCTCGCTCGACCTGAAAGGGCTCTACGCCAACTCGCCGGTGTCCTGCGTCGGCTGTTTCCTCACCGGCGTCGCCAATGGCGCCTGGGGCACGCTGGGTGCGGTCTATGGCGCGCGAATCGGCATTTCGACACCCGAGATCGCGCTGATGATGAGCATTGTCGTGGTTGCGGGTGCTGCGATGCAGCTGCCGATGGGCCGCATTTCCGACAAGACCGACCGGCGTTTCGTGCTGGCGGCGGCGGGCTTCGCGTGTGCGATCGTCGGCGTGCTGATTTTCCTGACCGGGCCACGCTCGGGCGTATTGGTCATCACCATGACGGCTGCCTACGGCGCTTTCGCCTACACGCTCTATTCGTTGGCGGTGGCGCATGCCAACGACCACGCCAAGCCGGAGGATTTCGTCAAGGTGTCGGGCGGCCTGCTGCTGCTCTACGGCTTCGGCACGATGATCGGCCCGATCATCGGCGCCGCTTTGATGGGCTATCTCACCCCGGAAAGCCTGTTCCTGGCGACAGCGCTCGCGCATTTCTCGCTCGCCGGCTACACGCTGCTGCGCATCAGCCGCCGCGCGCCTGTGCCGGTGGAGGATCGCGAGGCCTTCAAGACGCTGCCGTCCGAGCGCGGCGTGACTCCGGAAGCCGGCAGGCTCGATCCGCGCACGCCGCCAGAACCAGCAGAATAACAAGGCGGTTGAGATTGGCGGCGGATTGCCGCACAAATAGGGAATGATCCTTTCCGATGCGTTCCTGGCCATTGCGGATCCCAACCGGCGTCACCTCCTGGAGGAGTTGCGGCGCGGCCCCAAGACGGTTGGCGAACTGGCTTCGGGATTGCCCGTCTCCCGCCCCGCCGTCTCGCAACATCTGAAAGTCCTGCTCGATGCCGGCCTGGTCAACGCAACGGCCGAAGGCACAAGGCGGGTCTACGCCGTCAGCGCCGGTGGCTTCCTCCAGCTCAATGTCTGGCTCGACCAATTCTGGGAAACTTGACGCGCGATGTGCCACCGCTTCGGCCTTAGTGGATATCGGGCTGTGAATAGCGGGGAAATCTCAGCCCTGGATCGTCACGGTTCCGACGCATGAAGCGTCTTTCGGAGGCTCCAGAGAAACAGAGCGGCCGTGCTTCCATCTGGTCGCAGGCCGCTCTGGATTTCTGACAGGGATAAAAAAACCTACTGACCCGGCGGCTAACCGCACCGCCGGCGGAAGAACGCGCAGAGCGCGCGTCTATGCAAAACTGATTTTAGTGGGTGGTCGGGTTTGCCTTCAGTTTTTCAATCTCGTCCTTGAGTGCCAGCTTGCGCCGCTTCAGATTCACGATTTCGAGGTCGTCCACCGATGGATGGTTCAGCGCTGTGTCGATTTCGCGCTCGATGTCGCCGTGCTTCCGCTGCAACTCTTCAAGATGGTTGGCAAGAGACATGATTGGAGCTCCCTTTCATGGTTTCCTCGATTGCACGCCACACACGGTTCCTCCGCAGGTCCCGCTCTGTGACGGCACGATGACAGTCTGCCACCAGATAGCCTGGATGTCGAATGTGGCGTGGTAGCATTTCCTGAAAGATTGAAATGTGGTATGGGCTTCGCGCCGGGGGGAATTGCACGTCCGGCCTTGCCTCTGGGTGCTTTCGGGCACCCGAAATTTTGCAGACGGTGGACATGTCAGATCAGGAACAGACCGAGATTCGTCTCGAGTTTGCAAAGCTAAAGCAGGAGCACGCCGATTTCGACGCGGCGATCAACGCGATGATTGCGATGGCTTGTGATCCGCTGCAGATTCAGCGCATGAAAAAGAAGAAGCTGCTGCTGAAAGACCGGCTGTCGCAGCTGGAAGACAAAATGATTCCCGACATCATCGCCTAGCGGCAGCGCAGTCGTTTCTCATTCGCCAAGGCTTCTTGCGGGACGCCGTTCATTTCGCTAATCGGCTGGCAGCAATTTTCTATCGTGCCTGTTTCCAGCAAAGCAGAGGCCAGAGATTTGAGCACAGTGCGCGCCGACGTCGCCATCATCATGGGAAGCCAGTCCGACTGGGCAACCATGCGCCACGCCGCCGAGACGCTGGAAGCGCTCGGCATTGCGCATGACACGCGCATCGTGTCGGCCCATCGCACGCCGCAGCGGCTCTACGATTTCGCCAGGGGCGCAAAGGCGGAAGGTTTCAAGATCGTGATTGCAGGCGCTGGAGGTGCAGCGCATCTTCCCGGCATGACGGCTGCTTTGACGTCGCTGCCGGTGTTCGGCGTGCCGGTCGAATCGAAGGCGCTGTCGGGACAGGACTCGCTTCTGTCGATCGTGCAGATGCCGGCCGGCATACCGGTCGGAACGCTGGCCATCGGCAAGTCCGGCGCGGTCAATGCAGCCCTGCTGGCCGCTGCCGTGCTCGCGCTTGGCGATGACAAGCTCGCGGAGCGCCTGGATGCCTGGCGCGCCGAGCAGACCGCCAAGGTCGCGGACCATCCCATGGACGAGGCATGAGCGGACCTCTGCCCGCCGGCTCGACGATCGGCATTATCGGTGGCGGCCAGCTCGGCCGCATGCTGGCGATGGCTGCCGCCCGCCTTGGCTATCGCACGGTGATCCTTGAGCCGCAGGCCGATTGCCCGGCATCGCAGGTGGCCAACAGCCAGATCGTCGCTGCCTATGATGACAGCTCAGCCCTTGCCGAGCTTGCCCGCACAAGTGCTGTCGTAACCTACGAGTTCGAAAACGTGCCGGTGTCCGCTGCCGAGTTTCTTGCGCGCTCGGTCCCGGTCTACCCGCCGGCGCGTGCCCTCGAGGTCTCGCAGGACCGCGTCGTGGAAAAGAGCTTTCTCAACGGCATCGGCATTCCAACCGCCGATTTTCGCGCCATCGACAGTGACGAAGATCTTGGCGCTGCGCTGGGTGCCTTCGGCGGCGCCGGCGTGCTGAAAACCCGCCGCATGGGCTATGACGGCAAGGGCCAGCGCCTGTTCCGCAATGCCGCACCGGAAGTCGCCGACGGCGCTTACACCGCCATGGGCGGCGTGCCGCTGATCCTGGAAGCGTTTGTGAGTTTCGACCGCGAGGTTTCCGTTATCGCCGCGCGCGGTCGTGACGGTGCGCTTTCGGCATACGACCCCGCCGAGAATGTCCACAGCAGTGGCATCCTGCACAGCTCAACCGTGCCGGCGACGATTTCGCCACAGACCGCCCGGAGTGCCACAGAAGCTGCCTTCGCCATTCTCGAAGCGCTCGACTATGTCGGCGTCATCGGCGTCGAATTCTTCGTGCTTCCAAACGGCTCGCTGCTCGTCAACGAGATCGCGCCGCGCGTCCACAATTCCGGCCACTGGACGGAAGCAGCCTGCGCCAATTCGCAGTTCGAGCAGCATATCCGCGCGATTGCCGGGCTGCCGCTCGGTTCTGCCGCACGGCATTCGGATTGCGTGATGGAAAACCTCATCGGCGACGAGGTCGAGCGCGCTGAGAGCCTGCTCGCCGAGCCGGAAGTGGTGTTGCACCTCTACGGCAAGGCGGAAGCCCGCCCCGGCCGCAAGATGGGTCATTTCACGCGATTGATGCGCTAAATTTGCCGGACTGGTGCATGCCGGAGGTTGACATCGGCAAACCATCTCGTCTAAGAGCCAGCTACAAATTTGAGGCGCGCTGTTGGCGCGCTTTTTGATTAGGCCTTCGGGCCGCATTCGACAGGCAAGACCATGAAGATCAAGAACTCGCTCAAGGCCCTGAAAGGCCGCCACCGCGACAACCAGCTGGTTCGCCGCAAGGGCCGCGTCTATATCATCAACAAGACCGCCCCGCGTTACAAGGCTCGCCAGGGCTGATTGGCCGACCCCCGGAAGCAAGGCTTTTCGGGGATGATCGGTTTAAGGCTCAGGCCTTCACGCGAAATTCAGTTTGACGTTCCGATGCGAGGGGATAGATTCTCTCGCATGCGGAACGTTTTTGCGTTTTTTCTTACCTTTGCTCTGGCCGGTGCCTTCGTGCCGGTGGTTCACGCACAGCAGACCGGACCGGCGACAAGCACGCAGGTTGTCGCAAAGCCCGATCGGCTCGACGCGCTGTTCGGCGAGTTGAAGCGCGAGCGCAACGAGCGCGCCGCACAGCGTATCGCCCAGCGTATCCGCGAGGAATGGAACAGGTCCGGCAGCGCCTCCATCGACCTGATGATGCAGTGGTCGCAAAAGGCGATGGAAGAGCAGAAGTTCGACATCGCGCTCGATTTCCTCGATCAGGTCGTCACGCTCGATCCCTCATATTCCGAAGGCTGGAACCGCCGCGCGACGGTGCATTTCATGATGCAGAACTTCGGCAAGTCGATGTCTGACATCAACCAGACCTTGCGGCTGGAGCCGCGGCATTTCGGGGCGCTGGCCGGCATGGCGCAGATCATGAAGGAGCGGGGCAACAAGCAGCTGGCGCTCAACGCCTGGCAGCGCGTGCTCGATATCTATCCGATGATGCGCAGCGCCCAGAACGAGGTTTCCACCCTTTCGGAAGAGCTGGCCGGTGAAGGCATCTGATGCATCGGCCCGCCGGTGATGCTGATTTTCAGGTACCCGTTTTCCACGCCGCCCGTCGAACAATCCTGAAATGAACCTGCTCTACGCCGCCGCTGCCTTTCTGCTTGCGCTTCTCTTGATAATGGTCGGCGTCACGCGCGTGGGCTCGTGGCTGATCGAGCGCCGAAACCCGCCGGTGGGAAGTTTTGTCGACATCGACGGCGCGCGCATCCATTACGTCCATGTGCCGGGGCCAGAGAAACCGGACCTGCCGCCAATCGTCTTCATTCATGGTGCCAGCGCCAATCTGAACGATCAGATGGTGCCGCTGCGGCCGTTGCTCGAAGGGCGTGCCGAAATGCTGTTTTTCGACCGGCCCGGCCATGGCTGGTCGAGCCGAGGGTCGGGAAACAACGAGAGCCCGAGCGCGCAGGCCGATACGATCGCAAAGCTGATAGACCGGCTCGGCATCAAAGACGCTATCATCGTCGGCCATTCCTTCGGCGGTGCCGCCACCACGGCACTCGGCCTCGAACACCCGGACAAGGTGCGGGGCTTGGTGTTTCTGTCGGCGGCGACCCATCCCTGGCCGGGTGGAGCAACGTCCTGGTACTACAGCCTGACATCGGTTCCGGTGATCGGCCGGCTGTTTGCCGAAACCGTCACCACGCCAGCCGGGCTGATGCAGCTCAATGGTGCCACGACCTGCGTCTTCGCACCCAACAAGGTGCCGGACGATTATGTGAAAAGGGCGTCGATCCCGCTGGTGCTGCGTCCGAGCGCCTTCCGCGCCAATGCCATCGATGTCGAGGGCCTCTATCGCTACGCCCTGGCCACCGCACCGCGCTACAGGGAGATCAAGGCGCCGACGGTCGTGATCTCGGGCGATCGCGATACGGTGGTTTACGAGGAAATCCATTCCGTCGGGCTCGCCCGCGACATTCCGAATTCGGAACTCGTATGGGTCCACAATCTCGGCCACAAGCCTGACTGGATCGCTCCTGATCTGGTGGTTGCAGCTATCGAAAAGCTTGCGGGGAAGCCTGTCGATGTGCAGGTCGCGGCGCGGGCTGTGGAGGCACGCATCGCCGGCGACGCCTATGGCGCCGGCTGCATCGATGAGACGGTTCTGGACAGTGAGCTCGCGCCGGAGTAACCGGCGCGCCCACAGGGTCAGCGAGTGGCGCTCAAGCGCCGCCGCGGCCCTCGGCGCCGATATAGGCGATGCGCAGCATGTTGGTCGCGCCCGGCGTGCGCAGCGGCACGCCTGCCGTGATGATGACGCGGTCGCCCGGCCGGCCGAAATTTTCCTCGAAGGCGATGCGGCATGCGCGATCGACCATGTCGTCGAGATCGAAGGCATCTTCGGTGACGACGCAATGCGTGCCCCACACCAGCGAAAGCCGGCGCGCGGTTTCGACCACTGGCGAAAGAGCAATGATCGGCACTTGCGGCCGTTCACGCGCGGCGCGCAGGCCGGTCGTGCCGGAGGCCGTGTAGGTGATGATTGCCGAAAGCTTCAGCGTTTCTGCGATCTGGCGCGAGGCCAGCGAAATGGCGTCGGCTCCCGTCGCTTCGGGCTCGGAGCGCTGGGCGTTGATGATGCCGGGATAGGTGGGGTCCTGCTCGACCCGCTCGGCGATGCGGTTCATCATCGACACGGCTTCGACTGGATATTCGCCCGCCGCGGATTCGGCTGACAGCATGATTGCATCGGCGCCTTCGAACACGGCGATCGATACGTCGGACACTTCGGCGCGGGTCGGGACGGGGGCTGAGATCATCGATTCCAGCATCTGGGTGGCGACGACCACCGGCTTGCCGGCGCGGCGGGCTGCGCGCGTGATCTGCTTCTGGATGCCGGGCACGGATTCGAGCGGCATTTCCACGCCGAGGTCGCCACGCGCCACCATCAGCGCGTCTGAAAGCTCAATGATCTCGGCCAGCCGTGCCACGGCCTGCGGCTTTTCGATCTTCGACATCAGGAGAGCGCGGCCGCGAGCGATCTTGCGTGCCTCGGCAAGATCCTCGGGCCGCTGGATAAAGGACAGCGCGACCCAGTCGACCCCGGTCGCCAGGACGGCGTCGAGATCGGCACGATCCTTCTCGGTCAGTGCGCCGACCGGCAGTTCGGTGTCGGGCAGGCTGACGCCCTTGCGGTCGGAGATGCCTTTGCCGGCAATCACCGTGCAGACGATGGACTTTCCATCGCATTTGACGGCCTTCAGTTCCAGCTTGCCGTCGTCGATCAGCAGGCGGTGCCCGGGCTGGACCGAAGCAAGAATCTCAGGGTGAGGCAGGTGGACGCGCTTGGCGTCGCCCGGTGCGGGATTGTCGTCGAGCGTGAACTCCTGGCCGAGCTCAAGCGTTTCCTTGCCGTTGGCGAATTTGCCGACGCGCAGCTTCGGACCCTGCAGGTCGGCCAGAATGCCGATCGGCCGGCCGAGTTCGGTCTCTACCGCGCGAATGCGGCGGACAAGTTCGCGCATGAGCGGGTGGTCGGTGTGGCTCATATTGATGCGGAAGACATCCGCGCCGGCCTCGAAAAGCTTTCGGATCATCTCCTCGGAAGAGGAGGCCGGTCCGATCGTTGCGAGGATTTTTACCTTGCGGCTACGTCTCATGGAGAATTCGTTCCCGTGACGGCTGCAGCGCCGCCCGTTGCGGGCTCGTCGGTCAGCTGGACCATCCAGCTTGCCTGCTCGCCCGTGTCATATTCCTGGAAGCCCGCGCGCTGGAACCCGCGGGCGACGCAATCGGTCACGCCCGCGATCTTGAATTCCTTTTCGGCGACGCACATGTTGATCGGACCGTCCCAGCGCCCACCGCGCTCGGCGTCTTCTGCATAAAGATAGTAAAACCGTGATGACAAAGGACCCTCGATCAGGGTCTTGCAGGTCGAACCTTCGATATGCCACCAGCCTTCGGTGACCCAGCCGGCCTTGGCGCGATAGCCGATGCCGACGCCGATCAGGCTCTGCGTGGCGTTGCAGACCCGGAAATCGGCGCGCGCATCGCTTGCGGTGGCAATTGAAAATACCGGGATGGCGAGGAAAAGAAGCAGCGCGGTCCATGCAGAACGCATGCGCGATGCCCCGGCGAAATCCATCCTCGAACCCCTCTTGTCTGCTGTCAGCATTGTTGGATGCCCCTTTTCGGAAAAGTCCGTGCGCATGTCAACGCGCCCAAGCACGTCAATCCAATCGATTTAAGTGGCTTCATGTCGCATCCTTGATCGCTCTCGCATGATTTCTGCCAGAACATTGACCAAACAACGACATTGCACCCAGCCTAACTTCATGAAATGACGGGCCTATCCCCATCAACACCGGCAGACGGGACGTTTGCAAGCCCATGACGCGATCCGCAGTTTTTGCCCCCTATGAAAACATCGAGGGAGACCGCAAACGCGGCATAGTCCTGCTTGGGGACCATGCGAAACGTGCTTTGCCGGATGAATATGGCGATCTTGGCCTGCCGCCGGCCGAATTCCAGCGTCACATCGCCTATGACATCGGCGTCGAGCAGGTCACGCGCAAGCTGGCGGCCCTTCTCGGCGCGCCGGCGGTGCTGGCGAATTTCTCGCGGCTGCTGATCGATCCCAATCGCGGCGAGGATGACCCGACGCTGATTCGCCAGCTCTATGACGGCACCGTCGTGCCCGGAAACTATCCGATGACGCCGGAGGAGCGGGAACGCCGGCTCGATAATTATTACCGGCCCTATCATGATGCCGTCGGCGCCATGGTTTCCTCCGTCGCGCGGGAATCCGGCAAGGCGCCTTTCCTGTTTTCAGTGCATTCCTTCACGCCGGTGATGCAAGGGTACGTCCGGCCATGGCATGTCGGCCTGCTGTGGGATCGCGACGACCGTGCCGTGCGCCCGCTGATCGAGCTTCTGGCCGAGGATGGTACCCTGACCGTCGGCGACAACGAGCCTTATGATGGCGCGCTGCGCGGCGACACAATGTTCAAGCACGCCATCGTCAACGGCTATGCCCATGCGCTGATCGAGATCCGCCAGGACCTGATCGCCGACGATGCGACTGCCGAGGATTGGGCAATCCGGCTCGCGCCTATCGTTGACGCGGTCAATGCGCGCCCCGATATACATGAGGTCAAGCTATTCGGCTCGCGCACGGGGCCAGTATGAAGGAGCCTTCCATGACCGATCTCAGCGAAGACCAGAAACGCGATTTCGAGGCGGCCGCCTTCCGCCGGCTGGTCGAACATCTGCGCGAGCGTGGCGATGTCCAGAACATCGACCTGATGAACCTGGCCGGTTTCTGCCGCAACTGCCTGTCCAATTGGTATCGCGAGGCGGCCGAGGCGGACGGGGTGGCGCTTTCGAAGGACGCATCGCGCGAAATCGTCTACGGCATGCCCTATGCCGAATGGCAGGCGCTGCACCAGACCGAGGCCTCTGAAGCCAAGAAGGCCGAATTCGAGGCGCGTCGGCCGAAAGACCACTAGATCGCGTGCGTCCATTCGGACGCACGAAGGACGATCCAGCACTTGGAATGAGCATCGGAAATTCCGAAACCGGATTCCACTTTTCGGTCCGATGCTCTGACGTTCAACTTTGGCAACAGTGACGATATGCTGCTTTTTCCGCCCTTGACCCCTCCGGCTGGGTAAGGCAATCGAACGCGACCCATCCGCGGCCCGAGTCGCCGCCTTTCATTCGGAGCAGGAAAAATGGCCGACGACATCACCGAAACCAGCCAGACCGTTGCCGCGGGCCAGCTGCGCGCCTTCATCGAGCGCGTCGAGCGCCTCGAGGAAGAGAAGCAGACCATTGCCGACGACATCAAGGACGTCTTCGCCGAGATGAAGGGCACGGGCTTCGATACCAAGGCCGTGCGCACCATCATCCGCCTGCGCAAGAAGGACCAGGCCGAGCGGCAGGAAGAGGAAGCGATCCTCGATCTCTACAAGGCTGCCCTCGGCATGGAGTGAGCCATTTCGCCCGCCCGGCTCAGCGGTGAAACGCAGCCGGGAGCGGACGATGGAATAATTTGACTTCGGCCGCCACTGGGCGGCTGACTCCCGGCATCGGGTTGGGATGAACGGGAAATTGTGAAACCCGGCTTTGCTTCCACCCTGAACATGGGTAGAAAGTCGCATGCCGAAATTCAACCGCCGCAAAATCCTGGTAATGGCTGCGACGAGCGCCGCGTCAACCGCGCTGGCCGCTTGCACGAGTGGTCCTCCACGCCAGGCGGGAGGGTTCGTCCAAACCGCAGAACCGCTGCCGGAGCCGCTGCCACAGCCCGTCGTCAGTCCCAGCTTCGGCGATCCTCGCATGATGTATGCCGCCATGTCCGACGACGGTCATGACATTCCTGCCGTGCCTTTCGAAAAGATCAACCCGAAATTCTATCGACAGGTCGTGCCTGACCCGACCGGAGAGCAGCCGGGAACCGTCGTCGTCGACACGGCAAACCATTTCCTCTTTCTCGTCGGCAACATGGGGCAAGCAATCCGCTATGGTGTCGGCCTCGGCCGTCAGGGTTTCGAGTGGTCGGGCCAGGGTGTGATCCAGTGGAAACAGAAATGGCCACGCTGGTTTCCGCCGAACGAAATGATCGACCGCCAACCCGAGCTGGAAAAATATCGAGCCCGGCAGATACCCCGCACGAACGATTGGGAGGGTGGCATGGAGGGCGGCGTCAGCAACCCGCTCGGAGCCCGCGCGCTCTACATCTTCCAGAACGACAAGGATACGCTCTATCGCCTCCACGGCTCTCCGGAATGGGCGTCGATCGGCAAGTCGGTCTCGTCGGGGTGCGTGCGGCTAATGCACCAGGACATCATCGATCTCTATGACCGGGTTCCCGATGGCACGCCTATTGTTGTCACCGGCGGATTGCCGCCGGCTGTCTAGCCCAACTGTTCTCGGGTTGGACTGATCCTGTGCTTCAACCCGGCCTGCTCATAGCCCTTGGGCTTGCAGGTGTTGAGGGAGCGGCGAGCGATGGAAGAATTTGATTTTGGACCTCGCCGGGCTTCAGAATTCCGGCATCGGGCCTTCTGGGCAGTGTTCGAGGAGCGGCATCCCGAAGAAAAGTCTCGCCGGGCGCGGCATGGGCCGTGGTTCTGGCAACGCGGGCTGGCCGAGATCGGCCTCGTCATCACGATGTATGTGGCGCCGGAGCCAAATCTCGTCGGCGTCTTCTTCGGCCGCAACGAGAAGCTTGGCGCGGTCGATGCCCAAGCGCGGCTGAAGCCTTTCCAGGCCATTATCGAGGAACGGCTGAAGATCAGGCCCGAGCAGCGTTTCGATGGGACAAGCCTCGGCTGCACATGGCGGGTGAATTGCTTTGCCGAAGACAACTGGCCGGCCATGGCCGACTGGCTGGTGACCGAGGCCTCGCGTTTTGAGCGCGTCGTGACAGAACTGCTCAGCGAGCGCTAACCTTCAGCCAAGCAGCACTTCACGTAGAACAACGGCATCATTGTGCGTTTCGTCGCGGGCGGAATAGACCAGCGTCACCACGCCGGTCTTGGCCAATTCGCGCAGATGTTCGATCTGCTCTTGATGCGTTTCGAGTTCCGCAATGTATCGCCTGCGGAACTCCTGCCATCTTTCAGGATCGTGCCCGAACCATTTTCGCAGTTCGGTGCTCGGCGCGATTTCCTTCATCCACTGATCGAGCCTGGCGTCCGCCTTGCTCACGCCGCGAGGCCAGAGCCGGTCGACCAGGATGCGAGCGCCGTCATCGGCGGACGGCGGCTCATAGGCCCGCTTGAGCCTGATCCTGTCCGCCGGGATCTTGCCGGCCATGCCTCAGGCAGGCTGGAAGTTCAGGGCCACGCCGTTGATGCAATAGCGCAGGCCGGTCGGCGGCGGGCCGTCTTCGAAGACATGGCCGAGATGGCTGCCGCAGCGCGCGCAATGGCATTCCGTACGGACCATGCCGTAGCTGCGGTCGACGGTTGTTTCGACCGAGCCCTCGACCGGGTCGTTGAAGCTCGGCCAGCCGGTGCCGCTCTCGAACTTCAGCTTTGCTTCGAACAAAGGCTGGTCGCAGCCGACGCAGGTGAAGGTGCCGGCGCGCTTCTCGTAAAGCAGGGCGCAGCTTCCCGGCCGCTCGGTGCCGTGACCGCGCATGACCGCATATTGTTCCGGTGTCAGCTTGGCGCGCCATTCTGCGTCGGTGCGGGTGACGGGATAGGTGTGGGTGTCCATGAGGCCGCCTCCAGGGGAAGTTTTGTTCCGGCCGAATGTAAGACTGAAAGCCGGGTTTACCAAGTGCCTCAATGCTTCCTGGAAAGCTCCTTGGTCGCGCTTTCCAGCCCCGAAAGCGTCAGAGGGTACATGCGGCCGGAAAAAATGTCGTTGATCGTCTTGATCGAATGGGTGTAGCTCCAGTGCTTTTCGCGCGTTGGATTGATCCAGATGGCATTGGGCCATTGCGCGATAACGCGCTGCAGCCAGACCGCCCCGGGCTCGGGGTTCCAATGCTCGACGGAACCGCCGGCATAGGCGATCTCGTAGGGGCTCATGGAGGCGTCGCCGACGAAGATGACCTTGTAGTCGTGGCCGTATTTATGGAGCACGTCGTGGGTCGGGATGACTTCGGAATGGCGGCGGCGATTGTCCTTCCAGACGCCTTCGTAAAGGCAGTTGTGGAAGTAAAAATATTCGAGCTGGCGGAATTCGGCGCGCGAGGCTGAAAACAGCTCCTCCACCACCTTGATGTGGTCGTCCATCGAGCCGCCGACATCGAAGAACATCAACAGCTTCACCGCGTTGCGCCGTTCCGGCCGGGTCTGAACGTCGAGATAGCCGTGCTCGGCGGTGGCGTGGATGGTGCCGGGCAGGTCGAATTCCTCGTCCGCGCCCTCGCGCACCCAGCGGCGCAGGCGCTTCAGCGCAACCTTGATGTTGCGGATGCCGAGTTCGACGGAATCGTCGAAATTCTTGAACTCGCGCTTGTCCCACACCTTAACCGCGCGGCGGTGGCGGCTTTCGTTCTGGCCGATGCGCACGCCTTCGGGATTGTAGCCATAGGCGCCGAAGGGCGAGGTGCCGGCGGTGCCGATCCATTTCGAGCCGCCCTGATGACGGCCCTTCTGCTCTTCGAGGCGCTTCTTCAGCGTCTCCATCAGCTTGTCGAAGCCGCCCAGCGCCTCGACCAGCTTTTTCTCGTCGTCGCTCAGGTGCTTTTCGGCAAGCCGCCGCAGCCATTCCTCGGGCAGGTTTTCGACATCGATGGCGCCTTCGCCGGCCAGCGCCTCGACGCCCCTAAAGACGTGCGCAAAGACCTGGTCGAAGCGGTCGATATGGCGCTCGTCCTTCACCAGAGCCGCGCGGGCGAGATAGTAAAAGCCCTCGACGTCGTAGTCGACCAGCCCCGCTTCCAGCCCTTCGAGCAGGGACAGATATTCCCGCAGGGACACGGGGACTTTGGCGGCCTTGAGTTCGAGAAAGAAGGGAATGAACATGGCTTGTTTCATGCCTCCTTCAGGGGTGGTCGGGCAAGTGCCAACATGCGGGCAGCCCATAAACCTGCGAACATTGCGGGCAGGAATACCAGCGCTCCGGGCGCGGCAAGACCAAGTGCCGTCAGCGCCGGGCCCGGACAGAAGCCACCAAGCCCCCAGCCGACGCCGAAGATCGCAGCACCCGAAAGCAGGCGCGCATCCACGTCCTTGGCCGTTGGCAGCCGGAATATATTCGCCAGAAGCGGGCGGTCACGTCTCAGCACGATACGGTAGCCAAGAAACGTGACGAGCACGGCGCCGATCATGACGAATAGGAGCGATGGGTCCCACGTTCCGGCCAGATCGAGGAAATTGAGCACCTTGGCGGGGTCGGACATGCCCGAGACGACAAGGCCGATGCCGAAGAGCAGGCCGAGCAGCAGATTGACGACGAATGTCATGGCTCAGCCTCCGACCATGTGACGCATGACGAAGACCGTGACGAAGGCGGTGGCCATGAAGGTGGCGGTGGCGACGATCGAGCGTGTCGAGAGACGCGAGATGCCGCAGACGGCGTGCCCGCTGGTGCAGCCGCCGCCGAGGTTTGCGCCGAAGCCGACCAGCAAGCCTGCTATGGCCATCAAGGGCAGGTTCGATGAAACCGTCTGCAGGACAGGCTGGCCAGTCACCGCCATCACGACGAAGGGAGCGCATAACAGGCCTGCCACGAAAGCGAGCGCGGACAGGCTGCCGGCGCCTTCCCGATAGGGCGGCAGCAGGCGCGTGGCTATGCCGCTGATTCCGGCGATCCGGCCTTCCAGTGCCATCAGCAGCACGGCGGAAAGGCCGATCAGGGCACCGCCGATCAGTGACGAGAACGGCGTGAATTCAGTCATGCATTCCTCCGATTAAGCCGCTGGGCCTTGCGCGGCCAAAAGCCGGCCGATGCTACAGCAAATCGCATCCAATGAAATCGCCCGGTGCGCAGTTGGTGCCAGCCTCTATCGAGTCGTCGTGGTTAACAGTGGGATTCAACCTTTCTTGGTAATTTGTCGTTAGGAATTTGCGTCAGTGGGGTTCGATGGCGTTTTTCTTGCCTATCGACGTGTTTGCTTGCGTGCGGGTGTTTATGCGTTTTTCAGGGGTTCCAGCAATTCTCTTCGCCTGCATGGCTTTGGCCGGCTGCACATCCAGTTCGGGCGTGGGCGACATTCTGGCGCAGCCATCGCTCGAAACGACGAGTTCCGTCGTTAGGCCAAGCGGTCCGGTGCCTGCGGCAAGCGTCGGTGCCGTCAGTCCCGATCCCCAGCAAACGCTGCCTCATCAGGCATTGGCTGCGGCCGCTCCGATCCCGCCGGCAGCGGTGGCGCTTGCGGTCGAAACCAAGTCGGCGGGAATGCCGGTGCCCGAGCTGAAACCGGTCGCACTGATGGTGCCGTCAGACCCGTCGGGCAGCAGAACTGTGCCCCGCGAACGCAGCCGCGTCTACAGCCGCCAGTTCCGCGATGCCAAGCCGATCAATTTCGGAAAGGCCTCGCCAAGGGCGCTGGCTGTCCACGGTGTTGACGTGTCGCGCTGGCAGGCCGACATCGACTGGCAGAGACTGCGCAGCCAGGGCGCGAACTTCGCCTATATCAAGGCGACCGACGGCGGCGACCACCTCGACCCGATGTTCCGCAAGAATTGGCGCGGTGCCCAGGAGGCCGGGCTGAAGCGCGGCGCCTATCACTTCTTCTACTGGTGCCGCACCGCCGGCGAACAGGCCGACTGGTTCATCCGCAACGTGCCGAAGGTGGAAGGCGCGCTGCCGCCGGTCATCGATGTCGAATACAATGGCGAGTCGAAATGCCAGCGCCGCCTGTCGCCCGCCAAGGTGCGGGAGAAAATGCAGGTCTTCATGGACAAGCTGGAGCGGCATTACGGCCAGCGCCCGATCATCTACACCGCGCCGGATTTCTATCGCGACAATCTCAGGGGCGAATTCCTTGACTATCCGTTCTGGCTCCGCGCCGTCGCCCAGCACCCGTCCAAGGTGTATCCCGGCCGCAAGTGGGTGTTCTGGCAGTATTCTGGGTCCGGGCTTTCGCACGGCGTTGCCGGGAAGATCGACCTCAACGTCTTCCACGGCAGCGAGAGCGACTGGCACCGCTGGGTCGACCGGGTGACCGGCCAGACCGAGGTGGCTACAGCAGGTCGTACTCAATAAAGCCGGTGCGCCGCGCGACGTAGTCGTAAAGCTTGCGCGCGGTGGCGTTGGTCTCGTGCGTCATCCAGTAGACGTTCGACACGCCGATCTTGGCGGCTTCCTGCTTGACTGCCTCGATGAGAGCCGCGCCCACGCCCTTGCCGCGCACGTCAGGGTCGGCGAACAGATCCTGCAGATAGCAGTTGTTGACCACCGACCAGCATGAGCGGTGGTACATATAATGCGTCAGGCCGACCGGTTTACCGTCGAGAAGCGCGATGAAACCCTTGGGCTCGTACTCGCCTTGCGTGAACAGCCGCTTCCAGGTGGTCTGGTAGACCTCTTCCGGCACCGTCGCCTTGTAGAAGACCAGATAGTCGGTCCAGAGGCGGCGCCATTCGGCGTGGTCGGACTGTTCGAGCGGGCGGATGGTGACTTCGGTCATTGGCTTTCGCTTTCATCGATCGCTTGGTGTCGAAGGCAACCTGCCCGAGTACGAAGCTGTTACCAACGGTCCAGAGCTGGAAAAGCGTTGTCCGCGCTTAAGAACCCCTCTCCGTCTCGCTACGCGAGCCACCTCTCCCCATTTCATGGGGCGAGGAACCCCCCAGTTCTGTAAAGCCGCGACCTCAATGGGCGCCGGTTCCTCGCCCCGCTTGAGGGGAGAGGTGGCTCGGCGAAGCCGAGACGGAGAGGGGAAATTTCTACCCTTGCCGTCTCGCCATGAACGCCAGCCGCTCGAACAGGTGCACATCCTGCTCGTTCTTGAGAAGCGCGCCGTGCAGCTTGGGCAGGGCGTTCTTCGGGTCGGCGCGTAGATCGGCTGGATCGATGTCGTCGGCGACCAGCAGCCTGATCCAGTCGAGCGCCTCGGAGGTCGAGGGCTTCTTCTTCAGGCCGGGCACGTCGCGGATTTCGTAGAACTGGGTGAGGGCGGCGCGGACCAGGTTCTGCTTGATGCCGGGGTAATGAACCTCGACGATCTTGGTCAGCGTATCGGCATCGGGGAAGCGGATGTAGTGGAAGAAGCAGCGACGCAGGAAGGCGTCGGGCAGTTCCTTTTCGTTGTTGGAGGTGATGATGACGATGGGGCGCACATCCGCGCGGATCGTCTCGCCGGTCTCGTAGACGAAGAATTCCATCTTATCGAGTTCCTGCAAAAGATCGTTGGGGAACTCGATGTCGGCCTTGTCGATCTCGTCGATCAAAAGCACGACCTTCCTGCCGGCGGCGAAGGCCTCCCACAGCTTGCCGCGCTTGATGTAGTTCTTGATGTCGTTGAAGCGGTCGTCGCCGAGCTGGCTGTCGCGCAGGCGCGAGACGGCGTCATACTCGTAAAGGCCCTGCTGGGCGCGGGTGGTCGACTTGATGTGCCATTCGATCAGGTCGAGACCAAGGGCGGATGCCACCTGCTTGGCAAGCTCGGTCTTGCCGGTGCCGGGCTCGCCCTTGACCAGCAAGGGCCGCTCCAGCGCGATCGCCGCATTGACCGCGACCATCAGATCCTTTTCGGCAACATAGGCCGAGGTGCCTTCAAAACGCATTCCAAACTCCAGATTGGTGTTGGCCGCGACAGTAGGGGCGGGGCGGCATGGGGGCAAGGGTTGGTGGCGCCTCTTCCTTCTCCCCGTTTACGGGGAGAAGGTGCCCGAAGGGCGGATGAGGGGCGGCGCCAACGTCGAGCACTAACGATCAACGTTGGCGCTGCCCCTCACCCTGCTTCGCCCGGCAAGCCGGGCTTCGCCTTCCCTCTCCCCGTAAACGGGGCGAGGGAGGAGGTAGGGCGGCGCTTTCATCTAAATTTTTTCAAAGCCGGCAATTCTCTGGCGTGCACCCTCGATGCGTCCTATATTCATCGATGACGGTCTGTGCTTCCCGGCAGGAGAACATTTTCCCCGGGGCCTTAACGATCCTTAGGGAGCTGTCCCTGGGAAGACCCGTGGGTCTTTTCATACGGCGCCCACCTACTTTGTAGGTTCCCGGGATCGCTCTCTCCACCGGTTGTGTGGATCGTCACTTCCCCGATTTCGCTGCGCTTTTCAAAAACGTCGCTTCCGCGATGGCATCCCCCAACTGGCATTTTTTATCCTGCCCCGGCATAAGGGGCGCGATGATGGAAAAAGCACTCAAGAAACAACTGCGCCTGGAAGCGCTGGCGCGCCGCGACGCGCTGCCTGTGGTGTGGCGCATCGAGGCGTCGCTGCAGATGGCGGATATGGCCGGGTCCATTCCGGTCGAGCCGGGGCAGATAGTCTCGGCTTTCTGGCCGATGCGTTCCGAGGTCGATATCCGACCGCTGATGTTTTCCCTGCGCGAAAAAGGCGCGCGGCTCTGCCTGCCGGCAATCCTCGACAAGACGACGATCGTCTTTCGCGAACTGGTGCGTGGTGCGGAACTCGTCCAGATGAGTTTTGGCACTGCCGGTCCCCCCGAGGATGCAGAAGTGCTAGACCCTTCGCTGATGCTGATACCGCTGGCCGCCTTCGACGCGCGCGGCCATCGCATCGGCTATGGCGCCGGCTATTACGACCGGGCGATTTCGCGCCTGCACGACAAGGGCCTCGACCCGCGCATGATCGGCATCGCCTTCGACTGCCAGGAAGTGCAGTTGGTGCCCGACGAGCCGCACGACGTGATCATCCCGGAAATCCTGACCGAAAGCGGCTTGCGCCGGTTTGCCTCTACTCTGTAGAAGGATGTTCGCAGAAGCGTGACCTATCCCAAGGTCACGCTCTTTTTGTTTACGCCGACGATGGCTGCTGGATCGCGCTGCATGAGACTTCTTTTTCTCGGGGACATGGTGGGTAAATCCGGCCGCACGGCAGTGTGGCAAAAGCTGCCGGGGCTGATTTCCGACTTCAAGCTCGATTTCGTCATCGTCAATGGCGAGAACGCTGCCGGCGGCTTCGGCATAACCGAAGAGATTTTTCGCGAGACGCTGAATGCCGGCGCTGATGTCGTCACAACCGGCAACCATGTCTGGGACCAGCGCGAGGCGCTGACATTTGCGCCGCGCGAGGATCGCTTCCTGCGCCCGGTCAATTTTCCGAAGGGTACGCCGGGCCGCGGTTCGGGCGTGTATATCGCAAAGAACGGCGCGCGGGTGTTCGTTTCCAACATCATGGGCCGGGTGTTCATGCATCCCGAACTCGACGATCCTTTTCAGGCGGTGGAGCGCGAGCTTGCAGCCTGCCCACTCGGCGAGCAGGCAGATGCGGTGGTTATCGATTTTCATGCCGAGGCGACGAGCGAGAAAATGTGCTTTGCGCATTTCGTCGATGGGCGCGCCAGTCTCGTTGTCGGCACCCATACGCACCAGCCGACCGCCGACCACCAGATTCTGAATGGCGGCACCGCCTACCTGACCGACGCCGGCATGTGCGGCGATTATGATTCCTCGCTCGGCATGGACAAGGAAGAACCGCTGAACCGGTTTCTTTCGAAAGTGCCGAAGGGACGGTTCGAGGCCGCGAACGGCCCTGCGACGATTTGCGGGCTCGGCGTCGATATATCCGACCGTACCGGGCTTGCCGAGAAGGTTGCGCCGTTGCGGCTCGGGCCGCGCCTAGAAGAAACCGTGCCTTCTTTCTGGTCTTGACGTTGAAGTGAGCCTGTAGCCTACCTACTTCTGCCGGACTATTTTTCTTTCAGATTGTCAGGGGACATTCAGCAGATGCCGATCATCGACTTTCTGGCGCCGCACTTCGCCTTCGTGAATGATCCAACGGCGTGGGTCGCGCTTGTGACGCTTGTCGTGCTCGAGATCGTGCTCGGCATCGACAACCTGATCTTCATCTCGATCCTGACCAACAAGCTGCCGGCCGAGCAGCAGTCGCGGGCGCGAAAGCTCGGCATAAGTGCTGCACTCATCATGCGGCTGGTGCTTCTGGCGACGATCTCCTTCATCGTGCAATTGACCACGCCGGTTTTCTCGGCCTTCGGCCATGGCTTTTCCTGGCGCGACATCATCCTGATCGCGGGTGGCCTGTTCCTTGTGTGGAAGGCGACCAAGGAAATCCATCACACGGTCGATCCGGAAGATCACAAGGATTCGATGGTCGGTGCCACGGTCAAGCTTTCGATGGGTGCCGCGATCTTCCAGATCCTGCTGCTCGACCTGGTCTTCTCGGTCGACTCGATCATTACCGCCGTCGGCATGACCGACGAGATCGTCATCATGTATATCGCCGTTATCGCGGCGGTGACGGTGATGATGGTGGCTGCCGACCCGCTGGCGAAATTCATCGCCAAGAACCCGACCATTGTCATGCTGGCGCTGGGCTTCCTGCTGATGATCGGCATGACGCTGATCGCCGACGGCATGGGTTACCATGTGCCCAAGGGCTACATCTACGCCGCCATGGGTTTTTCTGCGCTGGTCGAGGGGCTCAACATGCTGGCCAGAAAGCGCAAGGTCAAAGGGCACGGCGAGTAATGGCGGGGCGGGCTTTCGCCCGCCATCGTCTATTGTTCGCCTGAGGTCTATTCCGCGGCCTGGCGCCGGGCCGCGATCACGTCGCCATATGTCTTGCCCCATTCGGCAAGCGGGATCAGCGCATCGTCGAGCGAGACGCCAAGTGCGGTCGCTGAATATTCGACGCGCGGCGGGACCTCGTGAAACATCTTGCGATGAACGAGGCCGTCGGCTTCCATTTCGCGCAACTGCTGGATCAGCATCTTCTCGCTGATGTCCGGCACCAGCCGCTTCAATTCACCGAAGCGGCGCGGCTCGGTGTGGATCAGCCACAGGATCAGGGCCTTCCATTTTCCGCCGATAACCTGGAATGCGGGGCCGAGCCCGCAGCTGTCCGGCTGTTTTTTTGCCATGGAAATCCTCAATACTTACTATCAGGTTAGTACCTTACGATATTGTAGGTACTTGCTCATGGTCAAGTATTGCATAGGTTCCGGTCAGCGTCGCGCTGGCCTTTCCGGTCGGTGCGGTGAGCCAACCCGAAAGGAAATCAAGATGGAACCTGTACTCTTCTACGGCGTGCCGTATGGCTGCTCGTTCGGCTCGATCGTCGCACTCGAATGGCTCGGACAGCCCTATCGCCTCTGCCGCGTCGACATGCTGGCCAAGAAGGAAAGCGAGACCTTTGGCGGCGTCAGCCCGCTCGGCGAGACGCCGGCGCTGCTGCTGGAGGATGGCCGACCGCTGGTCGAGAGTTTCGCCATCATGCAAAACATCGTGGCGCGTGGCCGCGACAGAAGGTTTGGGCAAGGGTCTGAAGAGTTCGACCGGCTGAACAGCGTGCTTGCCTATCTGCACACGACGTTCCATTCGGCCTTCTCGCCGGCCTGGACGGCCTACAAGCTGGCCGAGGACGATCCCAACCGCGAGGTGCTGCGGGCGCTGGCGCGCGAGAAGGCTGCACGGAGCTATGCCCATCTGCAGGACATGATGGCGGATCGCGAATGGCTGGCGGGCGATACGAAGACCGTCGCCGACGCCTATTTCATCGGCATTGCGCGCTGGGGTGAGGACCTTGGGCTGTTCGATATCGCGAAAGAGTATCCGGAGCTTCACAGGCATATAGCTAGGCTGGAGGCTGATTCCGGTGTGATCTTCGCCCATGCGATCGAGGACGAGAAGCCGGCGACCAGCAGTGGCGGGTTTCTGGGGCATGTGACGTTGGCGGAGCTTGAGCGGCGGGTCGCTGCTTAGCCACTTCGCTGGCAGATAGATTGCCCCTCACCCTTACCCTCTCCCCGTAAGGACGGGGAGAGGGAGACGCCAGCGTTGGAGGTTCCTCCTTCTCCCCCGTTCACGGGGAGAAGGTCCCGGCAGGGAGATGAGGGGCAAGAACTTTCCAAAAGCATTGGCATTCTGGTCGTCAGGCCGCCGCTGACCCCCTCAAATCCCCTCCAGCACCACAATCGTCGGTTGGCGCGGCAGGGTCTTCAGCGACACCGTGAGCGAGGGGCTGTCGCGGAAGTCGACGGCGAAGCCTTCGCCCACGCGGCGGAGGAATTCGTCAAGCGGCGTCGCGTGGCGGTGCATGGGCAGAACGACGGAGGAATAGAGCCGTTCCGTGATCTCGCTGATCGAGCCGATGGACTGGGTCAGGCCGCCGTCGATCGGCACCATGACGATGTCGAGCCGGCCGATCTGGCCATATTGCTGGTCGCTGAGGCGCGTATGCAGGTGGCCGAGGTGGCCGATGCACAGGTCGGCGACCTCGAAGATGAAGATCGAATTGCCATCGCGTTCGAGTTCGCCGCCCCAGCTGCGGATGTCGGTCGGCACGTTGCGGATATAGACATCGTCGACCACGATCCGGTGCTTTGCCGGCCCGCCTTCCGGGTTCCAGCCGCGCAGCACATGTTCGATGCCGGGATCGGGCGCGTTCGTGTAGTGTGTGCGGTGCGCCTTGTTCATGGTGACGACGCGCGGCAGCGGGTCGCTGCCATAGATGCCGCTGAAGTCGGTGGCGATGCGCACGCCGGCAGGGCTCTCGATGACATAGGTGGAATGGCCGGCATAGGTGATTTTCACCTCGCCGCTGGTTCTCGCCTGCGCCGGCGTGAAATTGGCATAGGTGACGCCGGGCAGCGCCTGCGCGATGGCGATGCAGCGGCTCGGCACCGGGTCTTCCTGCGCGAATGCGGCCAGCGGCCAGAGCAGGAAGGCGAGCAGAAAGGCAAGGCGAAAAGCTGGCATTCCAAGGCTCCCGTCGCAGGCGGCGATGAATGATGCGGCAATGCAATATGACCGGCGAAAGGGCATTATCGGGAGTCACGTTTTCGCGAGGGCGGCAAACGCCGGTACTTCTGGACGTTCACCGTCATTCTGGTTTATAAGCCGGCCCATTCCAGATAGCCGAGTAAAGACTAAGGGGTCCCATGGCCGGCCATTCACAATTCAAGAACATCATGCACCGCAAGGGCCGTCAGGACGCGGTGCGCTCGAAAATGTTTTCCAAGCTGGCGCGCGAAATCACCGTTGCCGCCAAGGTCGGCGTTCCCGACCCGGCGATGAACCCGCGCCTGCGCCTGGCCGTGCAGAACGCCAAGGCCGTGTCGATGCCGAAGGACAACATCCAGCGCGCCATCAACAAGGCGTCGGCGGGCGATGCGGAAAACTATGATGAAGTGCGCTACGAGGGCTATGGCCCCGGCGGCGTTGCCGTCATCGTCGAGGTGCTGACCGACAACCGCAACCGCTCGGCATCCAACGTGCGCGCGGCCTTCACCAAGTCCGGCGGCGCGCTCGGCGAAACCGGCTCGGTGTCCTTCATGTGGGACCGCGTCGGCGAAATCTTCTATCCGGTGTCTGCCGGCAGCGCCGACAAGCTGATGGATGCGGCAATCGAGGCGGGAGCCGACGACGTGCAGTCGGACGAGGACGGCCACACCATCCTCTGCGCCTTCGAGAATCTCGGCGAAGTGTCCAAGGCGCTCGAAGCC
Organism: Mesorhizobium sp. CCNWLY176; assembly: GCF_037153935.1. Taxonomy (NCBI): domain Bacteria; kingdom Pseudomonadati; phylum Pseudomonadota; class Alphaproteobacteria; order Hyphomicrobiales; family Phyllobacteriaceae; genus Mesorhizobium; species Mesorhizobium sp. CCNWLY176. Next base: position 269,421 of record NZ_JBBBDZ010000005.1, read on the forward strand.
TCGCTCGGCGAAGCCGAATCTGTGAAAGCGATCTGGAAGCCGCAGAACAACATTCCCGTCGACGAGGACCGCGCCCAGTCGATCCTGAAACTCGTCGCCACCCTCGAAGACGACGACGACGTGCAGAACGTCTACGCCAATTTCGAGGTCGACGAAGAGACGATGGCCAAGCTCAGCGCGGCATGACCGAAGCCGCGCCAAAAGCCCGCGTAGCAATCACCTACTGCACCCAATGCATGTGGCTGCTGCGCGCGGCGTGGCTGGGGCAGGAGCTTCTTTCGACCTTTGGCACCGAGCTTGGCGAGGTCGCGTTGGTGCCGGGCACCGGCGGCGTGTTCGAGATCACCTGCAATGGCGAACTGATCTGGGAGCGCAAGCGCGACGGGGGTTTTCCCGAGGCCAAGGTGCTGAAGCAGCGGGTTCGCGATATCATCGATCCCGAACGCGATCTCGGGCATTCGGACCGCAAGTAGCGGCCCATTCGATCATTTGCCCTCGCACGGACCAAAGACGATATGCGCAATCGAACGCGCCAGGCCGTCTACCGCAGCGCTATGATGAAGCAGGCGAGCGAAGCGATGCCGCTCACCGTGCGAACATGGTTCCAGGGCACCCATTCGGCAAGGTAGCGGGTCCAAAGGTTTGCGCCTTCGGCCGTTTCGGGGCCGGCCGCAGCCAGCGCATCGTTCAGCGGCACGTTGAAGATCATCGTCACCAGAAGAATGCCGACGATGTAGAGCAGGCTGCCGGCAAGCAGCCAGGCCGAGCCGATCTCGCTCCAGCCGATGATCGCCTTGACGGCGAGGATCGCGCAGATCAGCGCCGTCCCCATGAAGGCCGTGAGGAACAACGGGTTGATGATGACGACGTTGATGGCGTTCATCGCAGCCGCGCCGTCGCCGGCGGGCAAGCGCGCGAGTGCGGCCATGATGGTGGTCGAAAAGACGAAGAACAGCCCTGCCATGATGCCGCTGCCCAGCGCGGCGGCGAAGGTGAGGACGATGAAGAACGGCGCGATCATTTTTTCTCCTCCCAGATGCCGGTGGCGGCGGTGTCGCGAGCATAATCGGAAAAATCCCTCGGGGCGCGGCCCAGAATACGCTGCGCACCGTCGGTGACGTAGGTGTTGCGGCCGTCGAGCACTTCGGTGAACAGCTCCGTCATAAGGCCGAAGAACTCGGCCGGTATGCCGGCCTGCCTCAGTGTCTCGAAGAAGACTTCGTGGGAAATCTGCTCATAGCGAATGTTCCGCCCGCTCGCCTTGCCGATTTCAGCGGCGGCCTCGGCGAAGGTCAGCAGGCGCGGGCCTGTCATTTCGTAGAGTTCTCCGACATGGCCGGGCTCGGTCAGCGCGATGACGGCGGCGTCGGCAATGTCGTCGGCATCGATGAAGGGTTCCTTCACATCACCGGCGGGCAGGGCGATCTCGCCGGCCAGGATGGAGTCGAGCAGAAAACCCTCGCTGAAATTCTGGGCGAACCAAGAGCAGCGCAGGATGGTCCAGTCGGCGCCGGAGGCCTTGAGTTCCTCTTCGGCGCGCTGTGCCTCCGGCTCGCCACGGCCGGAAAGCAGCACCAGCCGCTTCACGCCGCTTTCCACCGCCAGCCGCGAGAAGGCGCCGACAGCCTCAGTGGCACCCGGCACGGCGATGTCCGGATAATAGGTGATGTAGACGGCGCCGACGCCGTCAAGCACTGCCTTCCAGGTCTTTTCGTCGTTCCAGTCGAAGGGCGGCTGGCCGGAACGCGAGCCGATGCGCACCGGCAGGCCGCGGGCGGCCAGGCGTTGGGCGACGCGGCTTCCGGTCTTGCCGGTGCCGCCGAGAATGAGGGTCGGTTTGGTGGTGTCATTGATCGTGTTCATCACTTCCTCCATAATGTGAGTAATCCTCACATTTGCAAATGTGATAAACCCTCATATTATGGCTGTCAACCGGAATCGCATCGAGGACATCATGGAGCCGACCCCAGCACCTGCCGAAGACACGCCGACTATCACGCGCCGCGCGCCGACGCAGCAGCGCAGCCGCGAGCGGGTGGAGCGCATCCTCGAAGTCGCCTCGGCACTGATCGCGGCAACCGGCAGCGATGCCATGCGCATGAGCGAAGTGGCTGAAAATGCCGGGATTTCGATCGGCTCGCTGTACCAGTATTTTCCTGACAAGGGCGCGATCCTGCGCACTCTGGCCGAGCGCTACAACGCGCAAGGGCGCGAATGCATCGAGGCCGAGCTTGCCGACGTGCGCGACCTCGAAGGGATGCGCGTGGCCTTCGGCCGGCTGATCGACATCTATTACGGGCTGTTCCTGGCCGAGCCGGTGATCCGCGACATCTGGTTCGGCATGCAGGCCGACAAGGGCCTGCGCGATGTCGAGCTCGAAAGCGGCCGGCTCAACGGGGCGCTGCTTGCTGCCGTGCTGAAGCGGCTGCGGCCCGATGCGGACGAGGCAGAGCTCGATCGCTCGGCCTTCCTGATCATGTCGCTGGGGGAATCGACGATGCGGCTGGCGATTTCCGTCGAGCGTGCCGAGGGCGATGCGCTGGTGGAGAATTACAAGCGCATGGTGCTTCGGGAGATGGAGGCGGGGTGAGGGGAAAAAGGCTTCTTCGGCCACGCAGGCGCTGCCCCTCATCCCGCTGCCGCGACCTTCTCCCCGTATAGTGACGGGGAGAAGGAGGAAGCTGTGACGCTGACGCCTCCCTCTCCCCGTCCTTACGGGGAGAGGGTAAGGGTGAGGGGCAGCACCTGCCTGTGCGGATTGGCCAACCAGATCGCTGTTATCCTCACCTGACGTCCCAAAACAAAAAACCCCGCCGAAGCGGGGTTTTTCGAAATCCGTAATGCACTCAGGCTTACATGCCGAGGCCTTCGTAGCGCTTCTTGAACTTCGAGAGACGGCCGCCGCGGTCGAGCAGTGTCTGCTGGCCACCGGTCCAGGCCGGGTGGGTCGAAGGGTCGATGTCGAGGTTCATCGTGTCGCCTTCCTTGCCCCAGGTCGACTTGGTCTGGTACTCGGTGCCGTCGGTCATGACGACCTTGATGGTGTGGTAGTCGGGATGGATATCGGTCTTCATCGGTCTGTTCCTGGCTGTCGCGCTGCGACTCACGGCTTGCGCCTGCGGCGATGCGCCTCTTTTGAAAACTCGAAGCCGCAGCTATTGAAGAGCCACGGCTTCTAAAACGGTCGCGGTGCCTATACATCAGGCGAAAATGAATCACAAGGCCGCACTCGGCGCTTTTGCCAGATGCGGTCGCACAGGGATGGCAACATGGCTGAGACAGGGCGCAGCGCGGAGGAAGATCGCCGGCGTTCGCTGCAGCCGCTGCGACGGCTTTCGCCCTATATCTTGCGCTATCGCGGCATGGTGGCCGGTGCGTTGGTCTCGCTGGCAACCGCTGCCGGCGTGACGCTGGCCTTGCCGATTGCCGTGCGCCGCATGATCGACCACGGTTTTTCGACCTCCGATTCCGGCTTCATCGCCAATTATTTCTCGATGCTGGTGGTGATGGCGGCGCTGCTCGCGCTGGCCTCGGCCTGCCGTTATTACTTCGTCATCACGCTGGGCGAGCGGGTGGTGGCGGATGTGCGCCGCGACGTTTTTGCCCATGTGACGAAGCTTTCGCCATCCTTCTTCGACACGGCACAGTCGGGCGAGATCATCTCGCGGCTGACGGCGGACACGACGCAGGTGAAATCGGCGGTCGGGGCAACGGCGTCGGTTGCGCTGCGCAACGTCATTCTCGGCCTCGGCGCGGTCGGCATGATGGTGGTGACCAGCCCCAAGCTTTCGGGCCTCGTGCTCGTTGCCATCCCCGTCATCGTGCTGCCGCTGGTCGCTTTCGGCCGTTCGGTGCGGCGCAAGTCGCGCGCGGCACAGGACACGCTGGCCGAAGCGACCGCCTATGCCAGCGAGCAGATCGGCGCGATGCGCATCCTGCAGGCCTTCACCAACGAGAAGCTGGTGACCGGGCGGTTTGCGAAGGCCGTGGATACTGCCTTCGAGGCGGCGCGGTCTTCGGTGTTTGCGCGGTCGTTCCTCACCTTCTTCGCCATCTTCACCATCTTCGCTTCCGTCGTGGCTGTGCTGTGGTTCGGCTCGCGCGACGTGCTTGCGGGCACGCTGTCGGCGGGCACGCTCGGCCAGTTCCTGCTTTATTCGGTGTTTGCTGCCGGTGCGCTCGGCGCGCTGTCGGAAGTGTGGGGCGAACTGGCGCAGGCGGCAGGTGCGGCTGAGCGGCTGACCGAGATCCTGGCTGAAGAACCGGCAATCGCAGCGCCTGCGAACCCGCTGCCGCTGCCCAAGCCGGCGCGGGGTCTCGTCGAGTTCCGCGACGTTTCTTTCGCCTATCCGGCGCGGCCAGACCGGCCGACGCTGCACGACGTCAGCTTCACCATCAAGCCGGGCGAGACGGTCGCCATCGTCGGGCCGTCAGGGGCCGGCAAGAGCACGATCTTCGCGCTGCTGCTGCGCTTCTACGACCCCGTTTCCGGTTCCATCCTGATCGACGGCGTCGACATCGCCAAGGCCGATCCGCAGGCAGTGCGCGACCGCACGGCGATCGTGCCGCAGGACGTCACCATCTTTGCGGCGACAGCGGGCGAGAATATCGGCTTCGGCAGACCCGGCGCCGCGCAGGCCGAGATCGAGGCGGCGGCCAAGGATGCGCTGGCTGACGAGTTCATCGAAAAGCTTGGCAACGGCTATGATACGCAGGTGGGCGAGCGTGGCGTCATGCTGTCGGGCGGCCAGCGCCAGCGCGTGGCGATCGCCCGCGCCATCCTGCGCGACGCGCCGATCCTGCTGCTGGACGAGGCGACTTCGGCGCTCGACGCGCAAAGCGAGACGCTGGTGCAGACCGCGCTCGAACGGCTGATGAAGGGCCGCACCACAATCGTCGTCGCGCACCGGCTGGCGACCGTGCTGAAAGCCGACCGCATTCTGGTGATGGATGGCGGGCGTATCGTCGAGGAAGGCACCCATCGCAGCCTCGTGCGCAAGGGCGGCGTCTATGCCGGTCTTGCCAAGCTGCAGTTCGAGACGGGGGCGACCGCTTTCCAGGCAGCCGAGTAGGATACGTTGATATTCAGGCCATGACGGCCTGCAAATGGCGGCTTTCGACTCGTCCTGACCTGAATCTCAACACATCCTAGGTGCGGCCAGAACCTACGCCTTCAAGACGACCCTGCGTCGATCGTGGCGATTGCCTTTTCCATGGCCGATATGCTTCATTCCGGGTAAAAATTGGCATGGCTTTGCATAGCAGGGAAGATTCGTGGAAAATAATCCTCTTGTTGCGGCGTTTTTCGATGAGCGCACGTTTTCGGTCCAGTATGTCGTGGCCGATCCCGAGACGCGCAAATGCGCGATCATCGACCCGGTGCTGGATTTCGACGAAAAGTCCGGCGCGACCGGTACCCGCAATGCCGACCGGCTGCTGGATCATATCGCCGCGGAAAAGCTGGAGCTGGAGTGGATACTTGATACCCATCCCCATGCCGACCATTTTTCCGCGGCTTCCTATCTGAAGGCCAAGACCGGCGCCCCGATAGCGATCGGCGCGAAAATCGTCGAAGTCCAGAAGCTGTGGCGCGACATTTATAATTGGCCGGAACTGGCGGTCGACGGATCGCAATGGAACCGGCTTTTTGCCGATGGAGAGCGGTTCAAGATCGGCAATCTCGATGTTTCCGTCATGCATTCGCCGGGGCACACGCTGGCGTCGATCACCTATGTCGTCGGCGATGCCGCCTTCATCCACGACACGCTGTTCATGCCCGACAGCGGTTCGGCGCGGGCGGATTTTCCCGGCGGCAGCGCAAGCCGGCTGTGGCAGTCGATCCAGGCCATTCTGGCGTTGCCGGAGGACACGCGGCTGTTCACCGGCCATGACTACCAGCCCGGCGGGCGCGAGCCGCGCTGGGAGAGCACGGTGGCGGAGCAGAAGTGCGGGAACAACCACCTGACGCAGAATCGCACCGAGGCCGAGTTCGTCGCCGTGCGCGAGGCGCGCGACAGGACGCTGCCGATGCCCAAACTCATTCTTCACGCGCTGCAGGTCAACATCAACGGCGCGCGCCTGCCGGAGCCTGAGGCCAACGGCAAGCGCTATCTGAAGTTTCCGCTGGATGCGCTGGATGGGGCGGTTTGGTGAGGGATCGAAAGGGGCCGGGGCGCAGTCGCGTGTGAGTTCCCCCTCTCCGTCACCGCTTCGTGGCGCCACCTCTCCCCCGCAAGCGGGGGCGAGGAACCGGCACTTGCAGATGTCGCGAGAATTCCGAGATCGAGGCATAACAGAACTTGGGTTCCTCGCCCCATGAAATGGGGAGAGGTGGCTCGGCGAAGCCGAGACGGAGAGGGGGCCTTTATGCACCTCTACCTTGCCGCATGCCTTCCAGCATTCCTGCCCGAAAAAATGCACCCCCCAAGAAAAGTCCCCTCGAGCGCGTTGTAGCCATGATAGCCGCCGCCGCCGAAGCCGGCGACTTCGCCGGCCGCGTAAAGGCCGGGGATCGGCTCGCCGTTCTTGGCCAGCACCTGTGAGTCGAGATTGGTGTGCAGGCCGCCCAGCGTCTTGCGGGTCAGCACGTTGAGCCGCACGGCGATCAGCGGGCCGTTGGCCGGGTCGAGGATCTTGTGCGGCTTGGCGGTGCGGATCAGCTTGTCGCCGAGATAGGTGCGCGCGCCGTTGATGGCGGTGATCTGCGCGTCCTTGGCGAAGGGGTTGTCGATCTCGCGGTCGCGCGCCTCGATCTGCATCAGCAAATGGTCGTGGTCGATCAGTTTTTCGCCGGCCAGCGCGTTCATGGCCTCGACCAGATCGCCGAGATTGTCCCTGACGATGAAATCCTCGCCATGCTGCTTGAAGGCCTCGACCGGCGGCGGCGCGCCCTTGGCGCGGCGGCTCTTCAGCACGGCGCGCCAGCTCTTCGAGGTGAAGTCCGGGTTCTGCTCGGAGCCGGAAAGGGCGAATTCCTTCTTGATGATTTTCTGGGTCAACACGAACCAGGAAAAGTCGTAGCCGGTGCCAAGAATGTGCTTCAGCGTGCCAAGCGTGTCGAAGCCTGGCAGATAAGGTGCCGGCAGGCGGTTGCCTTTCGCGTCGAACCATAGAGAGGATGGGCCGGGCAGGATGCGGATGCCATGGTTCGGCCAGATCGGCGCCCAGTTCTTGACGCCCTCGGTGTAGTGCCACATGCGGTCGCCATTAATGACCGCGCCGCCGGCATCTTGCGTGATCGCGACCATGCGGCCATCGACGTGATGCGGTACGCCGGCGATCATGTTTTTCGGCGGCGGGCCGAGGCGATCCTTCGGCCAGTTCTTCCTGACCAGATCGAAATTGCCGCCGATGCCGCCGGAGGTGACGATGACGGCATTGGCGTTGAACTCGAATTCGCCGATGACGCCGCGCCCGGATTGCTGGCCGCGCTCGACCGTCGAGGGCTCGAGGATTTCGCCGGCCACGCCAGTAACCGCGCCTTTGGTCTTGATCAGCCGGCTTGCCTGATGGCGGAATTTCAGTTCGATGCGGCCGCTGGTAACGTGCTCGCGCACGCGGCGCACGAAAGGCTCCAGCACGCCCGGGCCGGTGCCCCAGGTGATGTGGAAGCGCGGCACGGAGTTGCCGTGGCCATGCGCCAGCGCGCCGCCGCGCTCGGCCCAGCCGACAACCGGAAACCAGCGCATGCCCTGCGCATGAAGCCATGGCCGCATCTCGCCGGCGGCGAAATCGACAAAGGCTTCCGCGACCTTTCGCGGCCAGAAATCCTCGGCGCGGTCGAACTGCGCCGAGCCGAGCCAGTCCTGCAGGGCGAGGTCGTGGCTGTCCCTGATGCGAAGCCGCCGCTGCTCGGGGCTGTTGACGAAGAAAAGCCCGCCGAGCGACCAGAAGGCCTGCCCGCCAAGCGAGTTTTCGCCTTCCTGTTCGAGGATGATGGTGCGCTTGCCGGCATCGGCGAGTTCGGCTGCCGCCACCAGCCCGGCCAGCCCGCCGCCGACGATGATCGCATCTGCCTGTTCTGCCATCCTGCTCCCCTCCCAAGGCAGCTTGTTGCCGTGGGCAGTTTGGGGGAATGGTTTTCGAGATCAAGGGGGAAATTCAGGGAGAGGGAGTGACGGTGGGGAAGGGGTGGAAAAGGAAGAGGCCCCTCTCCGTCGCGCTTCGCGCGCCACCTCTCCCCATTTCATGGGGCGAGGAACCTAGGTTCTGCAAGGTAGCAACGCCTCAGGACTTGGGTTCCTCGCCCCGCTTGCGGGGAGAGGTGGCTCGGGGAAGCCGAGACGGAGAGGGGAACTTCCAGTGGGATGCCAGCCTCCGCCGTCTACCTCACGCCCCGTACCGTTCCTTCAAATGGCTCGTGAAATACGCCGCATTCAGCTTCTCACCGGTGGCGCGTTCCATGATTTCCGGCGTCGAAAAGCGCGAAGCCTGCGACCAGATGTTTTGTCGCCGCCAGTCGGTGACGGCGTCGAACCTGCCCTTGGCGACATCGTCATTGACGGCGGGATGCTGCTTTTCCAGTGCTGCCCATTGCTGCGCGGCCATCATGGCGCCGAGGGTGTAGGAGGGGAAATAGCCGAAGGCGCCGCCTGGCCAGTGCACGTCCTGCATCGGGCCGTCCTGCGGCGTGTCGATGGTGGACAGGCCGAGATAGTCGCGCATCTTGGCATCCCAGGCTTCCGGCAGATCGACGGCGTTGAGCTTGCCCGAAACCAGATCCTGTTCCAGTTCGAAGCGCAGGATGACATGCAGGGGATAGGTCACCTCGTCGGCATCGACGCGGATCAGGCCGGGCTTGACCAGATGGACATGGGGCAGGATGTCAGCCTTGCTCCAGCTTTCGCCGAGATGCTGCTCGACCAGCGGCAGTGCCCAGTCCCAGAAGGCCGGGTTGCGACCGAGCTGCTTTTCCACGAACAGGCTCTGGCTCTCATGCATGGCCATGCCGCGCGCCTTGCCGAGCGGCCAGTGCGACCATTGCTTGGGCAGGTTCTGCTCATACATGGCGTGGCCGGTCTCGTGCAGCACGCCCATAAGCGACGACAGGAATTCGGTCGTCTTGTAGCGCGTGGTGATGCGTACGTCGCTCGGCACGCCGCCGCAGAAGGGGTGATGCGAAACCGAGAGGCTGCCATGGGTGAGGTCGAAGCCGACCGCCGCCATCATGGCAAGGCCAAGCTCGCGCTGGCGCTCGATGGCATAGACGCCGGACAGCGGCCGCAGCGGCGTCTTGGCCAGCCGCTCCTCCTGCACCGCGAGCGCTTCCGGCACGAAGCCTTTTAAAAAGGTCTTCAGTTCGGCAAAGATGGGAGAAATATCGGCGGCGCGATGGCCGGGATCGTATTGCTCCATCAGCGCGTCATAGGGGGCGAGGCCGAGCGCTTCGGCGCGCATGGCGGCCTCTTCGCGCACCAGCGCAATGACGCCCTCCAGTGCCGGCAGGAAGCCTGCCCAATCGTTCTTGGCGCGCAGGTCGCGCCAAAGCTGCTCGCAGCGCATGCGCGCGGTGGTCTGGCGCTCTACGAATTCGGTCGGCAGGCAGGTCATGTTGGTGTATTGCCGCCGGAATTCGCGCAAAGCCGTCTGCTGTTCCTCGCTGAGCGTCTCGCCTTCGGCCGCATCGATCCAGTCGGCAATCTCGGGCGCTGTCGCCTGGCGGTGATGCATGCCGGCAAGGGCCGCCATCGCCTCGGCCCGCTTCTCGCCGCCGCCGACGGCCATATGCGTGGCCTCGTCGGCGCCGAGTATGGCGAGCGCATGCTCCAGCGCTTCGAGCTTGTGGCCGAGTTGGTCGAGTTTGGCGAAAGACATGGCTGCTCCGGAGTTTTTTGGAAGGCCGGAGAGGACACCAAGTCGGGCGCGATCGCAAGCGGGAAGCTTTCTCGTGTGATGCGCCAGGCCGCCGATGAGGTCTTGCCGAACCGCTATCCCGCGTGATCATCATGGTGCGGGCGGGACCTGCCGCATGTCGTGAGGGGGAAGACAAAAGATGATCGCCAACATTCTGATCGCGCTGGTGGCGGCGCTGCATCTTTATTTCATGTATCTGGAGATGCTCGCCTGGGACACGCCGGCGGGGCGAAAGGCGTTCAACCTGACACCGGAGTTTGCCACCGCTTCGAAAGTGCTGGCGGCCAATCAGGGGCTTTATAACGGGTTTCTCGCAGCCGGGCTGATCTGGGGGCTGTGGCTTGGCGAGACCGGCTTTGCCGTCAAGACATTCTTCCTGATCTGCGTGGTGGTTGCCGGCCTGTTTGGGGCGGCGACCGTCAGCCGCAAGATACTCTTCATTCAGGCGCTGCCGGCGGCACTTGGGCTGGTGGCGTTGTTTGCCGGCTGGTGATTTGCGACCGGCATTGCAGGCCGCTCCCCGCCAACTGGGAGCGGCCCGCAATGCGGACGCCGTCAGGCGTTGGCGACATCCCGGTGGATGGTGCGGTTAAGGTTTGCGATGCGCGTTTGAAGCCTGTCGAAGCGGGCTTCAGGCAGGGCGCCGCGATGATTTTCGGCAACCCGTGCCGCGTCAGTCCGTATCATCCGGGAGCGGTTTTCCAGGTTACGTGCCTCGGCATTGTTCAGGTATCCATCCCGCCGATCGAGCATGATGCGGTGGTTTACCCGGCTGATTTCACGATCGATCCGGGCAAGCCGTTCGTGGTGAACCGCAGCCATGGTTTGCGGGGCAGGCATTGCCTGCACTCCCAGGGCGGCGTCGGTTTGTGAGGTGATCGAATCCGGAGCGGGCGAGTCGTCCCCGCTGCTGAATCGATCACCATCGAAGTTGTGTTCATGTCCATGGCCGCCGGAGTGATCTGCTGCGTAGGCGCCGGCGAAGGAAGTTGAAGCGAGAGCTGCGGCGAGAGCCGCCTTGATGAGAAAAGAGCGCATGATTTGCGTCCTCTGTTCTGCGCGGGCGGGCAATGTCGCCCGCAAGCCAGGTCGTCCGGTTCTGTCGCGTCGCGATTGGGAGTATCGCCGGCAGTTCCCGACCTGTACGGCGAAGCTACGCCCGGCCTCCCGTCACGCGCAAATTACAAAAAGATAATTCGCGTTTGATGGGAAATGCCGCATTCGCGGACATATTTGAGCGAATATGGCATGAATCCGGCGTTGTTTTCGCGATCTAGCGCTCAGTCAGTTTCAGCTCGATGCGGCGGTTCTTGTTGCGCGCGTCGTCCGTATCGGCGGTGTCGAGCGGCTGGAATTCGCCGAAGCCGGCCGCCACCAGCCGGTTTGCCGGCACGCCGTTTTCGATCAGGAATTTCACCACGGAGGTTGCGCGGGCGGAAGAAAGCTCCCAGTTGTCGCGATATCGGCCGGTGCCGGAAAGTGGGCGATTGTCGGTGTGGCCGTCGACGCGCAGCACCCAGTTGATCTCCGGCGGGATTTCCTTCTGCAGTTCGATGATCGCGTCAGCGAGCTTCTTCATTTCACCGCGGCCGGCATCGTTGATGACCTCCGAGCCGACCGGGAACAGCACTTCCGACTGGAAGACGAAGCGGTCGCCGACGATGCGGATGTTTTCGCGGTCGGACAGGATTTCGCGCAGGCGCCCGAAGAAGTCGGAGCGGTAGCGGTTCAGTTCCTGGACGCGCTGGGCGAGCGCGACATTCAGCCGTTTGCCGAGATCGGCGATCTTGACGTTGGAATCACGGTCCTTGGCCTCGGATGCGTCCAGCGCCTGTTCGAGCGCGCCGATCTGCTTGCGCAGGGCTGCGATCTGCTGGTTGAGAAGCTCGACCTGGCTCAGCGCGCGCTGGCTAACCTGGCGTTCATTGTCGAGCTGGCCCGACAGGTTGCCGATCTGGGCGGTGGCGGCAGCGCCCGCGCCAGCACCTTGCGACAGGAGCTGTTCGAGCCGGCTTTTCTCGGCTTCGGCGGCGGACAGGGAGGCTTGCAGGTTGGCAAGTGAATCCTGCGCGTCCTGAGTGCTGGATTTCTCCAGCGCGAGAAGCTGCGTCAGCTCGTTGATCTGCGAGTTCAGGCGGTTCAGCACCGCGTCCTTGCCGGTGATTTCTCGGCTGAGCAGGAACTGCGCCAGCACGAACACCGATAGCAGGAACATGATGGCCAGAAGCAGCGTCGACAGTGCGTCGACGAAACCCGGCCAGTAGTCGATACGGCGGTCGGTGCGCCGACGCGACAGAGCCATCAGTTATGTTCCCGCTTCTTGAGCGCGTCGGCGATTTTTTCCAGCGTGTTGCGCATCGCCTTCTGCTCCTGCGATTGCGCCTCGACCCAGTCGCGCATGATCTGCTGCTCGGAGCGCATGTTCTTGACCAGGCCGGAAATCCCGTCGGCGAGATTTGCCATGGCGGTGGCGACGCGCGGGCTGGAGCCGCCGGTTTCCTGCATGTTGCGCAGCTTTTCCGACAGCGCCCTGATCTCGTCGGAGGACCCACTGCCGGTCGGCGCGACCACCTGGATATCGGAGGAGAGGTCGGTGACGGAGGAGAGCCAGTTTTCAAGCTCGGTGTAGAAACGCGTCTGCGCCCGGCCGGCCTGCAGGTCGAGGAAGCCGAGCACCAGCGAGCCGGCAAGGCCGAACAGCGAGGAGGAGAACGCCGTGCCCATGCCTTCCAGCGGGGCGGCCAGGCCGGCCTTGAGTGCATCGAGCACGGCGGCGGTGTCGCCGGTGCCCGGGTCCAGCGACTGGATGGTGTCGCCGATCGAGCCGATGGTGTGCAGCAGGCCCCAGAAGGTGCCGAGCAGGCCGAGGAAGACCAGGAGGCCGATGAGATAACGCGAGATGTCGCGGGTTTCGTCGAGGCGGGTGGCAATCGAATCGAGCATGGTGCGCATCGAACTGGTCGAGAAGGCCATCGATGATGAGCGGCTGAGCAGTGCCTTCATCGGCGCCAGCAGCACCGGTTCGGCTTCCTCGGAGCCAGCGCGGAAGGTGTTGACCCAGCGCACTTCGCGGAACAGCCGCGTCACCTGAAGGAAGGCGAGCAGGATGCCGATGAGAAGCACGCCGAGGATCAGGCCGTTGAGGCCGGGATTGGTGGTGAAGGCCGACGAAATCTGCCGCGTCAGGATCGCCGCGATGAAGGCGACGATGGCCAAAAACACCACCATGGAGAGAAGAAAGACCTGCGGGCTCGACAGCTTGTAGGGATCGTAGCCTTCGGCATTGGAGGCTTCGCCTATCCCGAAAATTCTCATGAACGCCATTGCCGCTCCGATTCCGTGCCCGCAATCAACTTGCCCGCGACTCTAAACGGAAATGTGACGAAATTGAAAGACGCAAGGTGCAGCTTGTCGCAAGCAAGGCCAGATAATCAGAGCCGGTTGACGACCAGAACATCCAGTACGGCGGCGAAATGCAGCCCGGCGCCGGTCACCACGAAGCCGTGCCAGACGGCGTTCTGGAAACGCAGGCCTCTCCACGCGAAGAAGACCACGCCGCAGGAATAGACGATGCCGCCTGCCAGCAGCAGCATGAGTGTTGCCGGCGGCAGGGTATGCAGCAGGGGCTGAAGCACCACGACGCCGCTCCAGCCGATGGCGAGATAGAAGCCAACGGCGATGCGGTCGAAACGACCGGGGAAAAGCATCTTGAGGGCAATGCCGAGGGCTGCCGCTGACCAGACGAGAATGAGCATCGAGCGCGTCAGCGCGGCGTCGTTCAACTGGGCCAGGAACGGCGTGTAGGTCGCGGCGATGAGAAGATAGATGGCTGCGTGGTCGAAGCGGCGAAGGATCCATTTCGCCGGCGATATCGGCCAGAGATTGTAGGCGAGCGAAATCGACAGGACCGTGAGCAGCGACACGACGTAGAAGACCGCGGCGACATATTCGCCCGGACCGGCGTGGAAGGCGGAGATTGCGAGAAGTGCGGAGCCGGCTGCGATGGCGAGCACGATGCCGACCGCATGGACGATGCCGTCGGCGATCAGTTCGGCGCGCGAATAATGAAAGCGCCCAGGTAGGGGGAGGGCGCTTTCTGCATTCCGATCAGTGTTCGGTTGCGCGGCTTTCGTCATACCAGACGATATGAACGACCGAGGCAGGCTTTTTCAAGACGCCAATTGGGAGAAGACAGGGCGACGCTTTGCGCCTTCCGGCGGAGACAGGGGGCGTTTCAGCGCGCCGTTACCGGCTTCTTCAGCGTCTTGAGCAGGGCGCGATGGATCGTTTCGTTGCCGGCGACGATCGCGCCGGTGTCGAACATGTCATTGCCGCCATTCTTGTCGGAGACGAAGCCGCCGGCCTCGCGGATCATCAGGATGCCGGCTGCGACGTCCCAGGGCGAGAGCGATTCTTCCCAGAAACCGTCCATGCGGCCTGCCGCGACATAGGCGAGGTCGAGCGCTGCCGAACCCAGGCGGCGGATGCCGGACACTTCGCCCATGACGTTGCGCAACTCGACGAGGTAGTTGCCGTGGTGGCCCCGGCCGAGATGCGGCACGCCGGTGCCGATAACGCAGTCGGTGAGCTTGGTGCGACCGGCGACCCGCAGGCGGCGATCGTTCATGAAGGCGCCGCCGCCGCGCTCGGCGGTGTAGAGTTCGTCCATTGCCGGGTTGTAGATGACGCCGGCGACGATCTGGCCCTGACGCTCCAGCGCGATCGAGATCGAGAAGATCGGGATGCCGTGCAGGAAGTTGGTGGTGCCGTCGAGCGGATCTACGATCCAGCGGTGCTGGTCGTCCTCGCCTGCCACCACGCCACGCTCTTCCATCAGGAAAGCGTAACCCGGCCGCCCCTTGGCCAGCTCGGCATGGATGATCTCTTCGGCCTTGCGATCGGCCTGCGAGACATAGTCGCCGGGGCCTTTCATAGAGACCTGAAGGTTCTGCACTTCGCCGAAGTCGCGCGACAGCGAGCGGCCGGCCTTCATAGCGGCCTGGACCATGACATTGAGGATCGCCGAACGCGCCATTTACTAGACTCCGAACGCTGCGCTTAGTCGGCGCGGCGGATGTAGGTGATTTCGTTGGTGTCGACGACGATGCGTTCGCCCGAACCGATGAAGGGCGGAACCAGAACGCGCACGCCGTTTTCCAGCACTGCCGGCTTGTAGGACGATGCGGCCGTCTGGCCCTTCACCACCGGGTCAGCCTCGGTGATCGTCAGCGTTACCTGGTCGGGCAGCGCGATGCCGATGGGACGTTCGTCGTAAAGCTCGACGGTCACCATCATGCCGTCCTGCAGGAAGGCGGCGCGATCGCCGACGAAGTCCTTCAGGAGTTCGAGCTGCTCGTAGCTCTGGGTGTCCATGAACACCAGCGCATCGCCCTGTTCGTAGAGGAACGAAAAGTCCTTCTGTTCCAGCCGCACTTTTTCGACAGTCTCGGCCGAACGGAAGCGCTCGTTGAGCTTGGTGCCGTTGATGAGGTTCTTCAGTTCAACCTGGTTGTAGGCGCCGCCCTTGCCGGGCTTGACGTGGTTGGTCCTGACCGCCACCCAGAGGCCGCCATCGTGTTCGATGACATTGCCGGGACGGATTTCGTTGCCGTTGATCTTGGCCATTGTTGTAAAGTTCCGGAGAGGTTTATCCGTCTGGTCGACGGTTTCGGCGCTTCCAAGACCACAATTTGCGTGGAGAGGCAAGAGAGAGGCCTGAAAACGCGGTGTTTACGGCCTGAAACCACCCATGTCAGCGCAAACGGTTGGCCCGCTGCAGCGCCGTTTTCATCTCCTCGTCGGTCAGGCCGTCGAGAAAATCCTCCATCGCCGCATCCCTCAAGCCGGCGCGGCGAGCGAGCATGTACCATGCGGCGGCGCTGATGGAATCGGGATCGGTGCCAAGGCCCTGCATATAGAGTTTGGCGAGGCGGTTCTGTGCGGCGACGTTGCCGTCAAGGGCTGCGATCCGCATCCAGTTGAAACCGGCCTTGCGGTCGCGGTCGCCGCCGCGCCCGTCCATCAGCCATGTGCCGAGATCGAGCTGGGCGGTATCGTAACCCTGGATGGCGGCGCGCAGCAGCCAGCGCCGCGCTTCGACGTCGTCGTGTTTCTTGCCGCCGACGCCGTTGGCGAAGATCTGCGACATCGCATATTGCGCATCGGCCAGCCCGGCGTCAGCGGCGCGCTGGTAGTAGACGACGGCGTCGTCCATCCCCTTGCCTTCGGATTCGCGCCCGACCAGCATCTGCGCGAAATTGAACTGGGCAAGCCGGTTGCCGGCCTCGGCCGCCGATTGCATCAGCGCGTAGGCTGCCTGCGCATCCTTTTTGACGAAATCGCCATCGAGCAGCATCAGGGCATATTGGAACTGCGCTTCGGGAATGCCCTGCTCGGCGGCGAGCGCGTACCATTTGGCAGCTTCCTTGTCGTTGCGCGGCACGCCGAGCCCGCGCGACAGGATTTCGGCGACCAGCGTCTGCGCGGCGGCATCGCCTGCCGTGGCGCGCGGCAGGGCCAGATTATAAGCTGTCATATAGAGGCCGCGCTGGAACGCCCCGTAGGCGGGATCGGTTTTCGCGCCGCCGAAGCGATCCAGATCAGGCTCGCCGCCATTGCCCTTGCCGCCGCCGAAACGCTGCGGGTCGACCATATCGGTGGGCGCCGGCAGGCGCTTCATTTCGGTGGGAGCCGGCGTCGTTGTCGGCAGGGGCTTCGGTTCGGTCGGCGTCGTCTTCGGGTCGTCCACGGCAAGTGCTGCCGCCGGCGCAAGGCATAAAGCCAGCGTCAGGCAAAAGATGGCGCGGGAAGTCTTCTGGCCCCTCACGGTTCGCCCACTCCTCAATTACCCGCCGACAAGAAGCTCGGCGCGGTTTCATCGAGAATGGCATTGGCGCGGGCGATCGCATCTTTGGGGTCCACGCCGTCGCCGAATACCGCGCTCGACAGCGCGACGAATTCGGCGCCGGTGGCGGCGACCGCCTCGACCGAAGCGACGTCGGAGCCGGCCAAGACGATGCAGGGGATCTCGATCACCTCCGCCCACCATTGGCCGAGCGACAGGTTGCGGTTATGCGGCTCGGGTTTGTTGTCGTAGCCGAAGCGGCCGAAGAAGATGTAGTCGGGGCGCAATTCGCCGAGCTCCAGCGCGTCGTCGCGCGTCTTGGCACCACCGGCGCCGACCATCATTTTCTGCTGGTAGTGCTCGATCGCTTCCTCGAGCTCTGCCTTCTTCGTTTCCAGATGAAGGCCGTCCGCCCCGACGCGGCCGGCGGCGCGGGTGTCATCGGCGATGATCGCTGCGATGCCGGCTTCCTGGGCGACCGGCACGACCTTTTCCGCAAAGGCCTGGAACGAGGCCTCGTCGAGATCATAGGGCGGCAGGATGATCGAGGCGATGTCGCCCCCGGCAATCGCCTGGCGCAGCCGCTCGACAAAATGGTCGGGTTTCTCGCCCGAAGGGGCGATCAGCACGATGCGGCAGCGATTGGGTGAGGATGCTTCGGTCATTGTCGTCTTTCCAGAATGCCAGACCCCATGCAGGGTGATCGTGGTTGCATTTGGGCATAGAGGAAGACGGGCGGCTTGAACAGTCGCGAGGCTAGAGCGAGATGAAGCATGATCTCATCCGAAAAGTCTGCAACTTTTCGGGATCATGCTTTGATCGATCTCGCCAAGACGAAGGAACCGGGTTATTTCATCCGGCGAAAGGCATCCCTCCCATGAATGCGCTGCTTCTTGATCCGTGGTTCTACGCGGCTGCTCTGCCTGCCGTGTTTCTTGTCGGCCTGTCCAAGGGCGGTTTTGGCGGCGCCGTCGGCTTCGTCGGCGTGCCGCTGATGGCGCTGGTGATGCCACCGGTGCAGGCAGCCGCAATCCTGCTGCCCATCCTGGTGCTGATGGACATGGTATCGCTGTGGACATGGCGCGGCGTGTTCGACAAGCAGACGCTTTTCTACATGATGCCCGGAGCGCTGATCGGCATCGGCATCGGATGGCTGACGGCCGCGGTGGTGACGGCAGACATGGTGCGCTTCATCGTCGGCGCGGTTGCTATCGTCTTCGTCTCGCGCGGGGCCTGGCAGCAATTTCGCCTTGGCGCCGAGTATTCGGCGGCACCCAATCGCGTGGTAGGCGGTTTCTGGGGCACGGTTTCGGGCTTCACCAGCTTCGTCGCCCATGTCGGCGGACCACCCTTCCAGGTTTATACGTTGCCGCTGAAGCTCGACCCGAAAGTGCTGTCGGGCACTGCCGCGATATTCTTTGCCATCACCAATGCGGTGAAGCTCATTCCCTACTTCGCTCTCGGGCAGTTCGACACGACGAACCTGACTGCCTCGGCAGCGCTGATGCCGCTTGCGCCGCTATCAACTCTTGCCGGCGCCTGGCTGGTGAGACGGATGCGGCCGGAGCTCTTCTATCCCTTTACCTACGCGACGGTGGCGCTGATCGCGGTAAAACTGATCTGGGATGGCGGGGCGCAATTGTTGCAGCCTTAAAACATTTTTTGACGGGAACCCGTCGAACCTTGCCTTCATTTGTGCATTTCCAACCCATAGGCACGGGTTCGAACTGGCATGCGTTGCGCCGTGGGCGCCAGGCTGTCGCAAACCTGTAATACGCAACGAGTTTTATGGCAGTCATGACGAATATCGTATCAAATCAACGGGATACCCGCATCGACGTGTTTCGGGCTCTGGCCCTGCTCACGATCTTCATCAACCATGTTCCGGGCACCATCTACGAGTTCGCCACGCACAAGAACTTCGGCTTCTCGGATTCGGCCGAGGCTTTCGTGCTGATCTCGGGCATCGCCGTCGGGCTCGCCTATGGGTCGAAATTCAAGCCGGGCAACCGGCTTCTGATCGCGCTGAAGGCGTGGCGGCGGGCCGGTGTGCTCTATGTCTCGCACATCATGACGACGGTGGCGACGCTGGCGATCTTTTCGGGTGCAGCACTCCATTTCGCGCGGCCGGACCTGCTCAAGCTGATCAACATCCAGATGATCATCGAGGACACGCCAGAAGCGCTTGTCGGCATCGCCACGCTCAGCCATCAGGTCGGCTACAACAACATATTGTCGATGTATGCCATCGTGCTCCTGATGATGCCGCTGTTCCTGCTTCTCGGGAATATCAGCCTGCTTCTGATGGTCTGCGTTTCAGGCGCCATCTGGCTGGTGGCGGGCGTCTACCAGATCGCGCCAGGCAATTTCCCCGGTGACGGCCTGTGGTTCCTCAACCCGCTGTCGTGGCAGTTCCTGTTCGTCATCGGCATCGCCGCGACGATGCACGTAAAGCGCGGCGGCGAGATCCGCTTCAGCCCGTGGCTGGCCGGTATAGCGGCGTCCTATGTGCTGTTGTCGCTGGCCTGGGTGCGGGTCCCGTTCTGGGGTGTCGATACCTCGCTCGGCCTGCCGATGGTGCTGACCGGCTTCGACAAGACCTTCCTGTCGCTGTCGCGTCTCGCCCACGTTCTGTCGCTCGCCTATCTGATCACAGTCATCCCCGCGCTTTCCAATCTGGCGCGGACTCGTGCAGATCATCCGCTGGCCATTCTCGGCAAGCATTCGCTGCCGGTGTTCATTGCCGGCACGCTGCTGGCGATGGTGGCGCAGGTGATGAAGATGGTCAGCCCCGGCGGGCTGTTCTACGACACGGTGCTTATCTCCACCGGCATCGCGCTGCAGTTCGCCTTCGCCTACTATCTCGAATGGCTGCCGAAGATCGGCTGGGGCGGCAAGCCTGCCGCGCAGTCCTCGAAGACCGCTGTTACGCAGCGACCGATGGGCGGCAAGACGCCGGCAGTGGCCGCAACGCGCGCGCCGGATCGTTAAGACTGGAAAAGAAATCCCTTCCGGCCCGCCGGGAGGGATTGGCGTTCTCCACTTTGACCAAAAGCACTGCCGAAACCATGTTCCCACCGCGCGGGGTCATGGTCTAATGTCCGCCCGAATTCGTCGCCTTCGGGAGGTATCGTGGCAAGCATTTATGACAGCGGTCTGGACCGCAACCCCGCAAACCATCAGCCGCTGACGCCGCTGACCTATCTGGAGCGGGCGGCTGCCACATACCCAAATCACGTAGCGATCATTCATGGCGCCCAGCGCGTTACCTATCGCGATTTCTGGCGCCGTTCGCGCCAGCTGGCTTCGGCGCTCGCTGGCCAGGGCATCGGCAAGGGCGACACGGTGACGGTGATGCTTTCGAACACGCCGCCGATGCTGGAAGCGCATTTCGGCGTGCCGATGACGAAAGCCGTCCTGCATTCGCTCAACACCCGGCTCGATGCTGCCGTCCTCGCCTTCCAACTCGACCATGCGGAAAGCCGCATCGTCATCGTCGACCGCGAATTTTCAGGCGTCATGAAGGAGGCGCTGGCACTGGCCAAGGTGAAGCCGCTAGTGATCGATTATGACGACCCGGACTATGCCGCGGATGCGCCCTACCCGAAGGGCGAGCGCATCGGCACGCTGGATTATGAGGATTTCGTCGCGTCGGGCGATCCCGATTTTTCGTGGTCGATGCCAGACGACGAATGGGATTCGATAGCGCTCAACTACACCTCCGGTACGACCGGTAATCCCAAAGGCGTCGTCTATCATCACCGGGGCGCTGCTTTGATGGCCTATGCCAACACCATTCATGCCGGCATGGGCAAGCACGCCGTCTATCTCTGGACGCTGCCGATGTTCCATTGCAACGGCTGGTGCTTTCCCTGGACGGTTGCCGTGCAGGCCGGCACCCATGTCTGCCTGCGCTGGGTGCGGCCAGGTGCGATATATGACGCCATCGCAGACCATGGCGTGACGCATCTGTGCGGCGCACCGATCGTCATGTCGGCGCTGATCAACGCCAAGGACGAGGAGAAGCGCGAGTTTCCGCAGGTTGTTACCTTCAACACGGCTGCCGCTCCGCCGCCCGAGGCAGTGCTTTCGGGCATGGCCGAGGCCGGCTTTGCCGTGAACCATCTCTACGGCCTGACCGAGACCTACGGCCCCGCCGTGGTCAATGAATGGCACGGCGAATGGGACGCGCTGCCTCCAGCAGAGCGCTCGGCAAAGAAGGCGCGGCAGGGCGTGCGCTATGCCGCGCTCGAGGGACTGACCGTGATGGACCCGCAGACCATGGTCGAGACGCCGCGTGACGGCGAGACCATCGGCGAGGTCATGTTCCGCGGCAACATCGTCATGAAGGGCTATCTGAAGAACCGACCTGCCACCGACGAGGCGTTCGCCGGCGGCTGGTTCCATTCCGGCGACCTCGGAGTCATGCACCCGGACGGGTACATCCAGCTCAAGGACCGCTCCAAGGACATCATCATCTCGGGCGGCGAAAACATTTCTTCCATCGAGGTCGAGGATGCGCTCTACAAGCACCCGGCGGTGGCTTTCTGCGGCGTCGTTGCCAAGGCCGACGACAAATGGGGCGAGACGCCCGTCGCCTATGTTGAGCTCAAGCCGGGCAAGGAAGCGACAGAAGCCGAACTCCTCGAGCATTGCCGCAAGCTTCTGGCGCGGTTCAAGATGCCCAAGACAGTGATCTTCGCCGAAATCCCGAAGACCTCGACGGGCAAGATCCAGAAATTCCGGCTGCGGGAGCTGGCGAAGGAACTCTGACGCAGCCGCGCGGGTTCAGGGCCGGACACCCTTTTGGCTGACTGTCTGGCTTTTTGCGCGCGTGCTAATATTTCGCCCCGCCGGGGGACAGGCGTTCTCCGGGCAATCAACCCATTCCCGCTTCGGGAAAAGGCAATTGAGGGGACCGAAATGCAAGGCGTTGCACGCAATTTCTTCACCTTGGCGATCATCTACGCAATCTGCGGGATGATGCTCGGGCTGTCGATGGCGATGAGCCAGGATCACACCGAAATGCCGACACACGCGCATATCATGGTTGCGGGCTGGCTGATGTCGGCCGTGTTCGCCTTCTTCTATCATCTGTTTCCGGCGGCGCGGGCCTCGCGGCTGGCTGTGGTGCACTTCTGGCTGACGGCTTTGAGCGGCATTGGCCTTGTCGTCGGACTTTATTTCCTGCTTGCCGGACATGAGGCGATCGAGCCCTTCGTCGCGGTCAGTTCTATTGGCTTCTTCCTCGGCATGCTGCTGTTTGCATGGATCGCCCTTCCGGTGATCTACGGATCGCGGCCGGCTCGCGAAAATGTGCCCTTATGGGACAGGTAAGGGCGTTATCTCGAAAAATATCGAGCCGGTTAACCGGTCATTAAGCTTTACGGGCGTTTACTATGTTCATCCAGTTTACCTGGATTCTTACCGAGTGGCTGGAGCCACTTCGTTTGACGCCTCCCTGTTAACTTCTGAGAGCCGCTTTCCGCGGCTCTTTTTTTGCCCGTTCTTATCCAGGCGTCCACGCTTTTGTCATATTAACCTTTTGTTAAACATGTGCTTGCGTTCGCGCGGGCGCGGGCGCATTTTCCACAGCCAATGAGGATGGGGCACGCGACCTGGGGCAGCCTGTTGTGGCACCAGTGCGCGGCAAGAGCGTGAGTACAGAGGCGTAATGATGATCGAGCCTTCCAAAGAAAGCGGCAATACAATCAAATTGGCGGAGCGGCGGGTTTTCTCGCACTCCTTCAAGCCGCTTTACGACGAAGGCATGGGCCTGGTCGAACAGACTGCCGAATATCTCGACGGCAAGGGCCGCGCTGAGGCCAAGAAGCTGTCGCGGCTGGCCGCCACGCTCTATGCCGCCGAATCGATGCGCCTGACGACCCGGCTGATGCAGGTCGCATCCTGGCTGCTGCTGCAGCGCGCCGCCAATTCCGGCGAGATGACACGCGATCAGGTCGCGTCAGAAAAATCCAAGGTGCGGCTGGATACGGCCTCGGCCCGGGAAGACGCAGCCGGCTGGAGCGAACTGCCCGCTGCCTTTCTCGATCTGGTCAACCGTTCGCTCAGCTTGCAGGCATTGGTGCGCCGCATGGATGACGAGATCTACGGCGAACGCACCGAGCTTTCCACGGCAGCTTCGATGCGCCGGACCAATCCCGTCTCCGACCAGATCAGCCTTCTCAACACGGCCTTCGCGCGCGGCTGAAGAGACCGCCTGCTAATTCTACCCTGCCGGCCATCTGACGCGGTTTTCTGCGCTTCCGGTGCTCACGTACTAAATGTACGTTCCGTTCGTCGCCTTCGGCGATCCCGAAAACCACCCCATATGACTCGGCAGGGCGAGTTATCAAGCAGTCTCTTGGCTTGGTTGTTTCCGGTTTGTTCACAATTTCCTGACATGCCGGTGAGGTGGAGGTACAGTCGCCGCATGAGGGAAGCGATTCGCATTATCGGCATCGATCCGGGGCTTCGGCGCATGGGCTGGGGCATCGTCGAGACACTTGGCAATTCGCTGCGTTTCGTGGCGGCCGGCACGGTGCGGTCCGACGACAAGGCGGCATTGGCGACAAGGCTTTGTCAGTTGCATGACGGGCTTGTCGATATCCTCCATCAGCAGACGCCGCACGAGGCGGCGATCGAGATCACCTTCGTCAACAAGGATGCCGGCGCCACGCTCAAGCTCGGCCAGGCGCGCGGCATCGCCATGCTGGTGCCGGCCCGCGCCGGGCTGGTGGTTGCCGAATATGCGCCCAACGCGGTGAAAAAGGCGGTGATCGGTGTCGGTCATGGCGACAAGAAGCAGATCCAGATGATGGTAAAGGTGCTGATGCCCAAGGCCGTCTACGACAGCGACGACGCTGCCGACGCGCTCGCCATCGCCATCTGCCACGCTCATCATCGCCAGAGCGCGATGTCGAGACTGGCCGTGCTGGCCGGTTAGTCTGCAGTCGATGTTCTTGACTTGTTCTGGGATTGCCGATAAGTAATACCAGAGAGGTATTACCATGCGCGTCACCGAAAAAGGTCAGGTCACCATCCCGAAGAATGTTCGCCGCAAGCTGGGAATTGTCCCCGGCAGTGAGGTGGAGTTCAGCTTGCAGGACGACGTCGCCATTTTACGCCCGGCCTCGCCGCAGGACGGCGATCGCGAGGTTGCCGATTTCATGGATCACATCCGCCGCCATAAGGGATCGATGGATCTAGGGGGTATGACCGGGGATGAATTCTTCAAACTTCTGAGGGACTGATGCCGACGCTTGTCGACACCAATGTTCTGATTGACCTCTTCGATACGGGCAGCCCGTGGGAAGACTGGTCAAATCGGCATATCGAAAAGCTTCGGGCGGAAGGTCCGATCGTCATCAACCCGATCATTTACGCGGAAATGGCTGCGGGCTATCCGCTGGAATCGGCACTGGAGTCAGCGCTGTCGCCCTCTCGTTTTTTCAGGGAGGATTTGCCCTGGGAAGCGGCATTCGCGGCCGGCCATGCGTTCCTCGCATATCGTCGCGACGGCGGTCCAAAACGGTCGCCTTTGCCGGACTTCTATATCGGCGCGCACGCGGCCATACGCGGCTACTCGTTGCTGACGCGGGATCAGGGCCGCTATCGAGCTTATTTCCCGATGCTGCGCATAATCGCGCCGGATACGCACCCATGACAGGACGCCATTCATGATCGGCAAGCTCAAGGGCACCGTCGACGAAATCGCCGAGGATTATTGCGTCGTCGACGTGCATGGCGTCGGCTATGTCGCCTATTGCTCGGCACGCACGCTGGCAGCCCTTGCCGGGCCGGGCGAGGCGGTGGTGCTGTTCATCGAGACTTATGTGCGCGAGGACATGATCCGGCTCTACGGCTTCAAGACGACGCTGGAGCGCGAATGGTTCCGCCTCTTACAGAACAATGTGCAGGGCGTCGGCGCCAAGGTGGCGCTGGCGATCCTGTCGACGCTGGCGCCGGCCGATCTCGCCAACGCGATTGCGCTGCGCGACATCGCCATGGTTTCGCGCGCACCGGGCGTCGGCAGGAAGGTCGCCGAGCGCATCGTCACCGAGTTGAAGAACAAGGCGCCGGCCTATGCCGGGGAGGCTTCCGGCACGATCGGGCTTAAGCAGGAACTGGGCGAGGGCGTTGCGCCTGCGCCAATCGCCGATGCCGTCTCGGCGCTGGTCAATCTCGGCTACTCGCGCGACATCGCTGCCAATGCGGTCTCGGCCGCCCTGAAGACGGCGGGCGAGGATGCCGATTCCTCGAAGCTGATCCGGTTTGGGTTGAAGGAATTGGCGCGATGATTCCTTGTTTTTACGAACATTCCTTGCTATTCATTTGTGGTAAGGAATTTGCGCGGGGGCAATGATTTGGGCTATCAATCCAAGGTCACGGCAAAGGGGCAGACGACGATCCCGGTTGAAGTTCGGGACCATCTCGGTCTGAAGCCGGGTGACCGCATCAACTATGTCGTCGACGAAACCGGGGTGAGAATTCTGGCCAAGAACAGGCGCGCTGCCGATCTTGCCGCGATTCTTGGGCCACCGCCTCGCGGGGCCGGGGCAAGCGTGGAAGACATTGACGAGGCCATTGGAAGTGCCATTGCCGAGGACGATGAGCGGATCGTCCGCGAATGGAATGAGACGTATGGGAACAGCCAGTGATCGGTGTGGATACGAATGTGCTCTTGCGTATCCTCGTGCGCGATGAGCCCGAGCAAACGCGCAATGCCTTGGAGTTCATAGAAAGCCGAACTCCCGACGACCCGGCTTTCGTCAGTCTGATCGTGGTTGCCGAGTTGGTTTGGGCCTTGCGGCAGCGATATGACTACCCCATGAAGGATATACGCAGACTGTTGTCGGCCATGCTCGAGGCAAGAGAGTTCATCTTCGAGGAGGAAGCACTGCTTGTCGATCTTTTCAACAGCGCCGAGTCCGGCAGGGGCGATGTTGCCGATCACCTGATAGCTTACTCCGCGACGCGCGCTGGCTGCACCCACACCGTCACCTTCGACCAGCGCGCAGCAAAGGTCATCCCATCCATGGAACTCCTTGCGTGAACGACCGCCTCATCACGCCCGACAAGCGCGGCGAAGACACCGACACGACGCTGCGGCCGCAGAGCCTGGACGAATTCGTCGGGCAGGCGGCGGCGCGGGCCAATCTGAAGGTTTTTGTCGAAGCCGCCAAAGGGCGTGGCGAGGCGCTTGACCATGTGCTGTTCGTTGGCCCGCCGGGTCTCGGCAAGACGACGCTTGCGCAGATCATGGCGCGCGAGCTCGGCGTCAATTTCCGCTCTACCTCCGGCCCGGTCATCGCCAAGGCCGGCGATCTCGCGGCCCTGCTCACCAATCTCGAAGAGCGCGACGTGCTTTTCATCGACGAGATCCACCGGTTGAGTCCGGCGGTCGAGGAAATCCTCTATCCGGCGATGGAGGATTATCAGCTCGACCTGATCATCGGCGAGGGGCCGGCGGCGAGGTCGGTCAAGATCGACCTGGCAAAGTTCACGCTGGTTGCGGCCACCACGCGGCTCGGCCTGCTGACCAACCCGCTGCGCGACCGCTTTGGTATTCCGGTCCGGCTCAATTTCTACACGGTGGAAGAGCTTGAGCAGATCGTGCGGCGCGGGGCGCGCATCCTCGGCATGCCGCTGGGCGACGACGGCGCGCTGGAGATCGCGCGGCGTGCGCGCGGCACGCCGCGCATTGCCGGCCGCCTGCTGCGCCGGGTGCGCGATTTTGCCAGCGTGGCCGGGGCGGATCACGTCAACCGCAAGATCGCCGATGAGGCGCTGTCGCGGCTGGAGGTCGATGCGCTCGGCCTCGACCAGCTCGATCGCCGCTATCTCTCGATGATCGCGCTGAATTTCGGCGGCGGCCCGGTCGGTATCGAGACCATCGCGGCGGGTCTGTCGGAGCCGCGCGATGCCATCGAGGATATCATCGAGCCCTACCTGATCCAGCAAGGCTTCATCCAGCGCACGCCACGCGGCCGCATGCTGACGGCCAATGCCTGGAAGCATCTCGGGCTGGATGTGCCGAAGGACCTGATACAGCAGCAGATCAACCTGTTTCAGGAGGAGTGATGATGCCAGGCTTCAGGCTAAGCAAAGGGGGAGTTGATGCGCAGTAAACTTGCAGGAATTATCTTGTTGATGGGGCTTGTTCCATCCTCTTCGTGGGCCGAGTACCGCGTCTACGAACATACCGGCTGCACGAAGGATCAGGTCAAGGTAACGGAAGAGATAATCTGGGATTGTATGGGCTTATGCGCGAGCACCCCACTTAAATCGACGATCATGCAAGAGGCAAAGAACACCAGGCGTGTTTATCCCGGTGTCGTATCTTCCTACACAAAAGCACAGATCGCCAAAGGGGCACATGTCTCCACAATCAAGGCGAAGGCTAAAGTCAAAACCAGGAATCTGACAGCCAACAAGCCCCGGTTCGGCGGTAGCTGCTGACAGGGCTTACTTCAACCCCCGCACCATCTCCAGAACGTCCGGCTCGGCCCTCTTGCCGTCGAATTGCTCGACGACGCCGAATGCGCCGCCATAGGACCACACCGACCATGCGAAGCCGTGCGCTTCGGCGCGGGCACTCATATCGCGGACATAGGCGGCGCGGTATTTGGCCGGCATGACATAGGGGTTGCCATATTCCTGGCGGATCATGCCGAATTCGCCGAGGAAGATGTTTTTCGGCTTGATGCCGTGCTTCTCGGCCCAGGCATCTACCGTCTTGAACGGTGCATCGAGGATGGACAGCAGCTTGTCTTCGGTGTCCATCGTCGCGATCTGTTCGCCGAGATAGGCGAGCATGCCGCTGCGCCGCGTCCACGGCGCTTCGGCCTTGATCTTGGCGCGCACCTGGTCGAGCGCGGCGTCAAGCTCGGCGCGCGGCACGGCATAGGGCGGGTAGGGCAGGCCGGTGACATAGGGAATGAAATCGCCGGCCCAGGTTGCGCCCTGATGTGTCAACAGGAAGGGGTCGTAGGAATGGAAGGTCCAGATGACGTTGTCGTCGGGGATCATCTTCGGGTCGAGCCTGGCGAGGCTTTCAGCGTTGGAATAGCAGGCGCCGGTAAGCACCAGCGTCAGCCGCGTGGCCGAAGCGCGCGCGGCAGCGAACAGGCGCTGCAGTTTTTCCGGCCAGAGGCTGGTCTTCTCGTCGCCGCAGTCGATCACCGGTTCGTTCATCGCCTCGAAGGCTACGAGCGTGGGGTCTTCCTTCGACAGGCTTTTGGCCATGGCGCGGATGAGATCGACATAGGTGTCGAAGAGTTTCGGATCGTTCATCACCTCGGCCATGCCGAGCGAGCGGTTGCCGCCGGCCGGCACCAGATGCATGTCGACGATGACTTTCAGCCCGGCCGCGTTGACCAGCCGGACTGATTCCAGCACCGAGGCAAACAGCTTGTCACGAAGGCCGACCGTCTTGGCAGACAGGAAGGGTGAGGGGTCGACCGGCATGCGGACGAAATCGAAGCCGTTATCCTTCAAGCTTTTCAGGTCGGCCTCGGTCACCGATTTGCGCCATTCGGGAAAGGGCAGGATGGCCTTCTCGTCGCCCCATTGGCTTTCGTCGGGCCAGGTGACCCAGATGTCGAGATTGATGCCGCGCTTCATCGAGAAGCTGGCCGCATCGGCGGCGGTCACGGCGACGGAAAGCAGGGCGAGCCCCAGAAGGCCAGCCTTGAACATCGACGCCAATGATGTCATCCGGGAAGTCATCGGGTTTGCCCCAAGCCCAATTCGACGGAATTACCCTCATGTAATTCCTGTCAGGTCGCCGGCGAAAAGGAAAGAGCGATGGATGATCATGGTGAACGCGAAAGGCTGATGGCGGGGCTTTCGGGCGAGCTGACGTCGTTCGGCCACCGCATCATGGCGCGGGTCTATTATGCCGACACCGATTTCTCCGGCGTCGTCTACCATGCGCGCTATCTCGAATTCTTCGAACGCGGCCGTTCCGATTTCCTGCGGCTGGCAGGCGTCCACCACACCGAGCTTGCCGACGGCAAGCATGGCGAGAAGATCGTCTGGGTGGTGCGGCGCATGGAGATCGATTTTCGCGGCCCCGCTCGCATCGACGACATCCTCACGGTCGACACGCGCACCGAAAAGATTTCCGGCGCGCGCATCTGGATGGCGCAGCAATTGAAGCGCGGTGACGATGTGCTGGTGGAGGCTCGGGTCGAAGCCGCCATCATCGGCGAAAGTGGCCGTCCGCGACGCTTCCCGAAGGAATGGATCGAAGCATTTTTGCCGAAGGGGCAAGCCAGTCTGGATACCGAATGAAAAAAGCCCCGCCGAAGCGGGGCTTTTCATTTAAATCTGTTGGTTCAGGCGGCCTTTTCGGCAGTCTGCTGCCATTTGCCGAGGGCGGCGAGGCTGTTCATCTTGGCGCGGTGGGCGAAGGCTGCCTGGCCGGCGGCGATGTTTTCCGCCTTACCGCTCCATGCCTTCTGCGGTGCTGCCTGCAGCGCACGGCCATAGGAGAAGGTCAGCTTCCACGGATGCGGGCCGATGGCATTGATCGCGTTGAGGTTGGCGGTGGCCTCCTCATCGGACTGGCCGCCCGACAGGAAGGCGATGCCCGGCACTGCGACCGGAACCGTCTCACGGAAAAGCTTGATGGTCTTTTCGGCAACTTCCTCGGGGCTGTTCTTGATGCCCGACTTCTTGCCGCCAATGATCATGTTCGGCTTCAGGATCGTGCCTTCCAGCGATACGTTTGCCGCGTAGAGCTCGGAATAGAGCTGCAGCAGCGTGACCTTGGTGATCTCGTAGCAGGTGTCGATGTCGTGCGAACCGTCCATCAGCACTTCCGGCTCGACGATCGGCACGATACCGGCTTCCTGGCAAAGTGCGGCGTAGCGGGCGAGCGCATGGCAGTTGGCGTCGATCGCGGTCGAGGACGGAACGTTTTCTTCTTCATTGATGTCGATCACGCCGCGCCATTTGGCGAAGCGGGCGCCGAGCTTGTAGTATTCGGCGAGGCGCTCGCGCAGGCCGTCGAGGCCTTCGGTGATGGTGTCGCCCGGAAAGCCGGCCAGCGGCTTGGCGCCGGCATCGACCTTGATGCCCGGAATTGCGCCGGAAGCCCGGATGAGATCGACCAGCGACGTGCCGTCGGCGGCCTTCTGGCGGATCGTCTCGTCATAGAGGATGACGCCGGAAATATGGTTCTTCATGGCGTTGGTGGAACGGAACAGCATCTCGCGGTAATCGCGGCGGGAGTCGGCGGTGGATTCGACCCCGATCACGTCAAAACGCTTCTTGATCGTGCCGCTGCTTTCGTCCGCAGCCAGAATACCCTTGCCGTCGGCAACCATTGCGGCTGCGATATCTTCGAGACGTTCGCTCATTCATAATCTCCTCTGTGATCAGCGGCGAATAACAGAAGTGTGTGACGAACGGAATGCCGCCGAAGTGCTTGAATCGATTGAAACTCGATCACACCTGCCAACGAAGTATTTCACCTCGTCGGCGGGCAGGCCAGATGATTTTGTCGTTACGCCTTCAGAACGTCGACGCCGGGCAAGGGTTTGCCCTCCATCCATTCCAGGAATGCGCCGCCGGCGGTTGAGACATAGCTGAAATCGTCAGCGGCACCCGCGTGGTTCAGCGCTGCCACCGTATCGCCGCCGCCGGCGACCGAGACGAGCTTGCCTTCCCTGGTGCGGCTTGCCGCATGCTTCGCGGCTGCGACCGTGGCGCGGTCGAAGGGGGCGATCTCGAAGGCGCCGAGCGGGCCATTCCAGACCAGCGTTGCGGCGCGGTCGATCCACTGGTTGACGGTCTCGATGGTCTTGGGGCCGACATCGAGGATCATCGCGTCGGAAGGCACCGCATCGATGGCGACGATCTCGTTGGCGGCGTTGGCCTTGAACTCGCGGGCGACGACGCCGTCCGAGGGCAGGATGATGGCGCAGCCCGATTGTGCCGCTTCGATCATGATCTGCTTGGCGGTCGGGGCAAGGTCATGCTCGCACAGCGATTTGCCGACATCGCTGCCGCGTGCCGCCAGGAAGGTGTTGGCCATGCCGCCGCCGATGACCAGCGCGTCGACCTTCTTCACGAGATTCATGAGCAGGTCGATCTTGCTCGACACCTTTGCGCCGCCGACGATGGCGACGACCGGGCGGACCGGATTGCCGAGGCCCTTTTCCAGCGCTTCCAGCTCGGCCTGCATGGTGCGGCCGGCATAGGCGGGCAGCAGATGGGCAAGGCCCTCCGTCGAGGCATGGGCGCGGTGGGCGGCGGAGAAGGCGTCGTTGACGTAGAGATCGCCATTGGCGGCGAGCTGCTTGGTGAAGTCAGGATCGTTCTTTTCCTCGCCCTTGTAGAAGCGGGTGTTTTCGAGGAGCAGAATATCGCCGTCCTTCATGGCGGCGACCGCGACGGAAGCCTTGTCGCCGATGCAGTCTGCGGCGAAGGCGACCGGCTTGCCGATCACGTCGCCCGTGGCCTTTGCGATTGGTTCAAGCGAGAGGGCGGGATCGGGACCGTCCTTCGGGCGACCGAAATGGGCGAGCAGGATGACCTTGGCGCCTTTGCCGGAGAGTTCCGTGATGGTGGGCGCGACGCGCTCGATGCGGGTGGCGTCGGTCACCTTGCCGTCGGCGACGGGGACATTGAGATCGACGCGCACGAGGATGCGTTTGCCTTTGACATCACCGATATCGTCGAGCGTCTTGAAACCGGCCATGGCAATTTATCTCCTCGCTGAAATCGGCGGAACCTTAGCGTGCCGGGCGCATGATGCAAGATTGGCTTTGGTGCAGGGGACGCGGCGAATCGCAGCAAGCTATGCTTCCTCGCCGGCTTTCTCTTTCACGGGGCGGCCGAGCAACCGGTCGAACAACCCGCCGACACGTTCGCGCAGGTTTTCCGGGATCACCGGCTGCGGCGGTGTCGGCTCGAAGGACAGGCCGACGCCGATGATCTTGCCCTTCTCGTCGATGTCGCGGACGATGAGTTCGATCGGGCCGAGCGTGAGGCGGTCGGCATATTCGGCGCGGCCGCCGAGCCGCGACAGCATAAGTTCGCCGATGGTCATGTTCATTTCGGCTTCAGCCAGGCCAGGCCCGTATGCTGCCTCCAGCTCGGATGCAGGCCTTTCCGGGTCGACCGCGAAGGCGCCGAAGAAATCGGCATCCTCGGGATCGACATCGACGCGGCTGGCGAACAATCGGTCGAGGAGGGCCGGATAGCGATCTGAAACGAAGATGTAGACGCGGTCGCCGGCGACCAGGCGGCCGAAGTCCGGGAATTTCATCGAGCGCCCTTCACGGACGACCAGCGAGGGCCGCGCCCAGCGCGGCAGCCGCTCGCCGCGCAGCACCGGGCTGCCGGGCACGACGCGGTAGCTCAGCAGTTCATGGTGCGCCGAGCCGGGCAGTTCCAGCTCGACCTTTTCGATCGGGCCGGGACGGGGCGGCACGATCAGGCCGAGACGGCGCGCCAGCGGCCCGACCGTCCAGCCCTGCACGATGAGCGAGACGAGCACGACGATGAAGGCGGAGTTGAAGATATCGCGGCCGTGCTCCAGCCCGCTGAGCAGCGGCGTGATGGCCAGCAGGATGGAAACCGCACCGCGCAGGCCGACCCAGGAAATGAACGCCGTTTCGGTCTTGGGAAAGCGGAACGGCTTGAGGCAGAGCCACACTGCAAACGGCCGGGCGATGAAGATCAGGAACAGGCCCAGCACGACGGAGACGCCGAGGATGGCTGGAAACTGCGACGGCGTGGCAAACAGGCCGAGCACCAGGAACATGATGATCTGCGCCAGCCAGGACATGCCGTCCTGAAAGCGCTTCAGCACCGAGGCAGCGCGGATTTGCGAATTGCCGGCGACAAGGCCCGCCAGATAGACGGCGAGGAAACCAGAACCGCCGAGGGCGCCCGCTCCGGCGAAGACGAGCAACGACAGCGTCAGCACGAAGATCGGCAGCAGGCCGTGGTCGAGATTGAGCCTTTCGACGAGACGCACGATGCCGAAACCGCCGAGAATGCCGACGGCGGCGCCTAGGCCCATGGTGAGGAAGAAGCCGACGATGAGGTCGGTGACCAGCACCTTGGCTTCGGGATCGACGCCCATGGCGATGACTTCGACCAGCGTGATGGTGAGGAAGATGGCGATCGGGTCGTTGGTGCCGGATTCGATTTCGAGCGTGGAGCGCACCCGGTCGCGCAGATGGATATTGCCGGCGCGCAGCAGGAAGAACACCGCCGCCGCGTCGGTGGAGGCGACGGCAGCGCCAAGCAGGAAGGATTCGAGCCAGGTGAAATTGGTGAGATAGTGGGTGGCGACGCCGAAAATGGCCATCGTCACGGTAACGCCGACCGTCGCCAGGGTGACGGCGGGCAAAGCTGCCTGCCGGAGCACATTGACCGGCGTGCCGAAGCCGGAATCGAACAGGATGACAGCAAGTGCCAGTGAGCCGGCAAAATAAGCGACAGGGGCATTGTCGAAGCGCAGGCCGAGGCCGTCGACGCCGCTGGCAAGGCCGATGCCGAGGAACAGGAGCAGCAGGGGAGCGCCGAAACGGAAGGCTATCAGGCTCGAAAACGCTGCGGCCAGGACCAGGGCCGTACCTACCAGCGTTGCGAGATAGATAACATGATCCATAGGCGGCCTGTTTTCCTACCGTTTGAAATCTCCAGTTCAATGCACAGTGCGGCGAAGACATGGCCATGCGCAAGCAAGTTGCGCATTTCTTTGAGAAATTTGTCCGGCTCAGGCTCTGCTCTCAGCGCAAACGAAAACGCCCGGCCGAAGCCGGGCGTTCCAGAAGCTGCAGGGCGTCAGGCTATCAGGCGATAAGCTTGCCGACCGCGACGGCCGTGTCGGCCATGCGGTTCGAAAAACCCCATTCATTGTCGTACCAGGACATGACGCGGACGAGGTTGCCCTCGATGACCTTGGTCTGGTCGAGCGCGAAGGTCGACGAGGCCGGGTTGTGGTTCAGGTCGATCGAGACCAGCGGCTCGTTGGTGTAGGCGAGGATGCCCTTGAGCGGGCCGTCAGCGGCAGCGACGAGGGCTGCGTTGACCTCATCGACGGTCACATTCTTCTTGGCTACGAACTTGAAGTCGATGACCGAGACGTTCGGGGTCGGCACGCGGATCGAGACACCGTCGAGCTTGCCCTTGAGTTCCGGCAGAACCAGGCCGACGGCCTTGGCAGCACCGGTCGACGTCGGGATCATCGACATGGCGGCAGCGCGGGCGCGGTAGAGATCCTTGTGCATAGTGTCCAGCGTCGGCTGATCACCGGTATAGGCGTGGATCGTGGTCATGAAGCCCTTTTCGATGCCGAAGGCATTGTTGAGGACCATGGCGACCGGCGCCAGGCAGTTGGTGGTGCAGGAGGCGTTGGAGACCACGATATGATCTTTGGTGAGCTTGTCGTGGTTGACGCCGTAGACGACGGTGAGGTCGGCGCCGTCGGCAGGCGCGGAAACCAGCACGCGCTTGGCGCCGGCGGTCAGGTGGGCCGAGGCCTTGTCCTTCGAGGTGAAGATGCCGGTGCATTCGAGCGCGATGTCGACGCCGAGTTCCTTCCACGGCAGCTGCGACGGATCCTTGATCGCGGTGACCTTGAACTTTTCCGAGCCGATGCTGATGGAATCGCCATCGACCTTGACCTCATGCGGGAAGCGGCCATGGACCGAGTCGTAGCGCAGCAGGTGGGCGTTGGTCTCGACCGGGCCGAGATCGTTGACGGCGACGACGTCGATGTCCTTGCGGCCGGATTCATAGATGGCGCGCACGATGTTGCGGCCGATGCGGCCAAATCCGTTGATGGCAACTCTGACAGTCATGCTTGTTTCTCCATTGGAGCCAAAAATCAGTTCGACTTCTTGTGCAGGCGCGCTTCGGCGGCCTTCACGGTCGCATCGGCAGTGATGCCGAAATGCGGGTAGAGCTGTTCGATCGTGCCGCTGGCGCCGAAGACATGCATGCCGATGAAGATGCCGTCCTGGCCGATAAAGCGGTCCCAGCCGAGGCGGATGGCGGCTTCGATCGCGACCTTGACCGGGGCATTGCCGATGATGGCGGCCTGGTACTTCTCGCTCTGCTTCTCGAACAGTTCGAACACAGGAACCGATACGACGCGCGTCGGGTGGCCATGTGCCTGCAATGCCGTGCGGGCGGAAAGCGCGATCTCGACTTCGGAGCCGCTGGCGAAGATCGTCACGGCTGCGTCGCCGTCGGCGGTGGCCAGTTCGTAGGCGCCGTATCCGCAGAGGTTTTCCTCGACGAATTCGGTGCGCACGGCCGGCAGGTTCTGGCGGGTCAGCGCGATGGTCGAAGGCGTCTTGGTGTCTTCCAGCGCAAGCTGCCAGCATTCGGCGGATTCGGTCGCGTCTGCGGGGCGGTAGACATTGTGGTTCGGGATGGCGCGCAGTGCGGCCAGATGCTCGACCGGCTGGTGGGTCGGGCCGTCTTCGCCGAGACCGATGGAATCATGGGTCATGACGAAGATCACGCGGATGCCCATCAGCGAGGCAAGGCGCATCGCCGGGCGGGCATAGTCGGAGAAGGTGAGGAACGTGCCGGAGTAAGGGATGACGCCGCCATGCAGCGCCATGCCGTTCATCGCAGCGGCCATGCCGTGCTCACGGATGCCGTAATAGACATAGCGGCCGTCATACTGGCCCGGCGCGATCGGGTTGGTCTGGCTGGTCTTGGTGTTGTTGGAGCCGGTCAGGTCGGCCGAGCCGCCGATCGTCTCAGGCACAGCGCCGTTGATGACTTCCAGCGCCATTTCCGACGACTTGCGGGTCGCGACCTTCGGCTTGTCGGCTGCGAGCTTCTTCTTGTAGTCGGCAATCACGGTGTCGAAATTGCCCGGCAGCTCGCCGCGCATGCGGCGCTCGAACTCGGCGCGGATTTCGCTTTCAGCAGCGGCGAGGCGGGTTTCCCATTCCTTGCGCTTCTTGGCCGCGTTGAGGCCGGAAAGGCGCCAGGCGTCGAGAATGTCGGACGGAACCTCGAAGGGCGGGTAGTCCCAGCCCAGCGCCTTGCGGGCGCCGGCGATTTCTTCCGCGCCCAGCGGCGAGCCATGGGCCTTGTTGGTGCCGGCCTTGTGCGGTGCGCCGAAGCCGATGGTGGTCTTGCAGGCGATCAGCGTCGGGCGGTCGGAGCGGCGTGCGGCTTCCAGAGCGTCGGCGATCGCTTCGGGATCATGGCCGTCGACGCGCGAGGCGTTCCAGCCGGAAGCGGCGAAGCGGGCGAGCTGGTCGGTCGAATCCGACAGCGACACGGCGCCGTCGATCGAGATGTTGTTGTCGTCCCACATAACGATCAGCTTGTTGAGCTTCAGGTGCCCGGCAAGCGCGATGGCTTCCTGCGAGATCCCTTCCATGAGGCAGCCGTCGCCGGACAGCACATAGGTATAGTGGTCGACGAGGTCATCACCGAACTTGGCGTTCATGATGCGCTCGGCGAGCGCCATGCCGACCGAATTGGCAAGACCCTGGCCGAGCGGGCCGGTGGTGGTCTCGATGCCGGCGGCATGACCATATTCCGGGTGGCCGGCAGTGCGGGAGCCGAGCTGGCGGAAATTCTTGATCTCGTCGAGGGTGATGTCCTCGTAGCCAGTCAGATAGAGCAGCGAGTAGAGCAGCATCGAGCCGTGGCCGGCCGACAGCACAAAACGGTCGCGGTCGGCCCAGTGCGGCGCCTTGGGGTCATGCTTCATGAAGCGGGTGTAGAGCACCGTGGCAATGTCGGCCGCGCCCATCGGCAGGCCGGGATGGCCGGAATTGGCCTTCTCGACGGCGTCCATGGACAGAAAGCGGATCGCGTTGGCCATCCGGTCGTGTTTTTCGCGTGATGTCATGATTGCTCGCCAAGCCTTGATTTTTTGGGGGTGCGGCCCCCTGGAGAAAGCACGGGGACACATAGCAGGCGCGCCGCGTGAGTCAACAAAAGCATGGTTTCTGGACGCAGAGATGACCGTGATTGGACACGTCGTCGCACGATAGCGGGGGAAAGGACGAATCGCTTTGTTGACGGTTCGTTTGCACGATGCCTAATGTTTCACTGGTAAGTCGTTCTGAATGCGAACGATTCGGTGATGGGCGGGAGTTTGACGGAGCCATGACCGGGGAAACGACACTCAAGGAAGTCATAAGCCGGCTCGGCAAGGCGATCGATGTGCTTGAGCACAATGTCGCATCGCGGCTGGAGAATGAGCAGGATTACTCCGAAGCCGAGGCCGAAGTGCAGCGCATGAATGCCGACCGTGGCCGGCTCGCGCAGGAACTCGACAATTCCGAAGCGCGCGCCGAGCGACTGGAGGAAGCCAACAAGGAAGTATCGCGCAGGCTGGTTACGGCGATGGAAACCATCCGCGCGGTGCTGGACAGGTAGGTACGCCATGGCACAGGTTACTGTCACGATCGACGGCAAGGCCTATCGAATGGCCTGCGACGAGGGCCAGGAAGAACATCTGATCAGCCTGGCCGAGCGGTTCGACCGTTATGTCTCGCATCTGAAGGAATCCTTCGGCGAGATCGGCGACCAGCGCGTCACCGTCATGGCCGGCATCATGGTCATGGACGAGCTGTCGGAACTTTCGAAGCGCCTCAAGGGCATGGAAAGCGAGATCAGCACGCTGCGCAAGACCCGCGACGAAGCCCTGCTGAAGGCCGACAAGAACGATGCAGCGCTTACCGGTGCGCTCAGCGGACTTGCCCAGCGCATGGAAGAGCTGGCCCATAAGCTGGTGGTGCGGAAAGTTCAGCCCGAGACATAAAAAATCGCGCCGGCCGAAGCCGACGCGATTTTGTTTTTCAGGCCTTTGCTGCCGATCGTAAGATCAAGCGGCCGGCTGGGCTTCGATGGTGCGCAGCGACTGCATCTGACGCTTGGCTGCCGCCTTGACGGCATCCTGAACCTTCTCGAAGGCGCGAACCTCGATCTGGCGAACGCGTTCGCGGCTGATGTCGAATTCGCTCGACAGTTCCTCAAGCGTCATCGGCTCGTCCGAGAGGCGGCGCGCCTCGAAGATGCGCCGTTCGCGATCGTTGAGCACAGCCATGGCGCCGGCGAGCATGCCGCGCCGATTTTCCAGCTCGTCCTGCTCGATCAGCATGGCTTCCTGGCTTTCGTGGTCGTCGACCAGCCAGTCCTGCCATTCGCCCGACTCGCCTTCCGTTGCCCGGATCGGCGCATTGAGCGAGGCATCGCCCGACAGGCGGCGGTTCATCGAGACGACTTCCGCCTCGCTGACGTTCAGCCTGGTGGCGATCTCGGTGATCTGCTCGGGCTTCAAATCGCCGTCTTCGAGCGCCTGGATCTTGCCTTTGACCTTGCGCAGGTTGAAGAACAGGCGCTTCTGGTTGGCGGTGGTGCCCATTTTCACGAGGCTCCACGAGCGCAGGATGTATTCCTGGATCGAGGCCTTGATCCACCACATGGCATAGGTCGCCAGGCGAAAGCCGCGCTCCGGTTCGAATTTCTTCACGGCCTGCATCAGGCCGACATTGCCCTCGGAAATGACTTCGCCGATCGGCAGGCCATAGCCGCGATAGCCCATGGCGATCTTGGCCACGAGTCTGAGATGGCTGGTGACGAGCTTGTGGGCAGCGCCGGTGTCCTCATGCTCCTGATACCGCTTGGCGAGCATGTACTCTTCCTGCGGCTGAAGCATCGGGAACCGACGGATTTCCTCCAGGTAGCGGCTGAGGCCGCCTTCGCCGGAGACAATACTGGGTAGTGACTGGGCCATAATAGCGCCCTCCCTCTTTGAAGCGGAATGTGCCCCCTGATAAAGGCAGGCATGTGTCACAGGTGCCTCATGCACTCCTGCGACAGCTACCTTTATACAGGAACAAATCAAGAAACGCATCCATATTGTTCAACACGAAACAGTGTGTCACGCCGAAGTGAACAATGGTTGTCAAGTTTTCACAAAATGCGGAAACCCCGGACGATCTCGTCCATATCCCCCGGCAGAGGCGCCTCGAACCTCATCAATATATGGGTGGTGGGATGGCGAAATGCCAGTAGCCTGGCATGCAACATCTGCCGTGAAAGATTGTCGACCAGCGCCTTCAATTGTTCGGGCAGGCGGTTGGCCTTGGTGCGGAAGGCCTGGCCGTAATCGGGGTCGCCGACGACCGGGTGGCCGATATGGGCCATGTGCACGCGGATCTGGTGCGTGCGGCCGGTTTCCAGGCGGCATTCGACGAGGGCTGCCTTCACCGTTTCCTTGTCCTTTTCACCGAAACGCTCCAGCATGGTGTAATGCGTGATGGCGTGGCGGGCGTCGTCGCGGCCTGCTGGCACGACCGCTCGCCGAACGCGGTCGGAGGCACGGCCGAGCGGTGCGTCGATGACGCCGCTGACCCGCGCAGGGATGTTCCAGACAAGCGCGACATAGGCGCGCTCAAGATCGCCCGTCGCGCCGTGGTCGGCGAAGGCCTCCGACAGCGACTTGTGGGCCTTGTCGGTCTTGGCGACAACCATGACGCCGGAAGTGTCCTTGTCGAGGCGATGGACGATGCCGGGGCGCTTGACGCCGCCGATGCCGGACAGGCTGTCGCCGCAATGGTGGATCAGCGCGTTGACGAGCGTGCCGGTCCAGTTTCCGGCGCCGGGATGGACGACGAGGCCAGACGGCTTGTTGATGACGATGAGCTGGTCGTCCTCGTAAAGAATGTCGAGGGGAATGTCCTCGCCCTGCGGCTCGGCCGGTTCGGCCTCGGGCATCTCGATGGTCACCGTTTCGCCGGCCGACATCTTGCGCTTGGTCTCGAGAACGGCGGTGCCGTTGACGAGGACCGCCCCTTGCCGGATCAGCGTCTGGACGCGGTTTCGCGAGAAATCGGGGCCGAGTGCGGCGGAAAGCCACTGGTCGAGCCGGGTGCCGGCGGCTGCCGCATCGGCGCTGAGCTCTTTCAATACGCCGCCGGCTTCGCTATCAGGGTCGCTCATTTGCGCTTCAAAAATCCGGAACTGTTGAGACAATGGCATCGCCGAACCTGAACGACGAAGACGAAAAGCCGCTCGACCCTGCGGTCGAAAAGGTCAGGCGCAAGCTGGTGCGCTTCGTTGCCATCAATCTCGGCCTGCTGTTTCTTGCCCTTATGGCCGTGCTGGGGGCGATTGTCTACAAATCCGGTTCGAAGAGCGAAACGCCGGTTGCCGTCAATGGCGCGACCGTGCCGTCGCCGGCCGAAGGCGCGTTCCTGTCCGGCGACATCGCGCTGCCTTTGGGCGCAAAGATCGTTTCGCAGTCGCTGTCAGGAAATCGCATCTCGATCGACGCCGAGCTTGCCGACGGTAGCCGCGCCATCTTCCTCTACGACATTGCCGAGCGTCGCGTGATCGGCCGCTTTGCGATAACCGCGCAATGAGTGCGCCCGCGCGCCGCATCGCGACGGTTGCCCTTGTCGTGCGCGACTATGACGAGGCGATCGCCTGGTATGTCGAAAAGCTCGGTTTCTCGCTGCATCAGGATATCGATCTCGGTGAGGGCAAGCGCTGGGTTGTCGTCGGGCCGGAAGGCGAAGGCGCAAGGGTGCTTCTGGCACAGGCCAAGGACGAGCACGAGCTTTCGCGCGTCGGCGACCAGACCGGCGGCCGCGTCTTCCTGTTTCTGGAAACCGACGATTTCGACCGCGACCATAAGGCGATGCGCGATCGAGGCGTGACGTTCAGGGAAGAACCGCGTCGCGAAGGCTATGGCACGGTTGCGGTCTTTGCCGATCTCTACGGCAATCTCTGGGACCTGATCGAGCCGAAGCGGTAGAGAAGCGGGCGAATTCCGGGCTGGATTTTCCACGCCGCGCGCTGAGTATTCTCCATTCCAGAATGGCGGTTGCCTTTTCCCGAATGCTCGCCTATATCGCGGAAGTCTTCCGCGCCCATCGTCTAGCGGTCAGGACACCGCCCTCTCACGGCGGGAACAGGGGTTCGATTCCCCTTGGGCGTACCATCCCCTCGCATCCCCCATGTAGATCAAGGACTTGTGGGCGGGTTGCGCTAACCGGGTGTGCAGGTTAGCAGATTTCTGTTCCATGACTGTTCTCGCCCGCTCTTGGACAGCTAAGTCTGTTGCGTTGCGGGAGCAGCGTTCACTGGAGATTTGTAATGCCGCCTGCGACAATCGAAACAGAGGAGACTTTCACGGAGTTCGTTCGGACATTCCGTGGCGCGGACGTTCTGTCTCGTTTCGTACCAAGCATCCCGAAAAGCACACTGAATGCTGATTACTATTTTCCAGAAGATAACGTAATCGCTGAGCTAAAGACGCTGGAGGTTGATGCTCTCGATCTTGAAACAATAGATCGGAGGATCATGGCTAGCTACAAGTGGCTTGGTTATCAATTGAAAGACTATACGGACTTTTTATTCGGCAAAAAATACCTTCCCGATGATGTAAATAAGCGGGTCTTTTCCATCATCTCGCGCCCGATCATCGATTGCGTGAGAAAGGCCAACAAGCAGATAATTTCTTCTCGACGCTTGCTCGGAAAGCCCGAGGCAAAGGGGCTCATACTGGTTGCCAATAGCGGCAACTTCGGCTTCCCGCCTCTCCAGCTAATGAATGTCGTACTGAAAGGCTTTGAACGTCTCAACGATCGCAAGAAGGACGGCATCGTGTACTTCACGCCTAACGTGTACCACGACATGGGCGACGGCGTGCCTTACGAACTATGGGTTCCCATCGCGAATGAGCACGGCGACGAACTTCAACAATTCATTGATGGCTTAGGAAAGGCGTGGTTCGACTATCGTGAAAGCATTGGCCAGCCTAGCATTTCGCGAAAGGAGAACTCCGACTTCTCGCCCATTTTGAATGCAAGAGTGGTGCAGCCTCCATTTCTGGAGCCGGGTTAGGAAAACACGGACGCCTGTTCAATCGCTCGATGTCTCTATCCACATATCGCGCTCTACGTCGCTATCGGCTTCCAGTGGAAGGCCAGCGTCTTTCGAAACGCGAATCGCACGATGTGATCGGCGACGACTTGCGCAGTGGGGCGGCATTTATCCTTGAAACGTATACCAGGGGTTGTTATGAGCGTCGGCTAATAACTCGGGGTGGGTTAAGGGGTAGAAATGAAGCCGGCAAGTCGCGCGCAGGGACTTGCCATGCTGACGCTTTGCGCGGCATGGCCAGTATTGGATTTCGCAGTTGCAAACCTGTCGGATCAAAGTTTCCAGCCGGCAAAGCTGATCGTCTATTTCGGCGCATTGCTGGCAATGGGAGTTGTGGTCAGCCTTCTTGCCAAGCTGGTACGGCCGCGCTGGAATCTGGGTACAGTATTCTCGGCCGCAGGGGGTGGGCTTGCCGTCCTGTTCAACTATAACCTGATTGCCAGAACGGTGGAGGTCCTGCCGACAAAGTTCAACGGCGAAGTCCTGTCACTCATTGCATTCGTGATCTTCTTCCTGGCTGCAGTGACATTGGTGACATTCCTGTCGCGGAAGGGCTCCATCATCGCGGCTGTTGTTTTTGGCCTCGGTATCATGACCGCCCACAATGGCTTTGTCGTCGGAAAACACCTGTTTTTCAGCGAAGCCGGACGGGCTTCGCTTGCGAGCTCTGCCGCCAAGACTCGCAATTGGCCAAGCGACGTTTCGCGCCTGTCCGTCAATCGCCACTATAAAGGCTCTGCCGCCGAGCGGCCCGCGAACGTTTATTTCATCATTCCGGACATGTTCATGAGCGAAAATGAATATGTTCGGATGACCGGCAAGCCGTATGAAATGGACGATTATCTACGCAATCAGGGGTTTAAAGTCCTCGACAACCACTATTCCAATGCGCCGGTTACAAGATTTTCTCTCGCCCATGTGTTCGGGCAGAAGTATTTTGTAGAGGAGGGGGGTAAACCAAAAATAACGGCAGAGATGCAGAAATTCCTGCCGTGGCGCATCAACAACGATGTAACGGCCGAGTTTCGCAAGCGCGGTTATAACATATTCAATTATATTGACGCTTATGTGAATCCCGAATGCGACAAGCTGGCCGACTTTTGTTTCAGCAAGGCGAGTTTTATCGGAAATCAGGATCTCGTATTCCTTGAGCGTGCGCCGTTCTTCGATCTTGTGCTGCTGAGCGGCAGCGACAAGCTTGCTATCTGGCGGCGTCTTTTGACGTATTCAGGCAGGTACGAGATTCCCGAAATACTGGCATCGCTGCCAAAGAAGGGCGCTTCGCCGCATTTCACCTATATTCATTCCGGTTTGCCGCATTCGCCTTATCGCTTTACGGCTGATTGCACCTATTATGACGCCTATCCGCCGATCCGAAAGAACAAGTACGAAGGCTCCGTGCGAGCCTATGCCAACCAGGTCGATTGCGCGAGCAAGCTCTATCCGCAACTGATCGACGCGATTCTAAAAGAGGATCCCGATGCAATGATCGTGTTCCAGGCGGATCACGGCGTGAATTATCGCGGTCAGGAAACCGGTGCGAACATCAAGGCGCTGACGGACGATATGGTTGCGCAGAACCTGAGCGCCATCAGCGCCTACCGCTTGCCGGAACGCTGCCAGCAGAGCCTGGGGCCGGACATGTCTCCGGTGAATACGTTCCGGGTCGTTTTTGCGTGCCTCGACAACCGGGAGCCGGAGTTGCTGCCCGCGCGTCACTTTCTCATGTATTATCTTGGCTGGCAGCCGAGCGGCATGATCAGGGAAGTGACGGACATCATCAACAAGAGAAAGTTGGCAGACTAGTCGGACAACTTTCTCCGCTAGGCGATCGGGTTTGTCCTGCGATTCTATTCGGGTCAGGGGCTCCCCCCCAGGCCTGCTCTAACTATCGCTCTTCGCAGGCGCAGGTTCGCGGTTTGACGCGGTAACGGCTGAAAACTGTGACCTGATCAGCGACCAGAAGTTGCTGCACAGCCAGTAGAGACAGACGGCCGCGGGGAAGGGATAAATCAGAGCCAGCAGGACGAGTGAAACTATGAGGAACCGGCGCCGCGACTGTGCGGTGGCCTCCGGTTTCGTAAAGGAATCGAGCAGCGCGATCGCCGTCAGTGCTATCGGCAGGATGTTCAGCGCATAGGAGCCTGGCAGGAGGGCGAGAGCGTCAGGCTTGCTAAGATCCTGTACGAAGAGAAATCCCTGGCCTGCCAACGGCGGGTAGTTCACCAGCATAAAAAGTGCTGCAAGCAGGAATGGCAGCTGGAGCAGCAGGGGGGCCAGTGACGCCATCGACTTTATCGGATGGTAGCCGTGCGCCTGGTAAATCTCGTCTATCTTCTCAAAACGATCCCGTCCCTTGTAGCGCTCGCGGGCGGCTGCAACCAGCGGCGCCATTTCATCCTGCCGAACCTTCTCTTTCTGTTCGAGCTCGCGAGCCTT
This sequence comes from Mesorhizobium sp. CCNWLY176, assembly GCF_037153935.1. NCBI lineage: Bacteria > Pseudomonadati > Pseudomonadota > Alphaproteobacteria > Hyphomicrobiales > Phyllobacteriaceae > Mesorhizobium > Mesorhizobium sp. CCNWLY176. Next base: position 313,456 of record NZ_JBBBDZ010000005.1, read on the forward strand.
GCGCGCGATCGGGGATGTGATGAGGGTGGCAGCCAGGCTCAGAAGAATAATGGAAATGCCGTAGTTGCCGGTCGCCGCGAATATGCCTTCGTAAACAGTCTGGAAGACCCAGGTGAGCGGGGAAATGATGAATTCCAGAAGCTGCATCCGTTTGCACCTTTGTCGCGACGCCGGCTAACCTAAAGGGGTCAGAGAGGGCGTAGATAGTAGATTTTGCGAGCCCCGCCCTTGAGCGACTCGGCATCGATGATGGCGTATTTCTTCTTGACGATCTCTTCGAAGTGAGCCTCCGTAAAGTCGTCGTACTGGTTGACCTTGTTGCGCAGCAGCATCTGCGACATGTCGTCGGACACGCTGACGAACTCGATGATCAAGTCGCTTCCGAGACTGTGCAGCCAATCGACGAATTCCGACAACGGGATGTTGGCGGAAATGACGATGTGGTGGATGAGCGCCAGGCAGAGCACTAGGTCGGGCGTGCCCCTTCCATCCAGCGCCTTTCGCTCGGCGCCGCGCCAACCCTGGTTGGGCGATACGTTGCTCAGGTCCATGATCAGCGGAAGTATATTCGAAGCCGGCTGTGCTTTTTCATAATTGTAGAGACGATCGATCGCCTTGGCATCGCCATCGATCGAAATCACCACGTCGGCGCCTTTTCCTGCCAAACGAGAGAAGGTCCCGGTGTTGCACCCGATATCCCACACCATCTTCCGGTGTTTTTCGGCGGCGTGACGCTCCACGAAGCTCTTCTTGCTGTCAAACGAAGCTTCTGCGTAGCTGTGATCGGTGTCGTAGCTTCCCCATGTCGTTCGGGATTCGGGGGTCTGAAGCTTGTTGATCGTCCGGCGCAGCCCCTGGATCGTTCCGAGCACCATCGCTTCCGAATGCTTGAAGGAACGCGACCTGGAGACGTTGCCCTGAGCTGTTTCCGTAAGCGATTTCGCCTCGTTGAGATCCCGGCTTGCCGCCCGCTCCTGCATCTTGGCGTGCAAATAGACATTGCCGAAAACGCCCTTCCGGAACCGGCTGAAACCGGTCAGGATTTTCGATGCCAGTGACGGGTCGATGCCGTCGAGACTGCTTCGAAGCAGGGGAATGTAGTCGATCTCCTTGTAGGCGCGAAGCATCAAGGGAAACAGGAACATCATGCAAAACTGGCGGTAGCCCCGCCATGGATCACCGGCCGTGTAAGGTTCGAACGACGGAACATCGATGAAAACGGGGCGGCAATTGACCCATTGGACGTTGTAGGCGGATGCGTCCTTCAGCGTCCATCCATTGGGAATTGAACGCTCGAGCAGGTCAAGCGTGAGCAATGCGGCATCCTTGAGCATGCCGAACGACCATTCATACGGATATGAAATGAACGGCACGCGTTCATGGGACATCACTGCCGGCCATTTCGATGCGGCCGAGTTGTGGGGAATTTCCATCCCGTCCACGAGTTCGGTCGGCACGACCTTCGAATGGCGCATCATGGACTTGAAGAAATTTTCCGAAGAAATCTTTGTCCAATTATGCAGCGCTTCATCGCTGATACCGCGATAAATACGGGTACCGTCGTCGTAGACGCGATTGTTACGATCGCGGAAAGAACCACGGTCAGGACTGAGTGATTTTGCGGCGCTTGTTTCCTGCTTCACTGGTCGTCACGTCCTTCGCTGTTCTTGGACTTGTTTCGACCAGTCAACATATCCGTGAGCTTGTAGAAATATTTCCGGAATGTGTATGCGATGGCTGCGAAGAATCCGAGAATTGCGGTGGTAATGACGCTGCCGGAGCCCGGATCAATGTAGGCGTGCGCGCTGCTTGCAGTTGAAAAAAGGACTATTGCGGCCAGAACGGCCGTGGATATTGCATATTGCACGTGTGAGCCCCCGCTCATTCGTTGAAGTCTTTGTATGTGCCAGTAGTAATAAATATGTCATAAAACTGTCACATAACGATGGCGACTACCATGGGTTGCTATCGAGGTCTAGGGTCATACCCGTATTTTGATCGGCATAGCGCGCGCCGAGCGGAAAGAAGATGCAGGCGGTGGCATAGAGGCCGCAGGCAAGCTTCGGTCGGGCATTTCGGTGCAGTGGTCGTGTTTCGTCGGGGTGCGGTTCAATGCGCCGGCTTGGGAACGGCTTTCCGCAGCGAACAGCAATCGATCCTGCCAAAACAACGGCGCGGTGATACGCCGCCGCTCCGTCAAGACGCTATATCGATCCCCTGACCTCCGTTGGCGTCTTGCCGTAGCGGAGCCTGAACTGGCGGTAGAATGTGGATGGCTCGATGAAGCCGACTTCAAAGGCTATATCGGCAATTTGCCGCAGCGCCTGCCGGCGATCGAGAAGGCAGCTGTGGACGTAGGCAAGGCGTCGCTCGGTCACATAGTCGGAGAAACTCGTGCCTTCCTCGAAAAAGAGCTGGCGGATGTAGCGTGAACTGATCGCATATTTCCGCGATACCTGTTCTGCGCTGAGCCGGGGGTCGCGAAGGTGCCTGGCGACATGCTGTTTGATCGCGGCCAGGCGCGCCGCGCGAACGCCCGAGTTCGGCACGCCATGCTGGACGCTGCCGAACGACAGGGCGAGCAGGTCGGTAATGTGCCGGGACGCCATCGGCGCGAGCCCGTTGACCGACGACGCCTGGAGAACCGACCGGAGATAATCGAACAGGAGGCAATGAGCCGGCTGGAGGCGCGCGATGCTGTCTGGGCTGACGTCATCCAGGTTCTTCACCAGCGGCGCCAGAAGCGATCGCTTGAACTGGAGCGCCATTGTCCAGCTGGAATCTTCGGTTTCTATCGAGAATCGCTGGTCGAGCGGCAAGATGGCGGCCGTTCCGGGCTTTGTCTCGTAGTCTCCGCGTCCGGGCATGGTGAAACGATAGCCGCCCTTGTTCCACGAAAGAATGATGTCGTCGTTGTCGTCCGACATCAGATCCGGCGTTCGATCCCATGTCATGGGCGATACCGAACCCATCGTACACATCATGTCCGGAAGGATCAGCGTGCGGGCCTTGAAGTTCAGCGGGTGGTCCTGATGCGGTTTGACCTGGAGGCGCATCTGGATACGCCCATAAAAGTCGCGAACGAATTCATCCCGGAAATGCTCGGGAATGTCGTCAGATGAAAATGAGGCAACCTGTTCAGCCGCGTCCGGAAGCAACGTCGCCTGCCCCCACAAGATCCGAAGCGGAAATTGCCGGAATTTTGGGTTTCCATCAAGAGTTGATGGCAGATTTCAGCCGTGCAGTTCCGCTGCTGCAATAGCGTGTTCCGTCTCGTCCATACGCCGGCTCCGGTTCCATGCTAGCGGTCTCCGGCATCGCGGCGCGGTCAAAACCAGACGACAGGCGCTGCATGCGGTTACGCAGAACGGTTCGAGGCCCAGATCGCAGTTGCGATGGCCGACATCATCCGCGCTGCGCCGCATCGAACAACCAATCCTCATCGTCGCCGACCGGACGAGAATCTAGCGAGCCACAAGGGGGGCTGTAATGACTGTAACGACGACTTTCACAAGCGAACTGCTCAAATCCGTGACGATCAGCCTGGATGGTTCGGGCGGACAGCTGACAAGCCTGCCCGGCGGCGGTTTCGCCGCGACTTACACAACTGCCGACAACAACGTCTATGCAAAGATGTTCGATTCCGCGGGCAATGCGGTCGGGGCTAGCTTCCCGATCAGCAACATCGGGGTTACCGCCGCCAATCCGGTGATCGCCCAATTGTCGAACGGCAACAATGTCGTGGTTTTCCAGGACAGCGACAGCCTCGTTTTCGAGATCAGCGCGCCGGATGGCAGCGACATCCTGGCCGATATCGACCTGGGAAATCCCAATACCAGCAATCCGGACGTGGCCGCACTGACCGGGGGCGGCTTCGTCATCGTCGGGCAGGATACGATCAGCGCGACCGAATCCGACATCGTCGTGTCGGTCAGGCTCAACAATGGCCCCGCCGTTTCCACGTTCACGATAGATGCCACCGGAAAGCATACCAACGCCAAGGTTGCCGCGTTGGCCGACGGCGGTTTTGCCGTGGCGTGGCAGAAAGAATTCAATGGGGAGACCGAACTCTGGTCGGCGATCTACAATGCGAACGGCAGTGTTCGCAAACCTCCGGCACTCCTCGATACTGTCGGCACGATCAACGAGAATCCCGATGTCGTGGCGCTCGCCAATGGCGGCTTCGGCATCGTCTATGAGGACAATGGCTGGGGCAGCGAACGCGAAATCAGCTTTGCACGTTACAGCAGCACCGGCACCTATCAGGGTCTGACGCAAATCACTGACAACTCGCAGTCGGAGTTCCAGCCAAGCGCAGTCCAGCTTTCGAACGGTGTGGTCGCGATCAGCTATCATGACAATCTTTTCGGCGACACCGATCCCATGGTGTCCTTTGTCGACGGCGATACCGGCGCGGTGCTGTCGCCCGGCGGGCTTCGGGTCAACGCCGGCACCGGCAACGAGGTCAAGACGTCGATCGCGGCACTGAACGACGGCAAGTTCGTGATGTCCTGGCACGACGGTGCAAACAACGATGTCATCGCCGAGATACATCAGTCCGTGCGGGTTTCGACCGGCGATGGAGCCGATGATGTCATTGTCGGATACGAACTCGTTGACTTGATGAAGGGCGGGGGCGGCGGCGACACGCTGGAAGGCGGCGCGGGCAATGACAAGCTCTACGGCGAAAGCGGTCACGACGTCCTAAACGGACAGGCCGGCAAGGACAATATGTATGGCGGTACCGGAAACGACATCTATGTAGTGTCATCCGCGGATGACCGTACGATCGAAAACGCGGCGGAGGGCTCGGACACCGTGCGCTCCTACATCGACTGGATACTCGATGCCAATGTCGAGCGGCTGGAGTTTCTCGGTACGGCCGATCTCACCGGGAACGGCAACACCCTCAACAACACGCTTATTGGCAATGACGGGAAGAACATTCTTCGCGGTGGCATCGGGAATGACACGCTGGATGGCGGCAAAGGCGCGGACACGCTGGTCGGCGGCGATGGCAATGACAGCTTCGTCTTCAACAAACCGCTTGGCTCGAACAACATCGACAAGATCAACGACTACAATGTCGCGCAGGATACGATCCAGCTGGAGAACAGCATCTTTACCGGTCTCGCCGGCGGTGTGTTGACGGCGGGTGCCTTCTACGCCGGCACCGCAGCTCACGATGCATCTGACCGCATCATCTACAACGCAACGACCGGTGCGCTTCTGTTCGACAAGGACGGTGCAGGAGGTGCGGCTGCCGTGCAATTCGCCACGCTCTCCACTGGGCTGGCGATGTCGGCTGGTGAGTTCTTCGTGATCTAGGACGGCGCGCGTTTCAGGCCATCGTGCCGGAGTTTCTAGCAGCGAGTTGAAGAGGCCCGGCACAGGCGTTAGCGCCCTGTGCCGGGCCTCAAGAGTGCAGGGGTTCCTACGCTGCTTGAGAAATCTACCCTTGTCCTTGCGCCGCCTCGCGCACCGTCTTGAGCAGGATGGAAAAGGCGGCCGAGGTTGCGGTGTCGGTGCGCATGGTCAGGCCGACCGGACCTTTTGTTTCGCTGGTGTCGATGGGAAGCGTCGTGAGCACGCCGGTCTTCAGGTCGTCGGCGACGACGCCGGCGGAGATGATCCAGACCGCGTCGCTCTGGCGAACGAAGGCGCGGCCGAAGGAATCGGAGACGGTTTCGATCTCGGTCGGGATGGCTGCGACGCCATTGGTGATGAAAAAGCGTTCGACGAAGGGCCGGATGATCGAGCCACGCGTCGGCATCAGCACCGGATAATTGCTCAGTTGCTCGAATACGTCCTGGCCGGCGCGCAGCAGCGGGTGTTTTGGCCGAACCGCGAAGACCACCTGTTCGGAATAGAGATGCTCGAAGAAGAAGCCCGTCATCTTCTCGGGCGCGGCCAGCCGCCCGACGACGAGGTCGAGTTCACCGAGACGCAGTTGATCGAGCAGCACGGAATTCTCGCCGGTGACGATCTTGATCGTCGCGCCGGTCTTCTCCTTCAGGAACAGGGTCATGGCGCGGGGCATGATATGCGCCGAGACCGTGGGCAGTGCGCCGATGCGGATCGGCGGCCCGCCATCGGTGCCGGCATTGGAAACGGAATCGATGCCTTGCCTGAGCGCCGTGATCGCCATGCCGGCATGCTGCATGAAGATCTCGCCCGAACGCGTGATCTTGATGCCGCGCCCGTCACGCTCGAAAACGGCAACGCCGAGCGCCTGCTCAAGCTCGCGGATGGTCTTGGTGACGGCCGGCTGGCTGACATTGAGCAGCCCCGCCGCCTTGACCACGCTTTTCTGACGCGCGACTTCAAGGAAGGTCTGGAGGTGACGAAACCTGACGCGGCTCTCGATCATGGATTTTCATAACCCCTGAGTTAAGAGAATGCCACAAAATATCATTTTACCAAACCAAACAACTAGGTCATTTTCCGAAGCGAGGAGCCAAGCCATTGCAATTCATCGAAATCAGCGGCGTTACGCTGCACTACCAGCTTATCGGCGGGCCTGCGGACAAGCCGGTCATCGTCTTCGCCAATTCGCTCGGCACGGATTTTCGCATCTGGCGTGACGTGATCATCCAGCTTGCCGGCGATTTCCCGATCGTAACCTATGACAAGCGCGGTCACGGCCTGTCGGACGTGGGTGCTGCGCCCTATTCGATCGAGGATCATGTCGACGATCTTGCCGGGTTGCTCGATCATCTGAAGGTCAAGAATGCGATTATCTGCGGCCTCTCGGTGGGCGGGCTGATCGCGCAGGGCCTCTATGCCAAGCGCCCCGATCTGGTGCGCGCGCTGGCGCTTTGCGACACGGCCCACAAGATCGGCACCGCCGATAGTTGGAACACCCGCATTGCGACGGTCGAAAGCAAGGGCATCGAGGTTCTGGTCGAGCCGGTGATGCGGCTGTGGTTCACGCCGGCCTTCCACATGGACCGCAAGGACGAACTGACCGGCTACAGCAACATGCTGATGCGCCAGCCCGTCGCCGGATACACCGGGACCTGCGCTGCACTTCGCGACGCCGACTATACGCAAGCGGCCAAGGCAATCGCGGTGCCGACGCTCTGCGTCGTCGGCGACCAGGACGGCTCCACGCCACCCGACCTCGTGCGCTCGATGGCCGATCTCATTCCAGGCAGCCGGTTCGAGATAATTTCCGGGGCCGGCCACATTCCTTGCGTCGAGCAGCCGGAAGCGCTGGTCGATCTCATTCGCGGCTTCATCGCCGATCTTCCATCCGGAGAATAAAACCATGCATCAACCGGCTCAGCACTCGGCGAGGTATCGCGAAGGGCTCGCCGTCAGGCGGTCCGTGCTCGGCGATGCCCATGTCGACCGCGCCTCGAAGGCTTCGACCGATTTCGACCAGCCGTTCCAGCAGTTGATAACGGAAGCGGCATGGGGCACCGTCTGGGCACGGCCGGGCTGGAGCAAGCGGGAGCGTTCGATGGTGACGCTGGCACTGCTGGCAGCCCTCGGCCACGACGAGGAGGTTGCCATGCATGTGCGCGCCACTGCCAACACCGGGGCCACGCGCGAGGACATCTGTGAAGCCTTCCTGCATGTCGCGATCTATGCCGGCGTGCCGGCGGCGAACCGGGCCATCAAGATCGCCAAGGAAGTGTTTGCCGAAATGGACGCGCAGGGCGATAACGCAAAATGACTGCCGATCCCCTGTCGAACCGCAAGCCGGAAACCGGCGCCTTCTTCCAGCGCGACCGCGCCTGGCATCCGGCGGCTTTCACGCCCGGCTACAAGACCTCCGTGCTGCGCTCGCCGCAGAAGGCGCTGCTGTCGCTCGACAACACGCTGTCGGAAATCACCGGGCCGGCCTTCGGCCATGACATACTGGGCGAGCTCGACAACGACCTGATCCACAATTTCGCCAGGCCCGGCGAAAGCGCCATCGGCCCGCGCATTGTCGTCTATGGCCGCGTGCTGGACGAACGCGGCAAGGGCGTGCCGGGCGCGCTGCTCGAATTCTGGCAGGCCAATGCCGGCGGCCGCTACCGCCACAAAAAGGAAGGCTATGTCGCCGCCCTCGACCCGAATTTCGGCGGCTGCGGGCGCACCATCACGGATGAGGATGGCGGCTATGCCTTCCGCACCATCCAGCCCGGGCCTTATCCCTGGCCGAACGGCCCGAACGACTGGCGGCCGGCGCATATCCATTTCTCGGTCTTCGGCCACGGCTTTGCGCAGCGGCTGATCACGCAGATGTATTTCGAGGGCGACCCGATGATCTGGCAGTGCCCGATCGTGAAGACCATTCCCGACAGGGCGGCTGTCGAAACGCTGATCGCCGCGCTCGATATGCAGGCGACCATCCCGATGGATGCGCGCGCCTACAAGTTCGACATCGTGCTGCGCGGTCGGCGTTCGTCGCTGTTCGAAAACAGGCTGGAGGGCAATTGATGGCGCAGTCACTCGATCGCCTCAGGGAAAGCGCCTCGCAGACCGCGGGGCCTTACGTCCATATAGGCCTGACGCCTAACTTTTGTGGCATTGGCGGGGTCTACGAGAACGATCTTGGCGCCGGCATGGTCAACGACAAGACCAAAGGCGAGCGCATCAACGTGCGCATGCGGGTGCTCGACGGCACCGGCACGCCGCTGAAGGATGCGCTTGTCGAGATCTGGCAGGCAGACACCGACGGGCTCTACAATTCGCCGTCGGAAATGCGCGGCGCGGCAGATCCGAATTTCGTCGGCTGGGGCCGCAAGGCAACTGACATGGACACGGGCGAGTGCATGTTCGAGACGGTCAAGCCGGGCCGGGTACCGTTCAAGGACGGCCGGCTGATGGCGCCGCACATCACGGTGTGGATCGTGGCGCGCGGCATCAATATCGGGCTGCATACCCGCATGTATTTTCCCGAGGAGGAAAAGGCCAATGCGGAGGACCCGGTGCTGGCCCGGATCGAACACCGCGTGCGCGTGCCGACGCTGATTGCCGTTCGGCAGGGCGACGGCTCCTACATCTTCGACATCCATCTCCAGGGGGAGAAGGAAACGGTCTTCTTCGATATCTGAACCATGACCGTGTCCCCCTTCGATCACCCCTTTTTGTCTGGTCTGCTCGGCGACGCGGAGACGGCGCGGCATTTTTCGGTGGAAGCCGAGATCGCGGCGATGGTCGATTTCGAGCGGGCATTGGCCGAAGCGGAAGCGGGCGAGGGGATCGTTTCGACGGAGGCGGCTTCGGCAATCGTGTCGGCGCTAGGTTCGTTCAAGCCGGATATGGTAGCGCTGAAGGCAGGCGTCGCGCGCGACGGTGTCGTGGTGCCGGAACTGGTACGCCAGCTTCGCGCGGCTGTCGGCAAGCCGCATGACAAAGCCGTGCATTTCGGCGCGACCAGCCAGGACGTGATCGATACCGGGCTGATCCTGCGGCTGAAGCCGGTGATCGAGCATTTCGACCGGCTGCTTGCGGCGCTGGTCGATGCGTTTGCGGCGGTTGAAGACCGTTTCGGCGCAAGGCCCTTGATGGGCAAGACGCGGATGCAGGCGGCGATCGGGATATCCGTTTCGGATCGCATCAGGGCGTGGCGGGAGCCGTTGGTCCGGCATCGCGCGCGACTGGTGCAGCAGAAACAGGAATTGCTCGTCGTCCAGTTTGGCGGAGCAGCCGGCACGCTGGAGAAATTCGGCGACAAGGCGTTATCCCTGCGCAAGGCGCTGGCGACAAAGCTCGGACTGGCCGACGCGCCGCAATGGCACAGCCAGCGCGACCGGCTGGCGGATCTCGCCAACTGGCTGTCGCTGGTCTGCGGCAGCCTCGGCAAGTTCGGGCAGGACGTCGCGCTGATGGCGCAGGCCGGCGGCGAGATTGCGCTGAAGGGCGGTGGCGGCTCGTCGGCCATGCCGCACAAGCAGAACCCGGTGGCCGCGGAGGTTCTTGTCTCGCTGGCACGGTTCAATGCGACCCAGCTTTCGGGCATGCATCAGGCGCTGGTTCATGAGCAGGAGCGCTCGGGCTCGGCCTGGACGCTGGAATGGCTGATCCTGCCGCAGATGGCGGCGACGACGGCCGCCTCGCTGCGGCTTGCCGGCGAGCTTGCGGGACAGATCGAAAGCATCGGCGTTTAGACTCCTCGCCCCTGGCGAAAGGAAAAGAATGCGCACGCAGGTCGTCATCATCGGCTCGGGTCCGTCCGGCCTTCTGCTCGGGCAGCTTCTGGCTGGCATCGGCGTCGAGAATGTCATCCTCGAACGCGTCGACCGCGACTATGTGCTTGGCCGCGTGCGCGCCGGCGTGCTGGAGCAGGGGACTGTCGATCTGCTGGACGAGGCCGGCGCGGGCGCCCGCATGCGTGCCGAGGGCCTGCCGCATGACGGTATCTCGCTTGCATTCGACAACCGGCTGCACCGTATCGATCTGGCGGCGCTGACCGGCGGCAAGCGCGTGACGGTATACGGCCAGACCGAGGTGACCCACGACCTTATGGACAAGCGCAGCGCAGCTGGGCTGATGACCGTCTACGACGCCAAGAATGTGCTGCCGCAAGGCTTCGATACGGCTTCACCGTTCGTCACTTATGAAAAGGACGGCGTCACCCATCGCATCGATTGCGATTTCATCGCTGGCTGCGACGGGTTTCACGGCGTCAGCCGCAAGTCGGTGCCGCAGGATGCGCTGAAACTGTTCGAGCGCGCCTATCCGTTCGGCTGGCTCGGCATTCTGGCCGAAGTGCCGCCGGCCGACCATGAGCTGATCTATGCCAATCACCCGCGCGGCTTCGCGCTCTGCTCGATGCGGTCGGAGCATCGCAGCCGCTACTATGTGCAATGCCCGATTGACGACAAGGTCGAGAACTGGAGCGACGAGCGCTTTTGGGACGAGCTGCGCCTGCGTCTGCCGAAGGAAGCGGCCGAAAAGGTCACGGTTGGCCCGTCCTTCGAGAAGTCGATAGCACCGTTGCGCTCGTTCGTGGCCGAGCCGATGCAGTTCGGACGATTGTCGCTGGTGGGCGATGCTGCCCACATCGTGCCGCCGACCGGCGCCAAGGGCCTGAACCTTGCGGCAAGCGATGTGCGCTACCTGTTTTCGGGCTTAAAAGAGTTCTATCTCGACAAGTCACCGGCGGGCATGGACGCGTATTCCGGCAAGGCGCTTTCGCGGGTGTGGAAGGCGGTGCGCTTTTCCTGGTGGATGACGACGATGCTGCATCGCTTTCCCGATACGGACGCCTTCGGTCAGCGCATTCAGGAGGCCGAGCTGGATTATCTCGTCCATTCCCAGGCGGCCGCTACGTCACTTGCAGAGAACTATGTCGGGTTGCCTTATTAAAAGCCGTCGATGACGTCGGGACATATATCCCGGTGATTATGCATTGCTTGTTTCTTTTCATTTTACATTACCGTTTCGAGCATGACAGTTGCGATGGTGGGTTTGGTGTGGCTCGTTGGGAGGAGCCGCTGTGATCTGGTGGAGGAAAATATGAAAAAGCTTCTCTTGGCCGCGACTGCGGCACTCGCGCTATGCGGCTCGGCCTATGCCGATACGATCAAGGTCGGCGTCGTCGGCCCGTTCTCCGGGCCGTTCGCCATCCAGGGCAAGAATTTCAAGGCGGGCATTGATGCCTGGATGGCGCTGAACGGCAGCAAGGTCGGTGACGACGACATCGAGATCGTCTATCGTGACGTGCCGCAGGCCGATCCGGCGCAGTCCAAGGCGCTGGCGCAGGAACTGGTGGTGAAGGAAGGCGTGCAGTATCTCGCCGGCTTCTACTTCACGCCGGACGCCATGGCGGTGACGCCGCTGCTGGAGCAGGCCAATGTGCCGCTGGTGGTGATGAATGCCGCGACATCGGCCATCGTCACCAAGAGCCCGCTGGTGGTGCGCACGTCGTTCACCACCTGGCAGACCTCCGTGCCGATGGCCAAGGTCGCCAAGGAGCGCGGCGTCAAGAAGGTCATCACCGTGGTCAGTGACTACGGCCCGGGTGTCGATTCGGAGAACGCCTTCGTCACGACGTTCAAGGCCGAGGGCGGCGAGATCGCCGAGTCGGTACGCATGCCGCTGTCGACCAACGATTTCAGCCCGATAATGCAACGCGTGAAGGACTCCGGCGCGGACGCCGTCTTCGCCTTCCTGCCGTCCGGCCCGACGACGCTCGGCTTCGTCAAGGCCTACAACGACAACGGTCTGAAGAATGCCGGCATAACCCTGCTTGCACCGGGCGACCTGACGCAGGAATCCGACCTGCCAGCACTTGGCGCTTCCGCCGAAGGCATGCTGACGACCTTCCACTATGCGATCTCGCATGACTCAGCCGAGAACAAGAAGTTTGTGGAAGCAGCCCACAAGGCCATCGGCAACCCGGCGGAACTGTCGTTCCCCTCGGTCGGCGCCTATGACGGCATGCATGTCATCTACAAGATGATCGAGGCGACCGGCGGCAAGCAGGATGCGCAGAAGGCTGTCGATGCGGTGAAGGGGATGGCGTGGGAAAGCCCGCGCGGCCCGGTCTCTATCGACGCCGAAAGCCGCCACATGACGCAGAACATCTATCTGCGCGAGGTGACCAAGGCCGAGGACGGCACCTACTACAACAAGGAAATCGCGACTTTCGAGAAGCAGCCTGATCCGGGTCTGGCTGCTGTAAAATAAGCCGCGTTCCAGGGCAGACCGCCCGGTAGCCGAGCAGGCTTCCGGGCGATTGTTGGATCAAGCGATGCAGACTGTTTTAAGTGTTGGGGTGGACGCGCTTGCCTACGGCATGGTGCTGTTCGTCATCTCGATAGGACTGTCCGTGACCATGGGTCTGATGCGCGTGGTCAATCTCGCCCATGGCGCCTTCGCCATGATCGGCGGCTACATCGCCTCCTATGCGGCGCGCGACCTCGGCTTGGGCTATGGCGTTGCAATACTGATCGCGGTTGCCGGCACGATCATCATCGCCATTCCCATCGAGCGTTTTCTCTACCGCCGCATCTATGGTGCGCCGGAACTGACGCAGGTGCTGATGACCATCGGCATCACCTTCTGCGTCATCGGCATCGCCAACTATGTCTTCGGCCCGACGCTGAAGACCATTCCGCTGCCGGAAACCCTGCGCGGTCCGGTCGATCTCGGCTTCCGCTCCATCGCAGCGCATAAGCTGTTTGCCATCGCCTGCGGCGTCGTGGTTGCCGGCGCGCTCTGGTATCTGATCGAGAAAACGTCCTTTGGCGTGAAGCTTCGCGCATCGGTCGACAATGCTGCGATGGCCGCATCGCTCGGCGTGCGCACCAAGATCGTCTATGCCGTCAGCTTCGCGGTCGCCGTCGGGCTTGCTGCCTTCGGCGGCATCGTCGGGGCGGAACTGCTGCCGATCGAGCCTTACTACGCCCTGCGCTACATGGTGACGTTCCTGGTCGTCGTCTCGGTCGGCGGGGCAGGTTCCATCCCTGGCGCGCTGCTCGCCTGCCTCGTGCTCGGCGCCATCGACACGACGGGGCGCTATCTCGTGCCCGAATATGGCGAGTTCTTCTTCTATCTCGCGGTGATCGCAATCGTCTGCGTCTTCCCGCGTGGCCTTCTGGGCAGGAACAAATAGATGGCGGCGATCGAAAACACGGCTGCCGCCAAGTCCGAAACTGCGCGCCCGAACTGGTTGCTGCGCGATCTTGCCGGCCTTGCCATCATCCTCGTCGTTGCTGTCATTGGCTACTTCCTGTTCCCCAACAACCTGGCGCTGCTGACGCGCATTCTCGGCATCGCGCTGCTGGTGCTGTCGCTCGATCTCGTCACCGGCTATTGCGGCGTGGCGACGCTCGGCCATGCAGCGCTGTTCGGTGCGGGCGCCTACGCGTCAGGCATCGCTGCCGTTCACTTCGGCATAACCGACCCGATTGCCATGGTCGGTGTGGGGGCCATTGGCGGAGCGGTTGCGGGTCTGCTTTCGGGCGTCGTCATCCTGCGCGGGCATGGGCTGGCGCAACTCGTCCTTTCCATCGCGGTGATCCACCTATTCCACGAAGCGGCGAACAAGGCATCGAGCTACACCGGCGGCAGCGACGGCCTTGCCGGCATTTCGCCCGATCCGGTGTTCGGCATGTTCGGTTTCGACCTCTGGGGCCGCACGGCTTACGGCTTCGGCGTGGCGCTGCTGGTCGTCGTCTTCATCCTGCTGCGCTTTCTGGTGCGCTCGCCCTTCGGGACGCTGTGCCGCGGCATTAGGGAAGACCCGATCCGCGTGAGCGCGATGGGCGCTTCGGTGCAGGGCACGCTGATCAAGATGTATGTCATTTCCGGTGCTGTCGCCGGTGTTGGCGGCGCGCTCAACGCCATCTCCACGCAGGTCGTCGGGCTGGACAGTCTGAGCTTCACCACATCGGCGGAGGCGCTGGTGATGCTGGTGCTGGGCGGCACCGGCTCGCTCTATGGCGCGCTGATCGGCACGGTCACCTTCATGTGGTTCGAGGATACTGTCTCGGCAGCAAATCCGTTCCACTGGCTGACAATCGTCGGCGCGCTGCTGATCGTGGTGGTGTTGTTTGCGCCGAAGGGCCTCTACGGCACGGCGGCTTTGCTTCTCGATCGCTACAGGGGGCGTTCATGAGCGCGGTCTTCCAGGTCGAAAAACTCCGAAAATCCTTCGGCGGCCTTGCGGTAACGCAGGACGTGTCGATCTCGATGCAGCCGGGCGATCGCGTCGCGCTGATCGGGCCGAACGGTGCGGGCAAGACGACCTTCGTCAATCTGGTCACCGGGCATTTGGAGCCGGATGCAGGCAAGGTGTTGCTCGCCGGCGAGGACATTACCGCGCATGGCCCAACGAGTCGTGTTCGACAGGGGTTGGTGCGGTCGTTTCAGGTGACGCGGCTGTTTTCCGAGATGACGCCGGAGGAGCATATTGCCATTGCGATCCTGCAGCGCACCGGGCGCTCGGGCCGCGTCTTTGGCAATTTCCACGCCATGCCTGACGTGATGAAGGAAACCGATGCGCTGCTCGCCACGCTCGGCCTCGACCATATCGCCACGCGCAAGGTCAGCGAGATCGCCTATGGCCAGCAGCGCCTGCTGGAAATCGCGCTGGCGCTGGCGCTGAAGCCGAAAGTGCTGCTGCTCGACGAGCCGGCGGCAGGCGTGCCGCAGAGCGATACGCCGCGCATCGAGGCGGCCCTTGCCGGGCTGCCGCCCGACCTTGCCGTGCTGATGATCGAGCACGACATGGACCTCGTTTTCCGCTTCGCCAAGCGCGTCATCGTGCTTGCGGCCGGTGCCATCATCTTCGACGGTTCGCCGCAGGATGTGACCAGTGATGCGCGCGTGCGCGAGGCCTATCTCGGAAACTATGCCAATGCCAGCCACGCCGCTTGAAGTCACCGATCTCAGCGCCGGCTACGGGCCGACGCGCGTGCTGGAGGGCGTCAGCTTTTCCGTGCCGGCCGGCTCGCGCCTTGCCGTGCTCGGCCGCAACGGCATGGGCAAGACGACGCTGCTCGCCACCATCGCCGGCCAGACCAAGCGCTATGGCGGCGCGATCCGCATGGGGGATACCGAGCTGACCAATCTCGAAAGCTCGTCGCGCGCCAGAAGCGGCCTTGGCTATGTGCCGCAGGCGCGCTGCATCTTTCCATCGCTGACGGTCGAAGAAAATCTGTTCGTCGGCTTGAAGGACCGCGACCGCTCGGCGATTTCGGAAGCCTATGAGATGTTCCCACGCCTGGCCGAGCGGCGAAAGAATCTCGGCTCGCAGCTTTCGGGCGGCGAGCAGCAGATGCTGACCACCGCGCGCAGCATTCTCGGCAAGCCGACGGTGCTGCTGCTGGACGAGCCGCTGGAAGGGCTGGCGCCGGTCATTTGCGAGGAGCTGATGGCGGCGTTCTCGAAGCTCGCTTCGGGTGGTGAGATGACGGTGGTTCTGGTCGAGCAGCGCATTCAAAGCGCGCTGGATTTCGCCGACCGCGCGATCATTCTGGAGCGCGGGCGCGTGGCTTGGTCGGGAACGCCGGCGGAGCTGGCGGCGCAGCCGGAGGTGGTGGAGAGGTTGCTGGGGATTGGTGGGCTGCATTGAGGGGGCAAAAAGCGTTGTTCATCGAGATAACGGTGAGGTGTAGACGCAGCAGACCCCCCTTTCCCCCGCTTTGCGGGGGAGAGGAACCGGCACCCGCCGAGGTCGCGGCATGGCAGGACTTGGGTTCCTCGCCCCATGAAATGGGGAGAGGTGGCTCGGCGAAGCCGAGACGGAGAGGGGTCCTTCTGCAGCCCAAACCTATCCGCAACTACACGAAAAAATCCTCAATCCGCGCCGCCGTTTCCTGCAACAGCGGCAGGAACTTCCGCTCCATCTCCGCAACTGGATAACGCGCCGACTGTGTCGAGACGTTGATTGCCGCGACGACGGCGCCGGAGCGGTCGCGCAATGGCACCGCGACCGAGCGCAGGCCGATTTCCAGTTCCTCGTCGACGACCGCGTAACCGTCCTGCTTCACCCGGGCGATGATCGTGGCGAGCTGCTTCCTGTCGGTGACGGTCTTTTCCGTCTTGGGCGTGAGTTTCGCCTTGTTGAGAAATGTCGTGAGTTCTTCCGGCTTCAGCCCGGACAGAAGGACACGACCCATACCGGTGCAATAGGCCGGCAGATGCGCGCCGACACTCAGATCGAGGCTGACGATGCGCGGGCCTTGGACGCGGGCGACATAGACGACATCCTCGCCGGACAGAATGGTCGCCGAGCAGGATTCCTGCAGTGCCGTCGCCGTCTGCCGCATGAAGGGCTCGGCAAAACCCCATAGCGACGTGCCCTGCAGCCATGTGCGCGCCACCGAAAGCAGGCGCGGCGAGAGGGCGAACTGGCGGCCGGTCTGGGTGGCGTAGCCGGTGGCGACCAGCGTCAGCAGGAAGCGCCTTGCGCCGGCGCGGGTCAGCCCGGCCTTTTCGGCCATTTCCGTCAGCGTCAGCCCAGCCGGGTGCGCGGCGAGAATCTCCATCACGCCGAGGCCGCGTTCCAGCGAGCCAACGTGATCGCGGGCGGTCTCTTCATCGCGCATTGGCGTGGCTCCAAAAACGGGTCTTCCGGCCAAGGGGCCGGATTGACTTTCCATCGGATTTCATTCACAAAGTATCGCATACAAAACAAATGTTCGCAATACGAACTTTTTGATTGATACTGGTGAGTTGCGAATGAGGCGGTAGTGCGGTTTCCGGCTGCGGTTGCTGCCACCACCAATCGGGATGGGTGAGGATCAACGATGAGTAAAATCAGTCCAAGCGTGGAGGACGCCGTCTCCCACATTCAGGACGGCATGGTGGTGATGATCGGTGGGTTCGGTGGCGCTGGCGCGCCGATCGAGCTCATTCATGCGCTGGTCGAGCGCTACAAGAAGACCGGCTCGCCGGGCCGGCTTACCGTCGTCAACAACAATGCCGGCAATGGCGCGGTCGGCATTGCGGCGATGATCTATGCCGGCATGGTCGCCAAGATGGTCTGCTCGTTTCCCCGCTCGACGGACCCGAAGGCCTTCACCGACAAGTATCTGGCCGGCGAAATCGAGCTCGAACTGGTGCCGCAGGGAACGCTGGCCGAGCGCATCCGCGCCGGCGGTGCAGGCATCCCCGCCTTCTACACGCCGACGAGCTTCGGCACGCTGGTTGCGGAAGGAAAGCCGGTCGGCGAATTCGACGGCAGGAAATACGTTCAGGAGCGCTGGCTCAAGGCGGACGTGGCGTTGATCAAGGCTGAACTGGCCGACCACAAGGGCAATCTCACCTATCACATGGCGGCGCGGAATTTCTCGCCGCTGATGGCGACTGCGGCTGCCATCACCATCGTGCAGGCAAGCCGGATCGTTGAGCCGGGCGGGATCGACCCCGAACATGTCGTGACGCCGGGCATATTCGTGAACCGTATCGTCGAAGTGCCGAACCCGAAGCAGGAAGAAGCTCTGTTGCGCGAGGTGACCAAGTGATGACCGCCAAACTGACGAATGCACAGATCGCATGGCGCGCGGCGCAGGACATTCCGGACGGCGCCTATGTCAATCTCGGCATCGGCTTTCCCGAGATGGTCGCCAAGTTCAAGCCCAAGGGCCGCGAGGTCATCTATCACACCGAGAACGGCATCCTCGATTTCGGCGAGGCACCGCCCGCCGGGCAGGAGGACTGGGACCTTATCAACGCCGGCAAGAAGGCCATTACGCTCAATCCGGGCGCTGCATTCTTCCACCACGCCGACAGCTTTGCCATGGTGCGCGGCGGCCATCTGGATGTCGCCATCCTGGGCGCCTATGAGGTTGCCGAAAACGGCGATCTGGCCAACTGGAGCACGGGTCCTGGTTCGGTGCCGGCGGTGGGCGGCGCGATGGACCTTGTCCATGGCGCCAAGCGGGTTTGCGTCATTACCGACCACACGACGAAGGACGGGCGGCCCAAGCTGCTCAAGCAGTGCCGCCTGCCGCTGACCGGCGTCGGCTGCGTGACGACCGTCTATACCAGTCTCGCCGTGGTCGACATCGTGAATGCCCGCTTCGTTCTTCGGGAAAAACTGCCGAGCATCAGCCTCGAAGAATTGCAGGCCTTGACCGAAGCCACCCTGGCGGTCGAAGGCACTGTCAAAGATCTTATCGTACCGGAGGTTTGAAAAATGGCTGACGCATATATCTGCGATTACATCCGCACGCCGATCGGCCGTTTTGGCGGCTCGCTGTCGTCGGTTCGCGCCGACGATCTCGGTGCGGTGCCGCTGAAGGCGCTGATCGAGCGCAACGGCTCGGTCGACTGGGCAGCGGTGGACGATGTCATTTATGGCTGCGCCAACCAGGCCGGCGAGGACAACCGCAATGTCGCGCGCATGGCGCTGCTGCTGGCCGGTCTGCCCAAGGAAGTGCCGGGCTCGACGGTCAACCGGCTGTGCGGCTCGGGCATGGATGCGCTGACGATTGCCGCGCGCGCCATCAAGGCGGGCGAGGCGGAGCTGATGATCGCCGGTGGCGTCGAGAGCATGAGCCGCGCGCCGTTCGTCATGCCCAAGGCCGACACCGCCTTTTCGCGCAATGCCGAGATCTATGACACGACGATCGGCTGGCGCTTCATCAACCCGCTGATGAAGAAGCAGTATGGCGTCGATTCCATGCCGGAGACCGGCGAGAACGTCGCCGAGGACTTTTCCGTCAGCCGCGCCGACCAGGACGCCTTTGCCGTGCGCAGCCAGGACAAGGCAGTTGCGGCGCAGGCCAATGGCCGGCTCGCGAAGGAAATCACGCCGGTGACGATCCCGCAGCGCAAGGGCGATGCGATCGTTGTTGCCAAGGACGAGCATCCGCGCGCCGGCACGACCGTCGAGACGCTGGCCAAGCTGGCGACGCCCTTCAAAAAGGAGGGCGGCACGGTGACGGCGGGCAACGCCTCGGGCGTCAATGACGGCGCTGCCGCCCTTATCGTCGCCTCGGAAGCTGCGGTGAAGAAATACGGCCTGACGCCGATCGCCCGGGTTCTTGGTGGTGCTGCGGCTGGTGTTGCGCCGCGCATAATGGGCATGGGCCCGGCGCCGGCGACGCAAAAGCTCTGCGCCCGGCTCGGCATCAAGCCGAGCGATTTCGACGTCATCGAACTCAACGAAGCATTTGCCTCCCAAGGCATCGCCGTGCTCCGCGAACTCGGCATTGCCGAAGACGCGGAGCACGTCAACCCGAATGGTGGCGCGATCGCGCTCGGCCATCCGCTCGGCATGTCGGGCGCACGCATTGCCGGCACGGCAGCGCTCGAGCTTCGGGAGCGCGGCGGCAGGCTGGCGCTGGCCACGATGTGCATTGGTGTCGGGCAGGGGATTGCGATCGCGCTGGAGCGGGTGTGAGGGGTTGGTCGAGCTAGAGCGTTCGGTCGTTTGAGTGTTTAGATCGGCGCAAGACCCCTCTCCGTAGCGCTTCGCGCGCCACCTCTCCCCCGCTTCGCGGGGGCGAGGAACTCAAGTTCTGCGATGCCGAGACCTTCGCGAGTGCCAGTTCCTCGCCCCGCTTGCGGGGGTCCGAAGGACGGGCGAGACCCGCGGCTCGCCCCGGCAAGGTGGCTCGGCAAAGCCGACACGGAGAGGGGGCTTCTCACAGCCACACTCAAGCCAGCTCGAAAGCCACGGCCTTCTGCTCGCGCGACAGCAGCGCGCGCTTGCGCTGAAAACCCCAGCGATAGCCGGACAGCGAGCCGTCCTTTTTCACCACACGATGGCAGGGCACGAGGATGGCTACCGTGTTGGCGGCGCAGGCTTCCGCGACTTCGCGGGCCTCGCGTGGATTGCTGAGCTTTGCTGCGATGTCGCCATAGCTGGTGGTCTTGCCGGCGGGGATCGCGCGCAGCGCTTCCCATACGCGTTGCTCGTAGTCGCTGCCGCGCAGGTCTAGCGGCAGATCGATGTCCTGTTCCGGGTGATCTATCAGATCGGCAAGCTTCGTGACCGTATCGGCGAGCCAGTCCTCGACAAGATCGGCGTCCGCGAACCGCTCGCGCAGGGCATCGAGCGAAGCCGCGCGCCGATCCGAAAACTCGAACATGACGAGGCCGCGCTCGGAACGTGCGGCGATGAAGTCACCGAGGGAGCTTTGGCCCCAGGCATAGCGAATTGTGGTGTGCATTTTTCCAATCCTTCGAAATTTTCAACGTGACTGGAAGATAAGCCCCTGCGACGGCGCAAACGACCCGATTCATGCGCTCCCGGTATTTGCTTCGTGGTCAAGCAGCCAGCGCTTGCGCTCGAGGCCGCCGCCATAGCGCACCAGATCGCCGCCGGCACCGACAAGCCGATGACAGGGGACGACGATAGAAAGCGGATTGGCGCCGTTGGCGGTACCCACGGCGCGAATGGCCTTGGGCTTTCCAATGCGCGCGGCAAGGGCCGAATAGGCGAGCGGCTTGCCCGGCTCGACCTGGCGCAAGGCTTGCCAGACCTCGTTCTGGAAATCGGTACCGCTCAGCTTGACCGTGATCTCGTCAAGAGCCTCGATCTTGCCGTCAAAGTAATCTGAAAATGCTTTTGCGGTCGCCGCCGGGACATGGCCGGGCACCAGCACATAGCCATCGGGCCCGAAGCGGCGGCGCAGCCAGCGATCGAGGCGATGGCCGCAATCTTCGAATTCGGCGGCGCACAGCCTGCCCTCGCCATCCGCCAGCAGCACGAGATGGCCGATCGGCGTGTCGATCGTCTCTGTGGTAAGCGCCACCAGGGCTTTTTCGTCTCGTGCCGGGGCGGATGCCTTCGTTCTCATGCTGTTCATTTGGCGTCGTGAAAGATGATGCCGACGGTGTGCCGTTTGCCTGAGCGAACCCGGCTGACGCCGTGGCGCAGATTGACCCGGTAGCTGCCCTTCGTACCCTGAACCGGCCGGTTGTGCACGGCAAAAGCCACAGCGTCGCCCTGGCGGAGCGGCACGACCTCGGCGCGGCTCTGCATGCGCGGGCGCTGTTCGGTCAGCACGAATTCGCCGCCGGTGAAATCCTTGCCCGGTTCCGACAGCAGGATCGCCACCTGCAGCGGGAAGGCGAGATCGCCGTAAAGGTCCTGATGCAGGCAGTTGAAGTCGCCCGGCACATATTGCAGCAGCAACGGCGTCGGGCGGGTCTGGCCGGCGTCATGGCAGGCTTTCAGGAATTCGGCATGGGTTTCCGGGTAGCGCGCAGCAATGCTCATGCGAGCGTTCCAGTCGTTGGCGATGGGCGCGAGACGGGGATAGAGCACGGTGCGCAGGTCGCCAAGAAGATCCGGCAGCGGGTAGCGGAAATAGCGGTACTCGCCCTTGCCGAAACCATGCCGCGCCATATGGATATGGCTGCGAAAATGCTCCTCATGCGGGTAGAGCTCTGCGATGTCGCGGCATTCCCGCTGCGTCAGCAGATTTTCCAGCACGGCGCAGCCATAGCCGCTCAGATCGCCGGCGAGCGCGTCCCAATCATATCCGGCGGCGCGGTC
Organism: Mesorhizobium sp. CCNWLY176; assembly: GCF_037153935.1. NCBI lineage: Bacteria > Pseudomonadati > Pseudomonadota > Alphaproteobacteria > Hyphomicrobiales > Phyllobacteriaceae > Mesorhizobium > Mesorhizobium sp. CCNWLY176. Next base: position 335,357 of record NZ_JBBBDZ010000005.1, read on the forward strand.
GGTGGCGGTGCTTATTGAGGGTGGGGCTTCGGCGATCTTTGCTCGTGCGTTCATTGCCGTTGATCCTGTTCAGCTGGTTATACAAGATAGAGGCCTGCCTCGATGGCAACCACCCGAAACCTGCCTTGCCGGACGACGCTGAAATCAAAGCGCCTTGCGGAAGGTCAGGTTGATGCGCCTGCGCCCCAGCGTTTCGTGGTCGCCGTCCTTCAGTGCCAGAACGCCGTGATAGAACAGGCGTGAGGGGCCGCCCCACACGACAACGTCGCCATGGTGCAGCGGTATTTTGCGGATCGGGTCGGTTCGTTTCAGGCCGCCGAACTGGAAGGTCGCGGGCAGGCCGAGTGAGACGGAGACGATCGGATTGGCAAGGTCGCGCTCGTCCTTGTCCTGATGCAGCGACAGCCTCGCGCCGGGCTCGTAGAGATTGACGAGGCAGGCATCGGGCGCGAAAGCCGGATAACCGGCATCCGCCGCCGCCTCGGTCGCAAGCCTCAGGAACGAGGCCGGCATTTCCGGCCACGGCTTTCCCGTCAGCGGGTCGCGAGAATCGTAGCGATAGCCTGTCCGGTCGCTCACCCAGCCGGCGGTGCCGCAATTGGTCATCGCCACGGACATCTCGAAGCCGCCCGGCGTCACCAGATGACGGAAGGGAGCCTTGGCAACAACGCTTTCGAGAGCGGCAAGCAATTCGGCCTCGAAAGGCAGTGCGCGCCTTCGCAGCAGGATAGCGCCATCGGCGAGCTGCTCGGTCGGCGGTTCGTGGAAGACTGCGTCGCCGAAAAGATCCCGCATGGCTTGCTCCTGGTGTCCTGTCCCGGCATTGCCTAGCGATCATGCATTGCCGGGCAACCCGTTTCCTGCTTTTCGGTTTCGGGGTCTGAATACGCAACGATAACGCTGTTTTCAAACTGCTGTTGCTGCCGCCATAGAATCTGATAGCTGGCATCGATCGATCAAGGGCATGAAAGGCGAATGAACAAAACCGCCTTGAGCGCGTTGAGGTCGACAAACGAGGAGCCTTTCCATGCATTCTTTCATTCGTAATTGCGCGCTTTCGGCACTCATAGGTATCGGCAGCCTGTCGTTTGCCCCATCACTGGCATCGGCCCAGACATTGCAGCTCGAACTCGGACAAGACGGTCCACGCGTCCTGATGCGGCAGGATTGCGAAGGCCGGCATCGTTACGATCCTGGCTGCCGCGATCGCCGCGACAGGAGAGACCACCGCAGGGACGAGCGCTACGGCAACGACTCTCGCCGTGACGACAGAGGTTCGCGCTCCTGTACCCCGGACCGGGCGCTTGAGAAGGCCGAGCGCATGGGTGTCCGGCGCGCACGGATCATGGATGTAGGCCGCCGCACGATCGATGTCGGTGGCAGGTCGGAAGGCCGGCGGATTATCGTCAGCTTCAGCCGCGAACGCGGTTGCCCGGTTATCCGCTAAACCGTCAGGCAGTTTCGTGGTCCCGGCGTGAAATGTGCAGCGATCACATTTCTTTTCCAGCGGGGCCACTGCGGTTATCATGATAACGATCGGCCGGTGTGAGTCGGTCGGTCGTGAAATCGTTTAGGGGATACTTCGTGATGGTAGACCGCGTCTGGTCGATGCTGACTATCGCTACCTGTTGTGGGCTCTTGGCGGCGGGCGGATGCTCGCGAACGTCCGATGGCTCCATCGAATTCCAGGGGCAGACGACCGACTGGTCCAACATGTTCAAGCGCCGGAGTGCGCCGGAACCGAGCCTGAGCGACGCGGTCGTCTATTCAAGTTTTCCTGCCCGGCCTACCGAGCCCGCTGTCGCGGCGCCGGCCAGCAAACCCAAGCCTCGTGTGAGATCCGCTCCGCGCAAGAACAGAACCGTTGCCCGCCCGGCAGCGCAGCCGGCGGCAGCCGCTCCTGCCAAGCTCGTCTCTTGCAGCAACGTATCCCGGCCAGGCAGCCGCGTGAAATATGTCTGCAAGTAGGTTTCGGCCGGCGCTGTGATCAGGCGCGGTGCCTATCGCTGATAGGGCCCGAAGCAGGCCGGATTGGTCGATACCCGGCAACCGGTATCGTAGCGGGCCGACGTGTCCGACAGGTGCACGACGCCCGCGAAGCCGCCGGCAAACAGCGCTGAAATCAGGAAAACCACGCCTAGCCGGGTAACCATTGCCGCACTCCGATTCCGTCAACCGTCCCCAACGGTTTGCAATGTCACTTCGCCCGGATTCACTAAAGATTTAATCTAATTACGAAAAGCTTAACGCGCTGCGTTTCGTCACAAGAAAAAGCCGCCTCGGGAGAGACGGCTTTTCTTTGAGGCGACGGGATAGGAGGGGACTTCACCCGCCGTTGCTGCTCAACAAGCCTTGGCCCGAAAGGTTCCATCGCGTGCGAAATAAAGAAGTTCTGCGCGACTGCTCGTGCAGTGGAACTTTCATCGCGCGCTGCGGTTGCTGAGGCACGGGGCGATTGGTGCCTCAGCAATCCAAGGAGAATAATCATGGGTCGTGGAATCCTGCTGTGGCTGCTCGGTATACCTATCCCGATCATCATTCTCATCCTTCTCTTCGTTCGATAAGGGGGTGGTCATGCAACAAACAATTTCATCGACCGAGGCAGTCGTTCCGAGCGAATCCTCGTCATCCGCTGTGTCCTGGGCTGCAATCATCGCAGGAGCGGTGGCAGCATCCTCGCTGACGCTTCTTTTGATCGTACTGGGTTCCGGTCTCGGCCTGAGCTCCGTTTCGCCATGGTCCGGCTCCGGCGTCTCGATGACGACCTTCGCCGTATCAACCGCAATCTGGCTTATCATCGTGCAGTGGTTTTCGTCAGCCTTCGGCGGCTATATCGCCGGGCGGCTGCGCACGAAATGGTCGGGCGTGCATGACGACGAGATCTATTTCCGAGATACCGCGCACGGGTTCCTGTCCTGGGCGCTGGCAACGCTGGTCGTCGCCGGCGTGATGGGCTCGGCCCTGACCTCGGTTGTGGGCGGCGGCGTGCAGGCGGCGTCGACGGTGGTTTCGGGCGCAACGTCGGCCGCTGGCGCGGGTGCAAGTGCGCCCAGCCAGAGCGGCATGGCTTCGCAGGCAAACGACATGACCTCCTACTTCGTCGATTCGCTATTCCGTCCTGCCGATGCCGCAGCAGCCAATGCGCAAGGTGCCGAAGGCAATGCGGCGGCAGCGGGCCAGGCCACGCGCATCCTGCTCTCCAGCGCGGCATCCGGTGAAGTGTCAGCCGAGGATCGCACCTATCTCGCTCAGCTCGTTGCTGCGCGCGCCGGGCTTTCCCAGGCCGATGCGGAAGCGCGCGTGAACGGCGTTCTGCAGCGGATCGAAACGGCCAAGACCGACGCGAAACAGGCTGCGGATACCGCCAGAAAGGCGGCCGCGACATTCTCGCTGGTGACGGCGCTGTCCTTACTGCTCGGTGCTTTCATCGCCTCGGTCGCCGCACTTATCGGCGGGCGCGGACGCGACGAAAATCCGGACGTCATGATCGTTCGATAACCGACGTGCGAGTGGATGCAAATGCCCGCCCCTTCACCGGGGCGGGCATTTGTTTAAGGAACGCTCGATCATGAAAACATGAGCTTTTCTGGAACGTTCGCTGGGCGGGGCAGTTGTCCTGGCAAGTACCGAGTAGCGTAGGAAGGGACGGAAAATGCAGGAAGATCGCAGACAGCTTCGAGAAACGCTGCGGCAAACCTACGGCACCCTGAAGGATTTGCGTAAATCCCTTGCAGCGGCGGACGCAGATTATGTGCTGCACGACCTTGGCGCGCTGCTGTCGGTGGCAGAGCAGGAAGCCTTGAACAGGCTGCGCGAAAGCGAAAGCTGAAACCCCGGGCAGCAGGCGTTTAATCGGCTATTCCGCCGCGAACTGGCTGTCGACCGCGTCGTCCGGCAGGTTCGGATCGCCCGGCGCGGTTTCGCAGCCGAGATCGGGGAAGGCGACAACGCGATTGTTACGGAAATCGGTGCGCACGACCAATAGGCCGCGTTCCTCGAAATAGGTCAGCAGCCGCCGCGCGCGCCGCGCCGAGTGACTGCCGAATACGCGGGCGATCGCAGCGTCGGAGGGGCAGGGCAAGCTGTTGACGGCTGCCTGTGCGACCGACAGGAAAACGCCCTGCATGTCGTCCGGCACACCCGCCGACAGTTCCAGTGCATGCTGCCATGTCTCGCTTTCGGCCGTCGCACCATCGACGCCGGCACGCGCAACCGCCAGCTTGCGCCGGAAGGCCGGCAGTGACAGCGGTTCACCAGCCACGCGCCGGATGCGGCAGCGGACGAGAAAATCCTGATAGAGGATAGCGTCGGAGCGGAAGGAGGCGTCCACGTCCTCAAGGATTTCGCGCAGCACGCCTTCGATCTGCATGTCGCGCTCGGCTTCGTCGATGATGGCGAAGACCGGTTCTGCTGGTGCTTCCATTGCCGGCTTGGGCTGCGACAGCTGGGCCAGGATATCGGCGGTCGGTGTGGGTGCCGGTGGTGGTGGCGTGCGCCGCACGAGCGGGCGTCGTTCCTCCGGGCCGGGCGTGAAAATCAGCTCGCTGAGGTCTTCGCCAGTCTCCGGCAGCGGCATCAGCTTCGGGCTGGTAGAACGTGGCGCGGTCTCGACATTACCGATGGTGACGGGCAGGGGCCGCCGCGCGATGGCGGGGCCGAGCGCCACGAAATGGCCGCGGCCGAGGTCGCGGAACATTTCTGCCTGCCGACGCTCCATGCCGAGCAGGTCGGCGGCGCGCGCCATATCGATGTCGAGGAAGGTACGGCCCATCAGGAAGTTGGAGGCTTCTGCCGCGACGTTCTTGGCGAGCTTGGCAAGGCGCTGCGTGGCGATGACGCCGGCCAGCCCACGCTTGCGGCCGCGACACATGAGGTTGGTCATGGCGGCGAGCGAAATTTTTCTCGCCTCGTCGGCAACCTCGCCGGCGGCGGACGGTGCGAAAAGCTGGGCTTCATCGACGACGACGAGAACCGGATACCAGTGGTCGCGCTCGGCATCGAACATGCCGCCGAGGAAGGCAGCGGCGGCACGCATCTGCTGCTCGACATCGAGGCCTTCGAGATTGAGCACGACGGAAACGCGATGCTGGCGAATGCGCGCGGCAATGCGGGTGAGTTCGGCCTCGGTGCGGGCCGCGTCAACGACGACATGGCCGAATTTATCGGCCAGCGAGACGAAATCGCCTTCCGGATCGACAATGCATTGCTGCACCCACGGCGCGCTCTGTTCGAGCAGGCGGCGCAGCAGATGCGATTTGCCGGAGCCCGAATTGCCCTGCACGAGCAGGCGGGTCGCCAGCAATTCCTCGAGGTCGAGCATAGCCGGCGTCCCGTTGGACGTCGCGCCCATATCGATGCCTACCTTCATTGCGCCTCCTCGACGCGCCGCATGATTCTCTTGTCCATTTTAGGGGTCTAGCACAGCGGGCGGGAACAGGCGTGACGGAGTTCAAGCCTGAATTTTTATAGCTCTTAGCATTGTCGCGATATTGAAGGGTGGCGGTTTTGCCGAAACCCACAGATGAGTCACGCGCTGCGCTTGAAGCCCTCGCTGGCGACGAGCAGATTGCGTGTATAATCCTTGGTGACGCGCCGCGCGACGAGGTCTGATGCGGTCAGGCGCTCGACCTCTTCGCCATTCTGCATGACCATCAGACGGTCGCACATATGGGTGATGACGGCGAGATCGTGGCTGACCATGATAAAGGTCAGTTTACGGTCGGCGCGAATCTGCTCGAGCAGGTTGAGCACCTCGGCCTGCACCGAAGCGTCGAGCGCAGAGGTCGGCTCGTCGAGCAGCAGGATCGACGGTTCCAGGATCAGGGCGCGTGCGATGGCGATGCGCTGGCGCTGGCCGCCGGAAAGCTGGTGCGAATAGCGGAAGCGGAAGCCCGAGCCGAGACCGACCTCGTCCAGTGCGCGCAGGATGCGCTTTTCGGTGTCTTCGAAACCATGGATAGCCAGAGGTTCCAGCAGCAGACGGTCGACGGTCTGGCGCGGATGCAGCGAGCCGTATGGGTCCTGGAACACCATCTGCACCTGCCGGTAGAAGGCCTTGTCGCGCTTTCGCCCCAGCGGCTTGCCGTTGACCACTATGGTCCCGCCTGCCACCGGCGCCAGCCCAGCCACGGCCCGCAGCAGCGTCGACTTGCCGGAACCGGATTCGCCGACAAGGCCGAAGGATTCGCCCGAAGCGACATTCAGGCTGACATCGTTCAGCGCGACGAAGCCGTCGAAGGTGACGCGCAGCTTGTCCAAGGCGAGAGCAGCAGCCGTCATAGCGCCCATTCCGGCTTGCGGTCGAGAACCGGCAGCGGGTGCCGGTCGGCGTCGATCTGCGGCATGCAGTTGAGCAGGCCGCGCGTATAGGGGTGCTGCGCATTGGCAAGCTCGGTGGCCGGCAGTTCCTCGACGATCCTGCCGGCATACATGACGATGACGCGGTCGCAGAAGGACGAGACCAGCCGCAGGTCGTGCGAAATAAAGATCAGGCCCATGCCGCGATCGCGAACGAGGCGGTCGAGAATGCCGAGGACTTCGAGCTGGACCGTGACGTCGAGCGCCGATGTCGGTTCGTCGGCGATCAGCAGTTCGGGTCCGGCGATCAGCATCATGGCGATCATGGCGCGCTGGCCCATGCCGCCGGAAACCTCGTGCGGATAGAGCTTGTAGACCCGTTCCGGGTCGCGGATCTGCACGGCCTGTAGCATGTCCAGCGCCCGCTTGCGCGCTTCGGCCTTGCCGACCCTTTCATGGGTACGCAAGGTCTCGACGATCTGGCGGCCGATGGTCATGACCGGGTCGAGCGAATATTTCGGATCCTGCAGTACCATGGCGATGCGCTTGCCGCGCAGGGTGCGGCGTTCTCGTGCCGGTACGCGCAGGAGGTCGATGCCGCTGAACGCCAGCTTTTTGGCCGAAATTTCCGCATGCTCCGGCGTCAACCCCATGATGGCGCGGCCGGTCTGCGACTTGCCGGAACCGCTCTCGCCGACGATGCCGAGCCGTTCCTTGCCGAGCGAGAAGGAAACGCCGCGCACCGCCTCGATGACGCCGGTGCGGGTCGGGAAGCTGACGCGCAGGTCCTCCACCTCCAGCAGCGCGCTCATTGACTGCCTCCGCGGGGGTCGAGCGCGTCGCGCAGACCGTCGCCGAGAAGGTTGAAGCCGAGGCTGACGATCAGGATGGCGAAACCGGGTGCGGCTGCCACCCACCACTGGTCGAGGATGAACAGACGTCCCGCCGCGATCATCGCACCCCATTCAGGCAGTGGCGGCTGCGCGCCGAGGCCGAGGAAGCCGAGGCCGGCGGCGGTTAGGATGATGCCGGCCATGTCCAGCGTGACGCGCACGATCAGCGAGGAGACGCAGAGCGGCATGATGTGGCGCAGCACGATGCGCGTCGGCGACGCGCCCATGAGCTGCACGGCGGCGATGTAGTCGGAATTGCGCACCGTCAGCGTTTCGGCCCGGGCGATGCGGGCATAGGGTGGCCATGAGGTGATGGCGATGGCGATGATGGCGTTGCCTATGCCTGGCCCGAGGGCGGCGACGAAAGCCAGCGCCAGCACCAGCTTGGGAAAGGCGAGGAAAATGTCGGTGATGCGCATCAGCACCGCATCGACCCAGCCGCCGGCATAGCCGGCTACAGTGCCGACCAACAGGCCGATCGGCGCGGCGATGATGGCGACGAGGACGACCACCTGCAAAGTCAGCCGTGAGCCGTAGATGAGGCGCGAGAGGATGTCGCGGCCCTGTCCGTCGGTGCCGAGCCAGTGATTGGCGTCGGGGAACAGAAGGCGGGAGTCGGCAAGATCGCCGATGACCGGGGAATAGGGCGCCAGAAAATTGGCGAAGGCGGCGACCAGAAGCAAAGCGATGATGATCAGCAGCCCGACGACGGCGAGTTTGTTGGCGGTGAAGCGCCGCCAGGTCAGATAGGCCCGGCCGAGCCGGGCTTGCAGGCGCGAGGCCGGGCGCTCGGAAAGCAGCCAGTCGCGGCGGGATTGCACGGTCTCGCTCATCGTATCCGCGTCCTTGGATCGAGAACGCGGTAGAGCAGGTCGGAGAACAGATTGAGCGCGATGAACACCGAGCCGATGACGAGCGTGCCGCCGAGAACGGCGTTCATGTCGGCGTTCTGCAACGAATTGGTGATGTAGAGGCCGAGGCCCGGCCAGGCGAAGACGGTTTCGGTCAGCACCGAGCCTTCAAGCAGGTTGGCGTAGGACAGCGCAATCACCGTCACCAGCGGCACGGCGGCGTTGCGCAGTGCGTGGCCCCAGATGATGCGGGTTTCCGACAGGCCCTTGGCGCGCGCCGCGACGATGTATTCCTGCTGCAGTTCGTTCAGCATGAAGGAACGCGTCATGCGGCTGATATAGGCGAGCGAAAAATAGCCGAGCAGGGAGGCCGGCAGGATGATGTGGGCGAAGATATCGCGAAACGCCGCCCAGTCCCTGCGCAGGATCGAATCGAGGAGGTAAAAGCCGGTGATCGGCGTGAAGGTGTATTCAAAGACGACGTCGATGCGGCCGGGGCCGGCCGTCCATCTCAGACGCGCATAGAACACCAGCAGCCCCAGAAGCCCGAGCCAGAAGATCGGCACAGAATAGCCGACCAATCCGATGATGCGGACGATCTGGTCGACGATGCTGCCGCGCCTGACGGCGGCGAGAACGCCGAGCGGAATGCCGAACAGCGCGCCGATGACGGTGCCGAGCGAGGCCAGTTCCATGGTTGCCGGGAAGACGCGCCTTATGTCCGACATCACCGGGTTCGTGGTCAGCACCGAGGTGCCGAAATCGCCCTGCAGCGCGCCTTTCACATAGAGGAAGAACTGCTGATAGTAGGGCAGGTTGAGCCCCATCTCGATGCGCGTGCGCTCGACCACATGCGCTGGCGCGCGGTCGCCGACGATCGCCAGAACCGGGTCGATCGGAATGACGCGGCCGATGAAGAAGGTGACGGCCAGAAGGCCGAGATAGGTCGTCACCACGATCACCACGAAACGGGCGATCGCGGCGGCGCGGGCGGAGGCGCGACCGCTTTCGCGTTTCGCCTCCGCGCGTGTTTGCGTGTTGCTCAACGAACCGATCTTCTCGGTTCTGTTACTTCGAGACCGGCGCCAGGAAGTTGCTGTCGAAGCTCGGTCCGAGCTTGTAGTTCTTGACGTTGCCGCGCAGGCCGGCGACTTCCGTCTGCTGGAAGATCATCACGAAGGGGCTCGTCTCCAGCGATTCCTTCTGCAGTTTCTGGTACATTTCGGCGCGCTTGGCGTTGTCTCGTTCCAGAAGGGCGGCCTTGGTCTGCGCCGTCAGTTCCGGCACGTCCCAGGAATTGCGCCAGGCCAGCGTCTTGGTGGCGGCGTCGTCCTTGTTGTCGGGATTGCTGGTGAAGGTTTCCGCATTGGAGTTCGGATCCCAGTAATCCATGCCCCACTGGCCGATATAGATGTCGTGGTTGCGGGCGCGGTACTTGGTCAGCGTCTGCTTGCCGTCGCCGGGGATGATCTCCAGCTTGATGCCGGCCTGGCCGACGGTCTGCTGGATGGATTCGGCAATGCCAGTCACCGGCTGGCTGCTGCGCACGTCCATGGTGACGGAGAAGCCGTCCTTCAGCCCAGCCTTTTCCAGAAGCTCCTTGGCCTTGGCGACATCGAGCTTGAACGGGGCTTCGTCGAGCGAACCGAGCACGCCCTTGGGCTGGTAGGTCTGGCGGATTTCGCCGATGCCCTTGATCAGCGTCGAGCCGATCGCGTCATAGTCGACCAGATATTTGAAGGCCTGGCGTACTTCCGGCTTGGCCAGCGTCTCGTTCTTCTGGTTCAGGCTGATGTAATAGACCGTGCCCTTCGGCGCGCTGGTGGTGGCGAGCTTGTCGTTTTTGGAAACGGCATCGAGGTCGCCGGGTTCGAGGTTGCGGGCGACGTCGATATCGCCGGTTTCCAGCATCAGGCGCTGCGTGGCGCTTTCCTTGACATGGCGATAGATGATGCGGGCCAGTGCCGGCTTGTCGCCGTAGTAATTGTCGTTGCGCTCGAGAACGAGCAGCTCATTGGCGCGCCAGTCGCGGATCTTGAACGGGCCGGAACCGGCAAAGCCGGTCTTGAGCCAGCCATTGCCGAAATCATTGTCGAATTTGTAGTCGTCGGTCGGCGTGACCGGCGCGACGTGTTCCAGCACCAGCTTCTTGTCGACGACTGCGCCCACGGTGGCGGTGAGGCAGTTGAGTACGAAGCTTGGGGCATAGGCCTTGTCGACGGTGAAGACGAAGGTGTTTTCGTCGGCGGCCTTGGCCTTTTCAGCCACGTTCTCGCCGGTCAGGCCGAACTGGGTGAGGATGAAGGCGGGGCTCTTGTCCATCTTGACGACGCGCTCGAAGGACCAGGCGACGTCTTCGGCGGTGATGGGGTTGCCGGAGGCGAATTTGAGGCCGGGCTTGAGCTTGAAGGTGTAGGTCAGGCCGTCGTCGGAAACGGTCCAGCTTTCGGCAATGCCGCCCTTGACCTTGGTGGTGTCGGCGATATCGAGGCGCACAAGCATGTCATAGGAATTGCCGATGAATTCCGCGGGGCTGATCTCGAAGGACTCGCCCGGATCGAGCGTGATGGTGTCGTCGATGGCCCAGGCCAGCACCAGCGTGTCGGCCGGCGTTTCGGCGAATGAAGGAGCGGCGGAGAAGACCAGCATCGACATTGCCGCGCCGGCAAGCAGCGGGCGGAAGCGAGCGTTCATTTTTCCCATCATCATCTTGTTCGTTCCCTGTTTTGTTGACGAAGTTATTGTTTTTGTTAGGCGGCTTCAGTTCTCGTGCCAGGCGGAGCGCAGGACACGGAACCAGTTTTCGCGGCATAGTTTCGCCAGTTCCGCGCCACCATAGCCCGCACCCTGCAAGGCTACAACGAGGTTCTGAAGGCCCGCCGCGGTGCCGATTTCCCTGGGGATCAGGGCGCCGTCGAAATCCGAGCCGATGGCGACGCCATCGATGCCGAGCTTGTCGACGAGGTAGTCGATATGGCGGACCATGTCCGAAATCGGCGTGTCGGCGTTTTCGCGGCCATCGGCGCGCAGCATGGTGACGGCAAAATTCAGCCCGACCAGCCCGTTGCTTTCGCGAATGGCGTCAAGCTGTTTGTCGGTGAGATTGCGCGCGACCGGCACCAGCGTATGCGGATTGGAATGGCTCGCGACGAGCGGCTGGTCGCTGAGCTTTGCGACGTCCCAAAAACCTTTTTCGGTGATGTGCGACAGGTCGATCATGATGCCGAGGCGATTGCACTCGCGCACGAGTTCGCAGCCGGCGTCGGTCAGGCCGGGGCCGGTGTCCGGGCTCATCGGATAGGCGAAGGGCACGCCGTGGCCGAAGATGTTGTTGCGGCTCCAGACCGGCCCGAGCGAGCGCAGGCCCGCAGCGTAGAACACTTCGAGCGCCGCAAGGTCCGGTCCGATCGCCTCGCAGCCTTCCATGTGAAGTACGGCGGCGAAGGCTTCATCGGCGAACGCATTGTCGATATCGGCCATCGAGCGGCACAGACGCCATGCGCCGGCGCGCTCCAGCTTCAGCGCGACAGCCGCCATCTCCAGTGCGATGTCGAGGGAGGGCGCGCGCTCGAGCGGCTTGGAAAGCGGGGTCACATAGCTGCCGTCGGCGCCCGGTTCCTTGAGCACCAGATGGCCGGAGGGAATGTAGATCGCACACAGGCCGCCAGCGAGCCCGCCAGCACGGGCGCGGGGCAGATCGATATGGCCTTTGGCCGTGCCCTTGGCGAACTCGGCGACGGCGTCGCCGCCATCCTTTTCATGCCGCCAGAGGCGAAGCAGAACGTCGTTATGGCCGTCGAAGACTGCGTGCATGGGCAACCCTTTTTGCATTGATGATGCAAATGGTTCGGGCAAGATCAAGAGATATCGGCGCGCCGCCTTTACTGGCTCGACCGAAACAAGCCGGCTGGTCTCACTGCCGTTGCGTCAATGCCGGCCGATATTTGCACAAGCACGGCAAAGCAAAGAGCTGAGCTACTCCTCTTCGTCATCGGTAGCGGACGCCCATGAATGCGGGTTGATCTTCTTCTGCGTGCTGGAATCGGTGAACGCCCACCAGCCGACATCAGTCTCGTCGCCTTCGCCGCCAAGCGCTTTCAGCATCTCGGCCGAGCGATATTGCGCGATGGATTCATTCTCCTGACCGTCGGCGTCGGTCCAGAAGACGCGGACCTTGCTGCCGTTCCTGGGGGCGGTGGCGATGGGCTTGGGATTCGGCATTTTGTTCCTCCTGATATCCGCATGAAGGTAAGGCCGAATTCGCGAATGGCAATCGCTTTGACGACAACCGGTTAAGGTTAGTCGATCGTTAAAACTTGTCGGGCACAGTCCGCTGACGGGACGACCGCGGGGGCGGTCGGCGATGGATTCGCGGTGGGGTAAGTATGCTGGATATCGTAGGCGCGGGAGTTTCGCCGGGAATGGGCGAATTGGCGTCGGACCTGGAGCGGGTCCTCGATTCCATGAAAATGGGCGTCGTGCTTCTCGACGCCGACCTCAACGCGCTGGTCGTCAACACTGAATTCTACAAGCTCTGGAAGATGACGCCGGACGATATCGGCGTCGGTTCATCGTTTCGGGCGGTGATGGACTTCAACCGTCACAACGGCATCTACGACGTCAACGACGAGAAGTGGGAAAGCTACGTCGCCTATCGGCTGAATGAAATCCGCGCCGGCGATGTCGCCCCGCGCGAATTCAAGCGCGCTGACGGCTGCACCATGATCTATTCGGTGACGGCACTTTCCGGCGGCAAGCGTCTCGTTTCCTATTACGACATCAGCGAGATGAAGGAGCGCGAACAGCGGCTCGCCGAGACGGTGGAAAAGACGCGCCTCTCCGAAGCCGTCATCAACGGCATCAAGGACCCGATCTTCGTCAAGGACGCAGACCTGCGTTTCGTCTTCGTCAACGAGGCCTTTTCGGCCCTGTTCGGCAGGAAGCCGCAGGACATGCTGGGCAAGGTCGGCGGCGATTTCTTTGCTACCGAACAGGCAGAGGGTTTCGAGGATAGCGAGCGCCATGTGCTGCTGACCGGCCAGCCTTACGAAGTCGAGGAGAATTTCGAATTTCTCGGCAAGGCCAAGTCGCGCATCGTGCGCAAGAACCGCGTCAGCGTCGACAGCGGCAAGAATTTCGTTGCCGGCTTTCTTTTCGATGTGACGGATATCAAGTCGCGCGAGAACGAAGCCGACGAAGCGCGACGGCGGCTGGCCAATGTTCTGGAATCGCTGCCTGCCGGCGTCATCATCTACGATCGCCACGACAAGTTCGTGCTGGCAAACCGCAAGCTGCAAGCCTCGCTGCCGGCGATGGCGGCTGCCTGGGTGCCCGGTTGCACGCTGCGCGAGGCGATGGAGATCGCCCATCGTGCCGGTTATTTCCGCCAAAGCGGCGATGCCGAACTGGATGCGCTCTATGACAGCGATCCCGAGACCTGGGTCCGTCGCTATATGGGGCGCTATCACATCAAGCAGGCGGTCTATGAGCGCATCAACCCGGATGGCCGGTGGCATCAGGTGTTCGATATGCGCATGGACGACGGCACCTATATCGGTGTGCGCGTCGACATCACGGAACTGAAGACACGTGAAAAGGCGCTGCGCGACAGCATGCGCCAGATCGATCTTTTCCGGCACGTTCTCGATGAACTGCCGGTCTCGACCTATGTCAAGAATGCCGACCTGACGTTCGAGTTCGTCAACAAGGCCTGGAGCACGATCACCGGGGTTTCGCAGCAGGCGGCGATCGGGCGAAGCGACCGCGATTTCTTCGGCGAGGAAGGCGAGGGCTTTGCCGAACGCGATCTCGACGTGCTGCGCAGCGGCAAGCTGAACGAGACGGAGGAGACGTTGACCCATGCCGACGGTACCGTGCGCCAGCTTTATGCCAAGAAAAGCCGGCTCGTTTCCATCGATGGCTCGTTGCATCTGATCGGCTCCAGCACCGACGTGACGGAGCTGAAGGAGCGCGAGGCGGAGCTTCAGGAGGCGCAGCGCCGGGCGGTGCTGGCCGACCGTGCGAAGTCCGAATTCCTCGCCAATATGAGCCACGAGATCCGCACGCCAATGAATGGCGTGCTCGGCATGGCCGAGCTGCTGGCCAAGTCCGACCTCGACCCGAAGCAGAAGACGTTCACCGACATCATCGTGAAATCGGGCAACGCGCTGCTGACCATCATCAACGACATTCTCGACTTCTCCAAGATCGATGCCGGGCAGCTGGTGCTCGATCCCGCGCCGTTCAATCTGGCCGAAGCCATCGAGGATGTCGCCACGCTGGTGTCGACGCGCGCCAAGGAAAAAGACCTTGAGCTGATCGTGCGTGTTGCGCCCAATCTCTACGATCTTTTCGTCGGCGACGTTGGCCGCATTCGCCAGATCATCACCAATCTGGTCGGTAATGCCGTCAAGTTCACCGATTCCGGCCATGTTCTGATCGACGTTACCGGCGAGACGGTGGATGGCATCGCCAATCTGCGCATTGCGGTGACCGATACGGGTATCGGCATCCCGGCGGACAAGCTGAAGCAGGTGTTCGAGAAATTCAGCCAGGTCGATGCCTCGTCGACGAGACGGCACGAGGGAACGGGTCTCGGTCTTGCGATCACATCGCGGCTGGTCGGCCTGATGGACGGCGACATCGGCGTTGAAAGCACCGAGGGCAAGGGCTCGACCTTCTGGTTCACGCTGTCCCTGCCGAATGCGGGACGGCCGGAAGGCCGCAAGGTGACGCCGGTCGACGTCACCGGCGCGCGCATCCTCATCGTCGATGACAATGCGGTCAATCGCGCGATCCTGATCGAGCAGATGGCGTCCTGGACCTTCGATGCCTGCGCTGCGCAGAGTGGGGCGGAGGGCCTGAAAGTGCTGCACGCCGCTGCAACCCTCGGCGTTCCTGTCGATTGCGTGGTTCTCGACTATCAGATGCCGAACATGTCGGGCGCTGAAATGGCGCGCATCGTGCGCAACACGCCCGGCCTTGCAAACACCCCGATCGTCATGCTGACATCGGTCGACCAGTCGCTCGTCAATGCCAGCTACCGCGATCTGGCGATCGATGCGCAACTGATCAAGCCGGCGCGTTCCTCGACGCTTCTCGAAGCGCTGGTCTCGACCATACAGCGCCGGCGCAGCGCCTATTTTGCCGGCGAACCAAGGCGCGGCGCCATTGCCGATGCGGCGATGAAGCCGGTGTCCCAACCTGCCGTGAGCCTGCGGACGCGCAGCCGTCCGGCCAAGTCCGGCGAACACCGGCTCGATATCCTCGTGGCCGAGGACAATGAGGTGAACCAACTCGTCTTCACCCAGATACTGGGCGAAACCGATTTCACCTTCGAGATCGTCGGCAATGGCAGGAAAGCGCTGGCCGCTTTCACCGAGATGCGGCCACGCATGATCCTGATGGACGTTTCCATGCCGGAGATGAACGGGCTGGAGGCGACCGCCGCAATCCGCGAGCTGGAAGCGCAGTCCGGAACGCGCATTCCGATCATCGGCGTGACGGCACACGCGCTGAAGGGCGACCGCGATCGCTGCATCGAAGCCGGCATGGACGACTATCTCGCCAAGCCGATCAGCCCCAAGGCCCTGCTCGAAAAAGTCCAGCGCTGGGCATGGCTCGATGATCAGGACCAGCGCGAGGCGGTCTAGGGCATTATTTTTCCCGCGGGAGCGATCTTTGTTTCCACATGGCGCGGCGAGCATCGCTTGCCGCGTAACTGCTTGATTCTTTCAGGCAACGCGTCCGCGTATTCGGACGGGCATCGGAACCGCCGTTTTCAGGCGTTACCGAGGTGACATGAAACTGTCATCTGACTGTTACAAATGGTCGTTAATGCCTCTCCCGACGCAAAGAAACGCGTCGAAGAAAATTCCCCGACAGGAGTTAGGCCCCAATGACCAAATTCTTTCTTACGGCGTCGGCCGCAGCGATCGCGCTTGCCGCTTCCGCCGGCTACGCAGCAGCCCGCGACCAGATCCAGGTCGCTGGCTCCTCGACCGTTCTGCCCTATGCAAAGATCGTTGCCGAGAACTTCGGCGAGACCTTCACCAACTTCAAGACCCCCGTGGTCGAGTCCGGCGGCAGCGGCGCCGGCATCAAGGAATTCTGCAAGGGCGTCGGCGAGAACACCATCGACATCGCCAATTCCTCGCGCAAGATCAAGACAGACGAAGTGAAGTCCTGCGTCGACGCCGGCGTCAAGGACATCCAGGAAGTCAAGATCGGCTATGACGGCATCGTGTTCGCCACCGACCTGAACGGCCCGGATTGGGCGCTGGTGCCGGAAGACGTCTACAAGGCGCTTGCTGCCCAGATCGTCGTCGACGGCAAGCTCGTCAACAACCCGAACACCAAGTGGAACCAGGTCAATCCGAACCTGCCCGACTGGGACATCGCTGCCTACATCCCGGGCGAAAAGCACGGCACTCGCGAAGTGTTCGAAGAAAAGCTCCTTGCCGAAGGCTGCAAGTCCTCGGGCGCGCTCGAAGCCATCAAGGCCGCCGGCCAGGATGACAAGGCTGCCGCCAAGACCTGCGTGGCCGTGCGCAAGGACGGCAAGGCTGTCGACATCGACGGCGATTACACCGAGACGCTTGCCCGCATCGCTTCCAACAAGACCGGCGTTGGCGTGTTCGGCCTCTCCTTCTACGAAAACAACGCCGACAAGCTGAAGGTCGCGACCGTCGAGGGCATCGTTCCTTCGACCGAGACCATCGCCAAGGGTGAATATCCGGTGTCGCGTCCGCTTTACTTCTACGTGAAGAAGGCTCACCTCGGCGTCGTTCCGGGCCTGAAGGAATATGTCGACTTCTTCCTCGACGACCAGATGGTCGGCCCTGAGAGCCCGCTGGCCGATTACGGCCTGGTTGCGGCTCCGGAAGGCGAGCGCAAGGAACAGCGCGAAGCCTTCGACGCCGGCAAGACCATGTAATCAGACGATATTTCGGGGCGCGGGATTATCCCGCGCCCCGAAATGCCTGCCATCCCGGAGTAGTCCATGTCCTTGATGCTCGTCTTCGCGCTCGTATTCGTCATAGGCGCCGTCGCCTTTTTCATCGGACGACAGCGTGCCGCCGCCCACGACAACGGCAAGGTCAAGCCGCACTCCCGCGCTCACTATCATGGCTGGTGGGCCTTCCTGCTCGCCACGCTGCCAGCACTTCTCCTGCTGGCCATCTGGAGCATCGGCTCCAGCGTCTATCTCAACAGTCATATCAACGGCCAGTTGCCGGCACAGACCGCTGAAAGCGCCATTGCCAGCCGCACATTGGCCGCCAGCCTGACCAAGAGCCTCGCCAACGGTTTGCGTAAGCTTGAGCCGGAAGCGGCCAACAATTTGCCGGCTACCTTCGCCGAGCTGCAGCCCATGCTTGCGGCGCGCGGCGTAGCACTGGCGCCGGATACGCAGGACTACATGATACCGATCGCGGTGGATGCCAACCGCACGCAGGATACGATGCAACTGATCGGCGGCGTCCTGGTTCTCGCGCTTGCCGTCGCTGGTGCCGTCTTCGGCCTTTCTCAGATCAAAGTCAGGGCGCGTGCGCGCAACAATGTCGAACGGCTCATTCTCTGGGGCCTGCTCGGCGCCTCGACCATCGCCATCCTGACGACGGTCGGCATCGTGCTTTCGATGCTGTTCCAGTCGATCAACTTCTTCGAGCGCGTACCCTTCTTCAGCTTCTTCTTCGGCACCGTCTGGGACCCGCGCTTCGCTGCCGCCGGTGCGGGCGAGTCGGCTGGCCAGTTCGGCCTGATCCCGCTTCTCGCCGGCACACTCTATATCGCGCTGGTCGCCATGCTGGTTGCCGTGCCGGTCGGCCTGATGTCTGCGGTCTACATGGCCGAATACGCTTCGCCGAAGGTTCGTGCCGTGGTCAAGCCGGCGCTGGAACTGCTCGCCGGCATCCCGACCATCGTCTACGGTATTTTCGCGCTGGTGACGCTTGGACCCTTCCTGCGCGACCTCAGTGCAGCCCTTGCCGGCGGCACCTCCTTCATCCAGGCGCAGAGCATTCTGACGGCCGGTCTCGTCATGGGCGTCATGCTCATCCCGGTCGTGTCTTCGCTTTCCGACGACATCATCACCGCGGTGCCGAGGGCCATGCGTGACGGCTCGCTCGGCCTCGGTGCTACGCGTTCGGAGACGATCCGCAAGGTCATCCTGCCTGCCGCGCTGCCGGGCATCGTCGGCGCCATCCTGCTCACCGCCTCGCGCGCCATCGGCGAAACGATGATCGTGGTGCTTGCCGCGGGCGTGGCCGCCAACCTGACGCTCAACCCGTTCGAAGCGATGACCACCATCACCGTCAAGATCGTCAATCAGCTCACCGGCGACCTCGAGTTCAACTCGCCGCAGACGCTCGTCGCCTTCGCGCTCGGCATCACGCTCTTCTTCCTGACGCTGATCATGAACATCTTCGCCCTCTACATCGTGCGCAAGTACCGGGAACAGTACGAATGACCGACATTTCCATGGACACAGTTGCCGGCGCCGTCCCCCGTCCGCGCCGCGATATCGGGCTGAAGCGCCGCTACGCCGCCGAACGCCGCTTCCGCATCTACGGCATGCTGGCGATCTCTGTCGGCCTCATCTTCCTGGCGATCATGCTGTTTTCGATCGTCTCCAAGGGCTACACGGCGTTCTGGCAGACGACGGTGTCGCTGCCGATCAATTTCGACGAGAAGATCCTCGATCCGGACAACAAGCGCGCCACCGATCCGAGCGTGCTGATTTCGGCAAACTATCCGAAGCTTGCCGAGAACGCGCTGGTCGCCAAGCTGGGGATCAACCCGGATGACAAGGTGACGATCCGCAAGCTCAAGGGCTTCCTGTCGGACGGCGCCCGCACGCAGCTGCGTGACGTGGTTGCGGCCGATCCATCGGTCATCGGCACGACCCGCAACGTCGACATCCTAGCCGCCGCCAATCTCGACTCGGCCTTCAAGGGCCAGATCGATCTCAACGTCGATGAGGCGCGGCGCAAGGTTTCCGACCAGCAGGTCATCTGGATGAAGCAACTCACGGCCGACGGTTCGATGGCCGAGCGTTTCAACAAGGGCCTGTTCACCTTCGGCGCTTCCAGCCGTCCTGAGACCTCGGGCATGGGCGTGGCGATCATCGGTTCCTTTTACATGATGGTGATCGTGCTTCTGCTTGCTTTGCCGATCGGCGTCGCAGCCTCGATCTATCTCGAGGAATTCGCCAAGAAGGGCCGTCTGACCGACCTGATCGAGGTCAACATCAACAATCTCGCCGCCGTGCCATCGATTGTCTTCGGCCTGCTCGGCCTGTCGGTGTTCATCAACTTCCTCGGCCTGCCGCGTTCGGCCGCTTTCGTCGGCGGTCTCGTTCTGACCCTGATGACGCTTCCGACGATCATCATCGCCACCCGCGCAGCCCTTGCCGCCGTGCCGCCGTCGATCCGTTCGGCAGCGTTGGGTCTCGGGGCATCCAAGATGCAGATGGTGTTCCAGCACATATTGCCGCTGGCTGCCCCCGGCATCCTGACCGGCACCATCATAGGCCTGGCGCGTGCACTGGGCGAGACGGCACCACTGCTCTTGATCGGCATGGTCGCCTTCGTTGCCAATTATCCGACAACGCCCTTTGAGCCGGCGACGGCCTTGCCGGTGCAGATCTATATGTGGGCAAACGAGGCCGAGCGCGCCTTCGTCGAGCGCATGTCGGGCGCCATCATTATCCTGCTCATCTTCCTGATGGCGATGAACATCACCGCGATCGTGCTGCGCCGCCGCTTCGAACGGCGCTGGTAGAAAAGGACCATGTTATGAACATCATGACCGAGAAAGCACTCGAAAGCGCAGTGAGCGATAAAATGAGCGGCACACCCAACGAAATCATCAAGATGCGCGGCAACAAGGTCGGCGTGTTTTACGGCGAGAAGCAGGCGCTGTTCGATGTCGATCTCGACGTGCGCGAAAACCAGGTGACGGCGCTGATCGGCCCTTCGGGCTGCGGCAAGTCGACCTTCCTGCGCTGCCTCAACCGCATGAACGACACGATCGACAGCGCGCGGGTGACCGGCAAGATCACGCTCGACAATGAAGACATCTACGACAAGAACATCGACGTGGTCGAACTGCGCGCCCGCGTCGGCATGGTCTTCCAGAAGCCGAACCCGTTCCCGAAGTCGATCTACGAGAACGTCGCCTACGGGCCGCGCATCCATGGGCTGGCCAAGAAGAAGTCCGATATGGATCATGTCGTCGAGACCAGCCTGAAGAAGGCCGGCCTGTTCAACGAGGTCAAGGACCGCCTGCTCGAACCCGGCACCGGGCTTTCCGGCGGCCAGCAGCAGCGCCTGTGCATCGCGCGCGCCATCGCGGTGTCGCCCGAGGTGATCCTGATGGACGAGCCGTGCTCTGCGCTTGATCCGATCGCCACCGCAAGGGTCGAGGAACTGATCGACGAACTGCGCCAGAACTACACGATCGTCATCGTCACTCACTCGATGCAGCAGGCAGCGCGCGTTTCGCAGCGCACGGCGATGTTCCATCTCGGCTATCTCGTCGAGGAGGGTGCGACCGACAAGATGTTCACCAACCCCGACGACAAGCGAACCCAGGACTACATCACCGGCCGCTTCGGCTGACGCGAACACGACGCGGATTGCAAGGACAGCATCATGGGCGAACATACCGTCACCTCTTTCGATGAAGATCTGGGACATATCGACCGTCTCATCCGGGACATGGGCGACCTGGCCGGCGCGATGGTCAGCGCTTCGATCCAGGCGCTGGTTCAGTCCGACAATGCGCTCGGCCAGCGCGTCGTTTCTGACGACGCCATCATGGATGCGCGCCAGCGCGAGCTGGACGAGCGCGCGATCACGTTGATCGCCAAGCGCCAGCCGATGGCGCAGGACCTGCGCGCGGTTGTCGGCGCCATCCGCATGGCCGGTGATCTGGAGCGGATCGGCGATCTCGCCAAGAACATCGCCAAGCGCGTCAGCGCAGTCGGCCAGAGCGCCACGCCGCGCGACCTTGCCCATTCGATCGAGGCGATGTCGGGCATGGTGCTGGATCAGGTTCGGGAAGTGGTCGACCACTATGTGTCGCGCCGGCCTGACGAACTGCAGGCGCTGCGCGCCGCTGACGAGAAGATCGACGTCAAATACACCGCCGTGTTCCGCGAGCTCCTGACCTACATGATGGAAGACCCGCGCAACATTACCGCTTGCACGCACCTTCTGTTCTGCGCCAAGAATCTGGAGCGCATCGGCGACCATGTCACCAACATTGCCGAAAACGCCTATTATGTGATGACCGGAAAGCAGCTTCCGCTCAATCGGCCGAAGCAGGACGAGACGTCGATGACCGCACCCGCCGCCTGAGGCGTGTCGATAGCGGAGATTTAAAAGGGTAAGCTTGCTCCACCGGCGGTGCGAAACCCGCCGGACACCATGCGAAAGGCGAGGGGGCTCGAACCGGATCGCGTTAACAGGACGGCAAATTGATGATCGCACCCAAAGTCATGGTGGTGGAAGACGAAGAGCCGCTGGGCGTGCTGCTTCGCTATAATCTCGAATCGGAAGGCTATCAGGTCGAGATCGTGCCGCGCGGCGACGAGGCCGAAATCAGGCTTCAGGAAAACGTGCCCGATCTTCTGGTGCTCGACTGGATGCTGCCGGCGGTTTCCGGCATCGAACTTTGCCGCCGGCTGAGAATGCGTCCCGAAACCGAACGCCTGCCGATCATCATGCTGACGGCGCGTGGCGAGGAAAGCGACCGCGTGCGTGGCCTTTCCACCGGCGCCGACGACTATCTGGTCAAGCCGTTCTCGACGCCGGAATTCATGGCGCGGGTGCGCGCACTGCTGCGCCGCGCCAAGCCGGAAGTGCTTTCCAGCGTGCTCAAGGTCGGCGATATCGTGCTCGACCGCGAGGCGCACCGCGTCTATCGCAAGAAGAGCGAGATCAAGCTCGGGCCGACGGAATTCCGCCTGCTCGAATTCATGATGCGCCATCCCGGCCGCGTCTTCTCGCGCAGCCAGCTTCTCGACAATGTCTGGGGCGAGACGATCTATATCGACGAGCGCACCGTGGACGTGCATGTCGGCCGGCTGCGCAAGGCCGTCAATACAGGCCGAATGCCCGACGTCATCCGCACCATCCGCGGCTCTGGCTACGCGATCCGCGAGGACTGATTTTCAGGCTACGTTCCTGCCCGCTGCTGCCGGGCTTGCGCCCGGTGCAAAAATTTCCTGATCGACGAAGGTCAGCGCCTGCATGGTGCAGCCTTCGCGGATAAGCGGAAGCTCGTTCGGCTCGGTGTCGAAGGAGATCGCCTTGTTGTGCTGGCCGCCGGCGGTCCTGTCGATCGCTTCGCGCAGCGCCGGCTCGATCAGGTCGAAAGCGGTGGCGCCAATGCCGACGACGGCGACCGGAGCGGGATCGATCAGCGCGAACAGGCTGCCAAGGCCGAAGCCGATCGCTTCGCCAGCCTTGCGGAACGCTTCGCGCTCGGGGCCGTCGCTCGCGCGTGCGCTATCTGCCAGCATGCGCATGTCGCCATCGCTGATGTCGGCGAGCGGCGCATCGTCTTCGCTTGCCTGTTTTGCCTTGCGCCAGATGGCATAGTTGCCGGCATAGGCTTCGACGCAGCCGCGCCGGCCGCAGCGGCAGAGCGCGCCATCGGGCCGATGGATCATATGGCCGAACTCGCCACCGGAGGATTGCGTGCCGGTGAAGAGCTCGCCCTTCAGCACCATGCCCATGCCGATGCCGTGCGAAAGCAGCACGGCGATGAAGTCATTGTGGTAGCGCTCGGGCTTGCGCCATCTCAGCGCCACCGCAATCATGTTGCAGTCGTTCTCGACGGTCACGGGAATGCCGGTTGCTTCCTCGATGATGTCGGCGAAAGCGATGTGGGTATGCGCTGTGATCGGCGTCCACAGCATCGCGCGGGACGTGGAATCGGTGATGCCCTGCACGGCCATGCCGATGCGCATCACCCGCCGGCCGGCCGATTTACGCAGCGCGATCTGCCGGCGCACCATGGCCACGCATTCGCCGATCAAGCCGTCGCGCGACATGGTCAGCGTTTCGAGCCTGCGTTCTTCTTCGGACACGACCTTGCCGGAATAGTCGACGATCGCGACCGAAAGGAAGTTCAGGGAAAGGACGACGGTGACGATTTCGGCGGCATCGGGATTCAGTTCCAGCGCCACCTGTGGCCGCCCGCGCTTTTGTGACGACGCTTCCGGCCCCTTGGCTTCCAGCAGAATCCCCTCGGCGATAAGGTCCGACGAGATTGCGGAGATGGTCGAGTGGCTGAGCCCGGTCGAACCGGCGATCTCGGTACGCGACGGCTGTTGCGCCTGGCGCACGGCGGCAATGACCATGGCGCGGTTGCGCTTGCGCAGATCGTCGTGACGGATCGCGACCGACATGTTTTCGTATTCCTCCCGGGAGCCTGTTCATTCCGCTGAAGCGGAACGGCCCCTGCCTTGTTGTTGGACCGTGATCCTTCCGAAGGCTGTTCGGACAAGGGATCCTAGCCTTTGCAACCATCGTGAACCATCCCTTCACAGGGCAGGCCCGTCAACAGCGGCACAAGGATATTGACAGAACTCTGCGCATGCGTCATTCTTTTTTTCGAGGCTCGAAAAAAAGAGCTTCTGGGTAGGCCCGAAGGCCAAAGTATCGTTGCGCTGTCTTGGCGCCAGGGAGGAAATCATGAAGAAGTTTGCAACCGCCATGCTGGCGGGTGTTGCGCTGTCCATGTCGCTGGGCGCTGTCGCGCATGCGAAGGACAAGATCGTCGGCGTGTCCTGGTCGAATTTCCAGGAAGAGCGCTGGAAGACCGACGAAGCGGCGATCAAGGCTGCTCTCGAAGCATCCGGCGACAAGTACATCTCCGCCGACGCGCAGTCGTCGGCTGCCAAGCAGCTCACCGACGTCGAAAGCCTGATCAGCCAGGGCGCCAACGCGCTCATCATCCTGGCACAGGATTCGAGCGCCATCGGACCGGCCGTCGAAAAGGCCGTTGCCGAAGGCATTCCGGTCGTCGGCTATGACCGCCTGATCGAAAACAAGGACGCCTTCTACCTGACCTTCGACAACAAGGAAGTCGGGCGCATGCAGGCCAAGGGCGTCTTCGACGTCAAGCCGGAAGGCAACTACGTCTTCATCAAGGGCTCGGGCTCCGATCCGAACGCCGACTTCCTGTTCGCGGGTGCGATGGAAGTGCTCAAGGACGCGATCGATAGCGGCAAGATCAAGAATGTCGGCGAGGCCTATACCGATGGCTGGCTGCCCGCCAACGCGCAGAAGAACATGGAGCAGTTCCTGACCGCCAATGACAACAAGGTCGATGCAGTCGTTGCTGCCAATGACGGCACTGCCGGCGGCGCGATTGCCGCTCTCGACGCGCAGGGCCTGGCAGGCTCGGTCCCGGTTTCGGGACAGGATGCGGACCATGCAGCACTCAACCGCATCGCGCTCGGCACCCAGACCGTTTCGGTCTGGAAGGACTCCCGCGAACTCGGCAAGACTGCGGCAGAAATCGCCTCGCAGCTCGCCGACGGCACCGCGATGGACAAGATCGCGAACGCCGTGAAGTTCGACGGCGGCCCGAACAAGGTCGAGATGACCTCGGTGTTCCTGAAGCCGGTTGCAGTCACCAAGGACAATCTGAACGTCGTCATCGACGCCGGCTGGGTTTCCAAGGACGTCGTCTGCCAGGGCGTGAAGGCAGGGTCGGTTCCGGCCTGCAACTAAGCCAATCGGCTTGAATAGCGACGCCGCGGTTTGAAGAGAACCGCGGCGTTTTCTTAAGGGCTTTTGCAAGAAGGCCTACCGTTTTGAAACGACGCGTGATCTCGGTCGGGAAATCGTTCCGGTTTTCAGGGGCATGCGCTAGGATGAAGCCCGGCTATCGGCGAAAGACCGTGAAGGCCGGCGGGAGGAAGTCATGACGGACGTGACAACGAGCGAATCTGCGGATCGGGCTCGAGCATCCGAACTCGGCGCTGTCGCCCGGTTTCTCAAGGCCACCGAAATCGACACCCGCATGCTCGGCATGGTCGGCGCGCTTCTGGTTATCTGGATCGGCTTCCATATCCTGTCGAACGGGCTGTTTCTCACGCCCCGCAATCTGTGGAACCTCTCGGTGCAGTCCTCGTCGGTCGCGGTCATGGCCACCGGCATGGTGCTGGTCATCGTTACGCGCAACATCGACCTCTCCGTCGGCTCGCTGCTCGGCTTCGTCGCCATGATCATGGGCGTCACCCAGACGGTGTTCCTGCCGCGGGTGATGGGCTTTTCGCTTGGCGACCCCACGATCTGGATGATCGCGCTTGCTGCCGGCCTTGTCGTCGGCGTCGTGATCGGCGCCTTCCAGGGCTTTCTCATCGCCTATCTCGGCATTCCGGCCTTCATCGTTACCCTCGGCGGCCTGCTCGTCTGGCGCGGTGCTGCCTGGTGGGTCACCAGCGGCCAGACGGTCGCACCCATGGACGCGACGTTCCGCCTGATGGGCGGCGGCCCTGAGGGCGCGATCGGCGCGACGTGGAGCTGGGTCATCGGGCTGGTCGCGTGTGTTGCCGTCATCCTGATGCTGCTTTCGGGCCGCCGCCAGCGCAAGCGCTTCAAGTTCCCGCTGCGGCCGGTCTGGGCCGAAGTGTTCCTTGGCACCGTTACTTGCGCCGTCATCCTCGGAGCCGTCTGGGTCGCGAATTCCTATCCGTGGCCGGCAGGCACGGTGAAGAAATATGCCGAGGCCAACAACATAACCATTCCCGAAGGCGGGCTGTTCATCGCCCATGGCATCGCCATTCCGGTGCTGATGGCGATCGCCGCCGGCATCATCATGACCTTCGTCACCACGCGAACGCGCTTTGGCCGCTACGTCTTCGCCATCGGCGGCAACCCGGAAGCAGCCGAACTCGCCGGCATCAACACGCGCTGGGTGACCATGAAGATCTTCATGGTCATGGGCTTCCTTGCCGCCATCAGTGCTGCGATCTCGACCGCGCGCCTCAATGCCGCGACCAACGCCCAGGGCACGCTCGACGAGCTTCTGGTGATTGCGGCAGCCGTCATCGGCGGCACGTCGCTGGCAGGTGGCGTCGGCACGGTCGCCGGCGCCATGCTGGGTGCCCTGCTGATGCAGTCGTTGCAATCGGGCATGGTGCTGCTTGGCGTCGACACACCGCTGCAGAACATCGTCGTCGGCCTCGTGCTGGTCGTGGCCGTCTGGCTCGACACGCTCTACCGCCGCCGCGTCCAGTAAGAAGAAACCGGGAGGCAATCATATGGATCAGACCAGCACCCCGCTCGTCGACATGAAGAACATCTCGATCGCCTTCGGCGGCATCCGCGCCGTCGATGATGCGTCGGTCGATCTCCATGCCGGCGAGGTCGTTGCCCTGCTCGGCCACAACGGCGCCGGCAAGTCGACGCTCATCAAGATACTGTCGGGCGCCTACAAGCGCGACGGCGGCTCGATCTTCGTCAATGGCGAGGAAGTCTCCATAGGCAACCCGCGCGATGCCAAGAAATACGGCATCGAGACGATCTACCAGACGTTGGCTCTGGCCGACAATGTCGATGCCGCCGCCAATCTGTTCCTCGGCCGCGAGCTCAGGACGGCCTGGGGCACGCTCGATGACGTCGCCATGGAAGCCGAAGCGCGCAATGTGATGGGACGGCTCAATCCGCGCTTCCAGCGCTTCAAGGAGCCGGTGAGCAAGCTTTCCGGTGGTCAGCGCCAGTCGGTGGCGATCGCGCGCGCCATACTGTTCAACGCCCGCATCCTGATCATGGATGAGCCGACGGCAGCCCTCGGCCCCCAGGAGACCGCGCAGGTCGGCGAACTGGTCAAGCAGCTCAAGGCCGACGGTATCGGCATCTTTCTGATCAGCCACGACATTCATGACGTGTTCGATCTCGCCGACCGCGTCTGCGTCATGAAGAACGGGCAGGTCGTCGGCACCGCACGCACCCAGGACGTCACCAAGGACGAGGTTCTGGGCATGATCATCCTCGGCAAATGCCCTCCCGGTGCAATCCCGGGACCGGGGGCGATGGCCATCGCTGCCTGAACCTGTTGCGCTGAGGCCACGCGCAATCCATCGCATGGGCCTGTGCATTGCATTACCCCCGGCACCCTTTAATAAGGGTCTGGTATGAGCAATTCGCAGGCCCGGCCCTTGAAGAAATTTCTCTCTGTCGCGGTTTTTCTGGCCGTCGCGGCTGCGAGCCTGGCGATGGCTGGCTTTGCCTATCATTCGTCCCAGGAGGCCGCGCGTTTCAAATTCGCCGCGACGGTGGACGATGCCATGAACCGCATCGAGAGCCGTCTCAACCTCCACCTCTCGCTGCTGCGTTCCACGCAGGCCCTTTTCAAGGTTCGGGGGCGTGAGATCGGGCGAACGGAGTTCAAGGCATTCTTCGATGCGCTCGACGTTGAAAACAACTTCAAGGGCCTGAGGGGCATCGGGTTTCTTGGGATAGCCAAACGCGGCGATGAAGCTCAGCTCGAGCAGGACATCCGCAGGATCGGGGGTATCGAAGGGTCGATCTACCCGCCATCGGAGCTGGAATGGCGGACGCCGATAGTGCTCTACGAGCCGTTGAGTGAGGCCAACATATCCAGCCTTGGCTACGATATGTTCACGGAAGAAGCGCGGCGCGCTGCCATCGAAATGGCGATGACCAGCGGGGTTCCCCGGGCGACTGCGCGGATCGTTCTCGGCGAAAATACCGGTTCGGCAGAAAAGGTGCCCGGGTTTCTGGTGTTCGCAAGCGTGGATGAAGATGGATCGGATATCGCCACGGGAGGCGTCAAGCCGACCGTCTCGGGACTGGTGTATGTCGCGTTTCGCACCGGCGACCTGTTCGAGGCGGCGCTCGGCTCGGCTCCGATATTGCCTGTTCATGCCGAAGTGTTCGACGGCGACGCCAGCGACGACAATCTGTTCTACCGCTCGCCGACACCGCCCGGCGCTGCCTACAGCGAAGATTTTCGCGTGACGCGCAGCATCGTTCTGGCCGGCCGGCCATGGACGGTGCGCTTCCGTCCGACGGAAGGGTTTTCCGAGCCGTCGTCGCCTACCATTCCCGTCATGCTTGGCCTGTTCGGGCTCCTGCTCGCCGGCGCCATTGCGATGGTCGCCCGCTATCAGGAGCGTGCCTACAATGCCGCAGAGCGCCTGCATGAAACGACGGAAAAGAGCCTGCTGGAAAAGGATCTGATGCTTCAGGAAATGAAGCATCGCATCAAGAACTCGATCACGCGGGTGCTGGCGATGGCGCGGCAGACGGCGGCGCACGCGACCGACGTCAACGAGTTCTCCACGTCCTTTGCCGCGAGGCTGCAGGCGATGGCCGCCTCGCAGGACATGCTGACGCGTTCTCGCTGGCAGAAGGCCGATCTCGGCGAACTCCTGCGCATCGAACTCGGGCAGGTCTTCGGCAAGGATCTACCCGACGACATGCTATCGGGTCCGGTCGTCCTGTTGAACGAGACCACGACGCAGGCGCTCGGCCTGACATTCCACGAGCTTGCCACCAATGCGCTGAAATATGGCGAGGCTGGCAACACGGTGGGTGCATTGAAAGTGAAATGGCGGGTTCATGAAGAAGGCGGCGAACGGCGCCTTGGCTTGACCTGGACGGAAAGCGGCAACAAGGCGATCTCGCCGCCGACAAGAACAGGGTTCGGCACCAAGCTCATCGACATGAACATCACCAGGGAACTCTACGGCACCATCGAACGCGATTATCGCGCCGACGGTCTTCTGGTCCAGATCGATATCCCGCTGAAAGGTCTTTCAAAGACCAGGGAGTGACATCAGCAGTCACCCCTTCGAGGATCGTGCGATCCTACTGCTGGCGAACGGAGTTTTTGTCGGAGCGCGCCGGATTTGAGGCGACCACCACATTCGGTGCACCGATTTCGGCGACCAGCTTGCCACTAGGGAGGACATCCCAGGTCAGCTCGGCGTCTTCCTCTTCCATGGCGGGATCGACCGGAACGCATGTCGCGAAAGTACGCGTATGTTTGCCCTTGGCATCACGCAGAGCCATCGGAAGAACGCTCTGGCATTCCTCGGCGGTTTCGAAAATGGTGACAGGCGCCGGCATTTCGGTGCATTGCTTGAGATCGCCGGAGCATCCAATTATCAGCAGCAGTGCAGCAATATGTTCCATGGCTGGATCCTTTCGCCATGTAAACGAGTCATGTGCCCTTAAAGTTCCAGAGCGGTTTCGTCAGGAACAGGCGCCCGTTGCTCTACTCTATCTCGAAGCTGCCGGCGGGAATCTCGAGTCGGTATTCCAGCGTGTCGCCCTCGATCGCAAAGTTCGCGGTGCCGTTCATGGAAGCGGGAACGACGCGCTCAAGTGCCACGCTGCCGAACTTTTTCTCGCCCATATCCCTGGCTTCCGGACCGATCGTTTCGGTCCAGGAAAAGGACAGCGCAACGTCGCCGTTATCTCCGTTGACCGGTTTGGCGGACACCGTGACGAAGCCGCCGTTGCGGGCGAGCGCGCCGTAGCTGACGGAATTGACCACAAGCTCGTGCAGCGCCAGACCGATATGAAGTGCTGCATTTGGGTTCAGATAGGGATTTATGCCCTCGAAGACGATCGAACGGGACGCTCCCGGGCTGTAGCGCCCGACCTGGCTGGTGACCAGCTCACGCAGATCAGCGCCGCGCCAGTTCGACGAGGTTATCAGATCCTGCGAGGAGGCCAGCGATTGCAGCCTGCCCCGAAAGCGCGACAGAAAGCTGTCGATCGTGCCCGAGTAGCGGCCGGTCTGTGTGGCGATGCTCTGGATGATGGCGAGAAGATTCTTCGAACGGTGGCTGAGTTCGCGAAGCAGGGTCTTCAAGGTCTGCTCGCGGCGTTTCTGGTCGGTCGTTTCGATGACCGTGGTCATCACGCCGACCACGTCACCTTCACCGGTTGCGCCTTTATCGGCATCGATCCAGAGATCGAACCATCTCATGCCAGCCTCATGAGGAAGGCTGAATTCCAGAGTTTCGGAGTTTCCTGTTTCGAGCACCCGGCTTTTGGCGGAAATTATCCTTCCTGCCTGATGGCCGGGGATTATCTCGTCATCGCTGTGGCCGATAACGGTACCCGGGGTCCAGGGTTCGGGCAGGTTATGGACCCAGACGTAGCGAAGATGACGATCCTGATAGAGTACGCAGACACCGGTGTTCTTCAGGACTTGAAGCAGGCTTTGACCAATTCTCGCACCGTCGCCCGGTAACGTAGGCCTCTGCCCATCTTTCCCCACGCTTGCCTGCCTTTCCGCCGTGCTCATTGTCCAATGACATGAGGTCAAGCTGAACGGTTCAATCTGTTATGAGTTCCCGATCTGCGATGAGTTCCCGAAAGGATATAGCCGAAAAAAGTTCCGCCGAGCGGCGCCCTGTTGGGAAGCGCTGCCCGGCGGCTATCTGGAAACCGTTTGAGGGGTGCGGTTTCCAGCATCCCGTCATTTCCGGCGAAGACCGCTATGCGCGGCGGAAAAGACCCGCGATCAGCGAGATCACGAGGAACGCCAGGAAAATGAAGAACAGAATCTGCGCAATACCGGCCGAAGTGCCGGCAATACCGCCAAAGCCGAGCGCGCCGGCAATGATAGCTACGACAAGGAATACAAGGGCCCAGTAAAGCATGATCTAACTCCCTGAATTTCTATGTTGGAAAAACGCGCTTCCGCGTTGTTGGTTCCCGAAACAAGATATTCTCAAAGAAAAAGGCCGCCGCAGGGACGACCTTCTTCGCCTAAAACTGCGTCACGACTATGCAGCCGCTTTCGCCTGCCGGTCGAAGAACAGCGCCTGGCTGATCAGCGCCTTGACCATATCAGGATTGAACGGCTTGGTGACGAGGAATGCCGGCTCCGGGCGCTCGCCTGTCAGCAGGCGCTCGGGAAAGGCGGTGATGAAGATGACCGGCACGGCGGCGGTGGTCAGGATTTCGTTGACGGCGTCGATGCCCGAACTGCCATCTGCCAGCTGGATATCGGCCAGCACCATTTTCGGCCGCGTCTTGTTGAATATCGCCGTTGCTTCAGAGTGCGTGCGGGCGGTGCCGACGACGCGATGGCCAAGGCTCTCGACCATCTCCTCGATGTCCATGGCGATCAGCGGCTCGTCCTCGATGATAAGGATGTCCGTGGCCACCTGCCGCGAAATCTCGTTGCTGGCCTGGGTCAGCAATTCGATAAACTTTTCCTCGGTAACGCCAAGGATTTCGGCACTTTCCTCGTTGGTGAAGCCTTCGACCGCGACCAGCAGGAAGGCCTGACGGGGCAATGGCGAAAGGGCAGTGAGGTTGGCGGCGGCGCGCTGTTCCCACGCGGAGTTGGTTTCCTCCTGCGGTACGCGGATGGCAATCGACGTGAACAGCTTCGCGAAGACCTTGTAGAGCGCGATGCGATCGTTGGAAGCCTCCGGGAAAATGCTTATATCGGCAATGATCGCCTCGAGAACCGCCGCTACCAGCGCGTCTCCACTTTGCTGCGATCCGGAAACCGCACGGGAAAAACGCCGGAGAAAAGGCAAATGCGGGGCAATGGTTGCAGATAGACTCATGATAGGATGCTTCCCTCAACTGATGGGTCGAAATTGACTTAGTTTGAATGACCAGTCCCTTCAACGAGACTTTTACGAAAAAGTTCCCTCATACGGGGAACGAATTTCAGGCTGCGGCGTTTCCGGGGGAATTTGGGTAACCAGATGCCGATGCCGTTCGCCTTGTTTTCTCTACAGCGTGACCGGAAGACGCAAGGCAAGAAACAGGACGAAATTATAGCATGACCAAGCAAAAGACCGGGGCAGAACCCGTCAATCGGCGCCGAAACGGATCAGGTGATCCACTCGGGACCAACTCGGAAATTGGCCGCAAACTCAAGCAATATTATGACGAACTGGTCTCCGACGAGGTGCCGGATCGTTTCGCTCAGCTGCTCAGCCAGCTGGAACAGGCTGAACCTCTTCAGAAGAAGGGTTGATCAGCATGGCCGTTTCTCCGGCATTCAAGACGGAACTGCTCGCGACCATCCCGAACCTGCGCGCCTTTGCAGTTTCCCTTACCCAGAGCGCCGACAAGGCCGACGATCTGGTGCAGGAAACGCTGGTCAAGGCGTGGGACAAGCATGAGAGTTTCCAGATGGGGACCAATCTCAAGGCTTGGCTCTTCACCATTTTGCGCAACGAATTCTATTCGCAGATGCGCAAGCGCGGGCGTGAAGTGCAGGACAGCGACGGTGTGATGACCGAGCGCCTGGCGGTTCACCCCAGTCAGCACGGCATGCTCGACCTCAAGGATTTCCGCGGTGCGCTGGAACAGCTTCCCGAAGACCAGCGCGAGGCGATCATCCTGATCGGCGCGTCGGGGTTCTCGTACGAGGAAGCGGCAGAGATCTGCGGCTGTGCCGTCGGCACCATAAAGAGCCGTGTCAGCCGTGCAAGAAATCGCCTTCAGGAAATCCTGGACATATCCGGTGAGGCCGAGTTCGGGCCGGACGCTATCTCGGCACAGGTCATGGGCTCAAACGCCGCCTGAATCAGGCAGGCGACCGGCGGTCGCTGCCAGCGCCTCGATCAGGTCGGTGCCGGAATAGGGCTTGCCGATGACGGGGATGCCGGGAAAGGCGGTAAAGATTTCATCGACATCCGCATAGCCCGACGCAAAGATGAACGGCACGCCGTTCTCATGGATTTTCTTCGCGAAAGGCAGTGTGGAGGCACCCCCGAGCATGACGTCGAGGATCGCCGCATCGAAGTTTTTCGATGCTTGCTCCTGGTCGATCTCGTCAAGGTTGCGGGCAATCACCGCCTCAGTGGCTCCATTGTCCCGGCAAAGCTGTTCGACATCCATCGCAATGAGGAACTCATCCTCAAGGATCAGGATACGCATACCGGAAAGCAAATTTGCCAATGGAAATCACTCTGTTGAAAGGCGGCGATTCATGACGGCTAACACCGGCGTTGTCATTTAAAAAAGACATGTATCCAAATGCGCGCAATTGGAACTCTCCGACCTCCAATGCGTTGAAATAAATCGACTTTTGGGGAGAGTTCCGTGGCAGCACAGCAGGCGAGATCATTTTCGGCGCGGCAATTTTCCTGCGAGAAGTGCCCGCTGCGGCCGCTAAAGGTGTTTCGCGAGTTCGAGAAAGAAGAGCTCGCTTTCGTCAGCAAGTTCAAGAAGGGCGAGCTGGCGGTGGACAAGGGCGCGACGGTCCTGGTCGAGGGGAACCACAGCGCTCACCTTTATACCGTGCTTTCGGGTTGGGGTTTCCGCTACAAGCTGATGTCGGACGGACGCCGCCAGATACTCAACTATCTGATGCCTGGTGACCTGATCGGTCTGCAAGGCAGCCTGATGGGAGAGATGCAGCATTCGGTCGAGGCGCTTTCGCCGCTGCTTTTGTGCATGTTCGAGCGCGACCAGCTGCACGAGCTCTATCGAAACTATCCCGGCCTTGCCTACGACATCACCTGGATCGCATCGCGCGAAGAGCAGATGCTCGATGAAAACCTGCTGAGCGTCGGGCGCCGCACCGCACTTGAACGCGCCGCCTATCTCATCGCCTTCATCGGCAGCCGGGCGAAGACGGTCGGTCTGAACGGCAAGCAGGCGATAGAAATACCGATTACCCAGCAGCACATCGCCGATACGCTTGGCCTGTCGCTCGTCCACACCAACAAGACGCTGCGCAAGCTGATGGACCGCGAGTTGATCATCTGGCGGGATGGCGGCTGTGAAATCCTCGACGTTGATGGCCTGATGAGGCTGGCCCGTTGGGAAGGGCTGAGCGAAGTGCTTCGCCCCTTGGTATAGATTCAGGTGATGACGGCCTGACCTGAATCCGGGCGGCGCTCAGTCCGCGCCCCAGTCCAATCCCGGAACGATATTGCGGAAGATCGCGTAGACGATCAGCAGCGCCGGAATGGCTATGAAGCCGCCGAGGGCACCCCACAGCCAGATCCAGAAAATCAGCGCCAGTACGACGAGGAAAGGGTTCAGCGTCATCGTTCGACCGATCACCATCGGCGTGACGAACTGCGCCTCAATGGTGTTGATGGCAAGGTAGATCGCGACCGGCAGGAAGGCTCCGCCCAGCGAATCGAATTCCGAGAGGCCGATCAAAAACAGGATGACGACCATCACTGCCGGGCCGATGAAGACGACGAAATTCGTCAGTATCGCCAGCGCGCCCCACAGCAATGCCGAAGGCACGCCGATAAGATAAAGCCCGACGCCCACGGCCAGCCCCTCGCCAATGTTGATGAGGCTGATGGACAGCAGATAGCGCGACACCATCTGCTCGACGTCGCGAAAGATATGCGCGACGCGCCAGCGCAGCCGGCGATTGAAGCAAAGGGTCAGCACTGCCGTGCGCGTCTGGTGGCGGGTGGCGACGAAAAAATAGAGGCTGGCGAAAAAGATCAGGATTTGCCCGAAGACGGCAGGCGCCAGCGTTGCCATGCTTTCCACGCCCATGCCCTCATCGACCGATACGGTCAGGCCCTTGCCGCCGGTCAATTCGCGCAGCTGGTCGCGCATGCCGCGCATGGCGTCGAGCGGCCCTTTCAATTCGGAAAGCTGATGCTGGAGATTGCTCCAGATTTGGGGCAGCCGCCCGATCCAGAACGAAAGTGGTGCGGCGACCGCAAGCGCAAAGAGACAGGCGACTGCGACAAACAGAAGGACGACCAGGATGGCGGAAAGGCCGGGTAACAGGCCGCGCCGCTCGAGTTTCGAGGCAAGCGGGCCGAGCATAAGGCCGACGACGATGCCGAGTGAAACGGGCGCCAGAATATATTGGCCTGCCGACAATGCGAACACGAAGGCGAGCAGCCCAATGAAGATGACCGACACCTGCGAGGATCGGGTAAGGAAGATTTCGATATTCGACTTTGGCGGCAATCTTACGATTGGCGCCTTCTTGGCCGCTCGTTCGGTCATTCAATAATTCCGGCTGGATTTGACCACGGAAACGCACTTTCATCGCGTTTCGTTCCTTCCCGGCGGAACCTCGCCGCATATGAGGCGTTTTGGACCGTACAAACCCAAGGAGTTGAACCATGGCCGCAGCTGCAGGCAAATCCACCCGGAACGACAACGACACGGTCACGTCCTCGGATATCGAGGCCGACATCCGTCAGTTGCGCGCCGATATCGCCAAGCTGACCGAACAATTGGCCACCACCGGAGAGCACTCCTACGGTGCCGCGCGCCGCGCCGCCAAGGAAGGCGTGGACCAGCTCCGCGCGCAAGGTGAAGCGACGATCGAGAGCCTGCGCGGCAATGCCAAGGATATCGAAGACCAGATCACCGCCGCCGTGCGGGAGAAGCCGGTGACATCGCTCGCCATCGCAGCGGGCGTCGGCTTCCTGTTCGCGCTCTTGTCGCGCCGCTAGATCGCACGGCAGGGGCGTAGAATATGCTCGCATCGCTCATTGCCAGTTTCGCTTCGGGCGAGACGCTCCATGCCGTGCGTCGCGCAAAGCGCGCGGCGATCGCCTATCTTCTGGCGGGCGTTGCCGCGCTGGTCGGCGTCAGCTTCCTGATCGGCGGGGCCTATATCTGGACAGCCCACCACTATGGCTGGACACGGGCAGCCGTGGCGTTCGGCATCGGCTTTCTCGTTCTTGCCGGGCTCGTTCTCCTCATCAACAAGCTGACATCCGGCGCGCAGCGGCGACGCGAAACGCGCAGGCGCAACAAGGATCTGACGGCGCTCGCAGCCGCTTCGGCTCTTGCCGTGCTGCCGGGGCTGTTCCGTGGCAAGGCCGGTCTGGGTGCGATCGTAGCGCCCGCTTTGGCGGTAGTGGCCTACGAAATCTATCGGGAAAACCGCAAGTCACGCCGCCGTTCCGGCGAAGAACCGCTAGACGACGCGGACTGATCACTACATCAGTCGGAGAACTGCTCGAGCGGCATCGATATTTTGGCCTTCACGCCGCCCGGCAGGAATTCGTGCGTCACCTCGCTCGAAATGATCTTCGACAGGCTGCGCCGGATCAGGATCGAACCGAAGCCAAAGCGTTGCGGCGTTTCGACCGCCGGTCCGCCGGCTTCCTTCCAAGTCAGCGTCAGGCGTCGCGAATGCCGGCTTTTTTCGACGTTCCAGCTAAGGTCGACAGTGCCGCTTGTGGTGGAAAGCGAGCCATATTTCATGGCATTGCTGGCCAGTTCGTGCAGGATGAGGCCAAGCCCAAGCGCCTGATCGGGCGACAGGAAGATATCCTCGCCGGAAATTTGGATGCGTGGGGTTTCTTCGTCGTCGAACGGCTTCACCTCAAGCTGGATCAGTTCGTTGAGCGCTATGCCGCGCCATTCCCTGTCCGACAGCATGCCGTGGGCTAGCCCGAGCGCCTGCAGCCTGGCGCTGAAGGCGTCCAGAAACTCGCCGGGCTCGCGCGCGTGGCGCACGGTCTGCGTCGCCAGCGCCTGCACGGTCGCCAGCGTGTTCTTGACGCGGTGGTTGAGTTCGCGCAGCAGCAGGCGCTGGCGTTCTTCAGCCAGCTTTCTTTCGCTGATATCGTAATTGACGCCGAAGACGAGCGTGGCATTGCCCCCCGCGTCGCGTTCGACGACTCGACCGCGCGCGCCGAGCCATCGTGCTGGTTCGATGTCGGCGATCCGGTATTCACCGACATAGTCTTCATTGCTCGACAGGGCCTGTCTGAAGCTTCTTTCGGCCTGCCGCACGTCGCGGCGGTCGACGGCGCGGAAAATCTGCCGTGCGGTCAACCGCGTGGTTGGCGCCAGACCGAGCAGGACCGGGAAAAGCGTATCGCATTCGATCGCGCCTGTGCGTACGTCCCAAGCCCAGCTTGCCAGCGAGGCTGCCTCGACCGCAACGGTGCGGCGTTTTTCTTCGCGCTCCAGTTCGGCGCGGGCAAGCGCGCCGGTGCGTGTGCCTTCCTTGAGCGCGAAGAGGCTGGAGGCGAGCCCTGCAAGCATCTTCAGCTGGTCAAGTTTTTCCGTTGAGGGCCGCTGTCGTGGCTTGCGGTCGATGACGCAGAGCGTGCCGATGCGTTCGCCGGAAACAGTGATCGGCGCTCCGGCATAGAAACGGATGTGAGGCTCGCCGGTGACGAGGCTGTTCGTTGCAAAGCGCGGGTCGGCCGTGGCGTCCGGGATCACCATCACGTCGTCGCCGGCGGTGATGGCATGTGCGCAGAAAGACAGGCTGACCGGCGTTTCCCTGCCCTCCATGCCGATGCACGACTTGAACCATTGCCGCTCGATATCGACCAGGCTGACAAGCGCGATGGGCACGTCCATCAGGGCTGCGGCAAGGCCGGTGAGGCGATCGAAATCGGGGTCGGAAGACGTATCAAGCGTCTGTAAGCCGTATAGAACCGCACGCCTGTGTTCGTCGCCGACAACCTCTCGAACGTCTGCCGGCAGGGCGTCCAGCGTTTCCGAATTGTCCCGATCCGCTTCGTGCATTCTAACTGCCCAGGCCCAAACTGAAAAAATCCCGTGACCACCGTCGCGGGAACCACACCGGTCTGGACGCATTGACCTCCAGGAGAAAAAGGCGCGCCCGCGCGCCATATGGAGGTTTATCTTGCCCAAGACAATTCCGACCGACAAGGCGCGACAGGGGCGGCGTGGCTGGCAAGTTCTCGTGGTTCTGATATGCGCCTTGCTGCTTGCGGCTGCGGCGTGGTTTGCAGTCGAGCTTTACGGCAAGTCGATAGAGCCGGGAGCCGATCAGCCGGCAGCGTCCAGCCAGACGAACTAGATCCGACGTTTTGCCCGGGATGATAGATTTCAGGTAATTTCCAGCGTGCTGCGCGGAACCGACGATTTCGCAAGCCGCACTCATGTGCGGCGAAACCCTGAAGGAACGCGGAACGCAAATCGTGCTCTCACCCCGGTAGAGCACGGCAACAAAATCATCGGGAATGCTCCAGATACATCGAAGAAACGGCTACCCCAGTCGCCGGCAGAAAAGGAACCCGTGCGCACAAACGCGCTGAACGCGGAATGGTTCCGTCGCGGCGGAAATTTTCTGCTTGTCCAAAAGGATAAGCCGGACGGCAAATTTCGGAACTGGATGGAAGTAACGGCGTTGTGAGGTTGTGATGCCGCGCCCGAGTTTTCCCTGCGACGGTTCGACCGAGGCGCGGCAGTGCATAAAGATCACGCACAAGGAGAGACTATCATGTTCCGCAATCTTTTGGCTACGACTGCAATCGCCACGCTGATGGCGACCGCTGCATATGCGCAGGAATCCGCTACTCCTGCTCCTGCCAGCCCGGCTCCAATGACACAGGAAGCACCTGCGGCAGAGGCCCCGGTCACCCGCGCTGACGGTCATCTTGCCAGCAATATCATGGGCGAAACCGTCTACAACGGCACTGGTGAGCAGGCAGAGAACATCGGCAAGATCAACGACATAGTCATCAACAAGGACGGCGCTATCGAGGCGCTCGTCGTCGGCGTTGGCGGCTTCCTCGGTCTCGGCGCGAAGAACGTTGCCGTCAACTATTCCGAGGTCGATTGGGCCGAGCAGAACGGCGACCGCTGGGCCGTGGTGAACACCACCAAGGAACAGCTCCAGGCCCTGCCGGACTTCGATCGCCGCGGCTATGACCCTGAGCCTGCCGCTGCGGCTGCAACGGATACGACCGCACCGGCAACCGACAATACCGCGATGGCCCCGGCCACGCCGGCACCGTCGAACGATAACAAGGCTGCAGCACCTGCCGCTCCGTCGAACGACAACACTGCGCAGGCTCCGGCAGCGACCGACACCACAGAAACAGGTGCGATCGACAAGTCGCAGCTGACCGAGGTGCCGGTCGGTGAAATCCGTTCGGAAGAGCTGACGGGCACCACCGTTTACGGTGCTGAAGACGCCAATGTCGGCAAGATCGGTGATGTCGTCCTGAAGGACGCCAAGGTCGATGCCGTCATCATCGATGTCGGCGGGTTCCTTGGCGTCGGTGCAAAGGAAGTCGCCGTCGGCATGGATAAGCTGGCCTTCATGACGGACAAGGACGGCAAGAAGTATCTCTACACCAACTTCACCAAGGAGCAGCTCGAAGCGCAGCCCGCTTACGACAAGGCGACCTTCGGTGAAAAGCGTGATGAGCAGCTTCTGAAGATGAACTAACCGTCGATCATAGTATCAGTGATTTTGGCCCGCGCCGGCAACGGCGTGGGCTTCTTTTTGTCACCCCTCATAGGCGATCACGCCATGCTCCGTCAGCTCGACCAAAGCCAGCGACTGGTCGAGATGGCGCGCGCGCCATGAAAGCAGACGCTCGGCGAATTCGAGCCGGACGCCGAGGAATTTTGGTTCATTTGCCAGGTTATTCAGCTCGCCGGGGTCCCGTTCGAGATCGAAAAGAAGCGGCGGCAAGCCGCTACCGAAATGGACATATTTGAACCGTTCGGAACGGACGACGGCGAGGTTGCATTGCTGCGGCTTCATTCCGAAATGTCGCTCGGCTGTCCCCTCCGAGATCGAGCGGAAGTCGAATTCCCAATGCGCAGCGTCGCGCCATGCTTCCGGCTGCTTGCCTTTCAGAAAAGGTTTAAGGGAATGACCGTCGAGATGAGCGGGCACATCTTCGCCAAGCAGATCAATCAGCGTCGGCATGATGTCGACTGCCTCGGTGAAATGCGTCACCGACGTTCCGGCAGACTTCTTGCGCGCCGGGTCGCGGATAATCAGCGGAATGTGAAAACTCTGGTCGAAATAGCCGCCCTTGCCGAGCATGAAATGGTCGCCCATCATATCTGCATGGTCGGAGGTCAGTACGATGATCGTGTCGTCCCACGCACCGTTTGCCTTCAGCGCCTGCCAGATGCGGCCAAGCTGGGCGTCGACCTCTGAGATCATGCCGTAATAAAGCGCGCGGATGCGCCGGAAATTGTCCTCGCCCCAGTCGCGCACCTTGCCCTTGGCGCCGGGGATGAATTTTGAGCGCTGCTGCTGCTCGTATTCATAGGCGAGATATGGATGCGCCTTCGCGTCTGTCTTCCAGTCCTTGGCGCGGTGAAAATCCGGGCCGTCAGCCGGGTCGTACATGCTGTTGTAAGGCTCCGGCACGATGAAGGGCGGGTGCGGGCTGAGGAAGGAAACATGCGCGAACCAGGGCTCCTCCTGCTCGCCCAGCCAGCGGACGAATTCGCCGGCCAGGAATGCCGCCGGCGTCTCGTCCTTCGAATAGACCGGCGGCGCGTTGGTAACATGCTTGCCATTGCCGTTCGCAGGCCGGTGGATATCGGGAAAGCCAGCGCTGGAATCGATGCCGCGGGCAGCGAGCCAGGACAGCCATTGCTTCTGGTGTTCGGGCAGAAGCTGGCGCGCCGTGAAGCCCGGGAGCACGCCTTCATAGGTGCGCAGGAACGGGTCGCCCGGCGCATGGAAATCCGGGTCGGGCGCGACATCGGTATAGCCGAACAGCGTCGGATCGTAGCCGAGACGGCGCGCGGCGAGGGCGATGTTGTCGTGGCGGGCATCCAGCGGCGTGCCGTTGCGGCAGACACGGTTGTTCATCTGGTAGAGGCCGGTATAGAGGCAGGCGCGCGCTGGAGAGCAGGGTGCTGCCCCGCCGAAATGCCGGCTGAACAACACGCCCTCAGTGGCCAGCGCGTCGGCGTTCGGCGTTTTGACCGTCTTGTGGCCCGCGGCTGAAAGGCAGTCACCGCGCCACTGGTCGCAGGTGATCAGAAGGATGTTTTGACGTTTGCCTTTGCCTGCCACGCGCTGCTCCCTCAGAATGCTGTCTCGCTCATGGAGCCGAATTTTCAGGGCGGCGCAAGTGTGATCGGATGGCGTCAATAGTGAACAGTCTTTGATCTATCGTTCACAAAATGAATACAGTCCATTCTGTCATTGGCGTCTTTCCAGCAGGCCGGTTTGACCGACATATGGGGACATGAAGCAGCAAGCGCTGCATGGCGAAAACGGGAGCAAAGAACATGCTTGACCAGATCAAAGGCCTGCACCACGTCACCTCGATGGCGAAGGATGCGCGCCAGAACAACGACTTCTTCACCCACAAACTCGGCCTGCGCCGCGTCAAGAAGACGGTCAATTTCGACGCGCCGGATGTCTACCATCTCTACTATGCCGATGAGCTCGGCACGCCCGGTTCGGTGATGACTTATTTTCCCTTCCCGAATATCGGCAAGGGCAGCCACGGTGCCGGCGAGGTCGGCACGACCGTCTATTCGGTTCCTGAGGGTACGCTTGGCTACTGGGAAAAGCGCTTTGCCGAGCAGGGCGTTACCGGCCTGAAGCGCGAGACGGTGTTCGGCGAGAGCCGGCTGGCCTTCGACGGGCCTGATGGCGACGGCTTTGCGCTTGTCGAAGCGAAGAACGACAGCCGCGCGCCCTGGACCAAAGGCGGCGTGCCCGGCGACGAGGCGATCCGCGGGTTCCATTCCGTGTCGCTGCGTCTCAAGGATGGCGGTGCGACCGAGGAATTGCTGAAGTTCATGGGCTATGAGGAAGTCGACACCACCGGCAATGTGAAGCGGCTGGCTGTGAAGGGCGGTAACGGCGCCGATGTCGTCGACATCGAGAGCCTTCCCGGCGTCGGCTTTGCCAATCTCGGCGCCGGCTCCGTGCATCACGTGGCTTTTGCCGTCGAGAACCGGGCCAAGCAGCTTGAGGTGCGCAAGGCGCTGATGGACACGGGCCACCAGGTGACGCCGGTGATCGACCGCGATTATTTCTGGGCGATCTATTTCCGCACGCCGGGCGGCGTCTTGTTCGAGGTGGCGACCAACGAGCCGGGCTTCGACCGCGACGAGGATACGGCCCATCTCGGTGAGGCACTGAAACTGCCGAGCCAGCATGCGCATCTGCGCGACTATCTCGAAAAGAACCTGCAGCCGCTTGGCGACTGACGGTTGCTCAAAAAAGTCCGAGCCGGATTTTTCCGGCTCGGATAGGCTATGCCCATAATGCGAGGAACATCATGTCCAAGGATGCCTATACCTACACCTCATTGCCCGGCACGTCGGGCGGGCCGCTCGCCTTCCTGTTCCATGGGACGGGCGGCAACGAAAACCAGATGCTGGGGCTGGCGCTCGACCTGTTGCCCGGCGTGGCGGCAATCTCGCCGCGCGGCGACGTCTCCGAACATGGAGCGGCGCGCTTCTTCCGCCGCACCGGTGAAGGCGTCTACGACATGGATGATCTGACCGAGCGGACCAAAAAAATGGCCGGTTTCGTCAAGGCTCATATCAAGGAAGCAAAACCGTCTTCGGTGATCGGCATCGGTTTTTCCAATGGCGCAAACATTCTGGCGTCGCTGCTGTTTGCCGAGCCCAAGCTGTTCGATGCGGCGGTGCTGATGCACCCGCTGATCCCATTCGAACCGGAGGTTAAGGGAAGCCTTGCCGGCAAACGCATCCTCATCACCGCCGGCCATCACGACCCGATCTGCCCGCCGAACCTGACCGCGCGACTCGACAGCTATCTGCGCACGGACGGTGCCGATGTCACGCTGGAATGGCACGAAGGCGGCCATGAGATGCGGCAGAACGAAATCGTGGCGGCACGCGCATTTCTCGCACCCTATCGCCCCACGGCAAATACGGCAGGAGCCCGGACATGACCGACCAGACACCCGAAATCCAACTGGAAGAGACCGGCTCCAAGGGCCGCTATTTCCTGCGCGGCCCCGGCGGCGCGGAGGCCGAAATGACCTTCAGCAAGGCTGGCGAGCATCTGATGATCATCGATCATACCGAAGTGCCGGATGCGTTTCGCGGGCAAGGCGCGGGCTTGCGGCTGGTGACGCGCGCGGTTGAGGAAGCGCGCGCGGCGGGCAAGAAGATCATCCCGCTTTGCCCGTTTGCCAATGCGCAGTTCAAGCGGCACCCGGAATGGGCGGATGTGTTGAAGAGCTGAGGCTGTGTCTCTGATGGAGGGGCAGGCCAGGTCCGGAGCGAAAGCGTCCCCGTCCTCTCTTGACGAATTCCCCCTCTCCGTCTCGCTTCGCGTGCCACCTCTCCCCCATTTCATGGGGGCGAGGAACCCAGGTTCTGTGATGTCGCAGCCTTCACGGTTAGCTATTCCTCGCCCCTGCGAAGCGGGGGAGAGGTGGCTCGGCGAAGCCGAGACGGAGAGGGGGTTCTGGGTCGAAGTTTACAGGAGACGGTAAAAGCTGCCCCTCAGCGTAACTTCCTTTCTTCCACCGTCTTCAGCCACTCCTTGCCCACCCCGCGGTCGCGGATGATCGGCAGGGGGTCTTCGGCGTCGAGGCGCGCGCAGATACGGTAGACTTCGAGCGTTTCGGCGCTCATGTCGCCGCGCTTGTGGAAATACATCGCCGCCGCATAGCGGGTGCGGCCCGACCAGACTTCGCCAAGCGGCGTGTTGACCAGCGCCCACTGCTCGGCAAGTTCGGCGTCGGGCTCGGCCATGGTTAGAAATCCGCCGGTGGGCTGGCAGTGCGTCGGTCGAGCTTGATGAAGGGTCGCGGCACGATCCTGGCCCGCTTCATCAGCCGCTCATATCTGAGTTCGCGCATCGCATAAATCTCGACCCAGAGATCGTCGGTGATCGTGTCGCCATAGGGCCGCGTGAGGCTCGCCAGCGCGATGTTGCGCTTGGCCATCGGCGACCAGATCGCGGCGCTGACCAGCCCGACCTCTTTCTTCTGCCTGTGATAGACGATGGCGTGCTCGGCTGGAATGTTGCCCTCGATCTCCAGCCCGACCAGCATATGGCGCATCGAGCCCTTGGCGCGTGCCTGCGCAATGGCGCGGCGACCATTGAAATGGCCCTTTTCCAGATCGAGCATGAAGCCGAGCCCGATCTCGTCGGGCATGCGCACGCGATCTGGGCGGATCGCGTGTTCAGCGGTGACGAAATCGGCGTTTGCGACGATCAACCCTGCCTCCAGCCTTGCGCGGTTGAGCGCTGTGTAGCCGATGGCGCGGATGCCGCGCAACTCGCCTGCGTTCCAGAGACGGTCCCATAGCGAGAGGGCCAGTTCAGCCGGCGCGAAAAGTTCATAGCCGAGGTCGCCGGTGAAGCCGGTGCGCGAGATGGTGATGCTGCCCCTCTCATGGGGAAATTCGGCGAGGTCGAAGATTTTCAGTTTTTCGACCCCGGCAAGCCCGGCCTCGCGCAGGACGGCAAAGGAAGTCGGGCCTTGCAGGGCTAGCCCGGCGATGGCCTCGGTCTCTTCTGTTATGATGACATCGAAGCCGATGGCGCTGTCGAGCAGCCATGGCAAATGCCGTTCCTGGCAGCACAGGCGGAAGCGATCGGACGCCAGCCGGAAAAGGGTGCCGTCGTCGAGAACGT
Organism: Mesorhizobium sp. CCNWLY176; assembly: GCF_037153935.1. Lineage (NCBI taxonomy): Bacteria > Pseudomonadati > Pseudomonadota > Alphaproteobacteria > Hyphomicrobiales > Phyllobacteriaceae > Mesorhizobium > Mesorhizobium sp. CCNWLY176. Next base: position 379,698 of record NZ_JBBBDZ010000005.1, read on the forward strand.
GGCCTTCATCATTGCACCATGCAGTGTAATGAACGCGGCCGGGCTTCAGCTTGGCCACGTCGCGCAAGGTGACGCGGTTGAGAAAGTCTTCCGCGTCCGGCCCCTCAATGCGGTATTTTACCATCGGCGAGATGTCGAACAGCGCGGCCTGGCTGCGGATGGCGAAATATTCCAGTTCCTCGTCCCACAGGGACGCCGGTGCGCGGTAGCCACCCCAGTCGTACCAGTCGTTGGTCTTCATCAACGCGTCGATGCGCGGCTGGAACGGCGTACCGAGGCGCAGCGTGCGGAAATGGGACTGGGCGGTGAGGCGTGCGGAGGACAGCTTTGGCATCTGGTTCATGGCCTACCCCCTCATCTCGATGATGCGCCGCGCGGCGTTCAGTCCCGGCACGCCGGAGATGCCGCCGCCCGGATGCGAACCGGCGCCGCAGAGGTATAGCCCGTCTATCGGGGTGTCATAGCCAGCGGCGCCGAAGGCTGGGCGCGACATCATCATCTGATCGGCCTGCAATTCGCCATGGTGCCAGTGGCCGCCGGGCATGCGGTAGCGCGTTTCGATGTCGGCCGGCGTCAACAGTTCGGCATGGCGCACCAGCTTGCCGATGCCGGGCGCGTAATGCTCGAGCTGCGCCATGATGGCAGCGAGGAATTTCGGCTTGCCGGTCTCCCAGCCCTCCTTCAGCGCGTAAGGCGCATATTGCACGATCGCCGAAAGCACACAGGCACCGTCCGGCGCAAGCGATGTGTCGGCAAGGCTTGGCAGCGTGATCTCCATCACCGGCTCTGGTGAGAACTCACCATACTTCGCCGGATTGAAAGCGCGCTCGACATGGTCGGACGACGGCGCGATGACGAGGCGGCCACGGTGGCCGGCGGCATCGACGCCGGAGAATTCGGGTGGCCTGTCGAGCGCCAGATGCAACTTGGCGACATTGCCCTTCATGCGGATGTTTTTGATCCGTCGCACGAAACCGGTGTCGATCTCGCGGGTGCCGACCAGGTCGATGAAAGTGGAGCGCGGGTTGATCGCCGAGATGACTGTTTTGGCCCGGATTTCCTCGCCGCTGTCGAGAACCACCCCAGCGGCGCGGCCCCTTTCGATCAGGATTTTCATTGCCGGGGCATCGGTGCGGACGCCGACGCCATCGGATTTCGCCGCACTCAAGATCGCGGCGATGACCGCGCCCATGCCGCCGGCTGGCAGCGCCTGAGCGCCGGGCTGGCCGCTAATCTCGCCGGCGAGGCGATAGTAGAGGCCGAGCAACGAGGTCGGCGAACGTGGCCCGAGATGGCTGCCGAGCGTGGCGTCGAAGGCGAGCAGACCCTTCAGGCGGTCGTCCGCCAGATGCTCGTCGGCGACGTCCGAGACATTCATCAGGAGCATGCGCAGGAAGTCGCGCATGTCCTCCTTGCCAAGCCGGCGCAGCGACAGGCCGGTCATGGCGAAGGCGGAACTCTCCATCAGCGACATGTTGCCGAGGTCGGGTGGACGGCGCGCCAGCAGCGGCTTCAATATGCCGGCGTAACGCAGAAGCTGTGCGCGGAAATCCTGCCACGCGGCCTGTTCGGAGGCTGACGTGCCGGTGAGTGTCTCGCCATAGGCGCCGTGCAATGTCAGCGGGTTGCCGTCGCGCGACAGCGCCACGCTGGGCGCGATCGGGCCGAAGGACAGGCCGTGCTTTTCAAGCTCCAGCGTCTTCACCACGTCCGGGTGCAGACGGTTCAGCAGATGCGCGGAGGAGACGCGAAAGCCCGGCGCGAACTCTTCAGTGCGGGCAGCGCCGCCTACTTCGTTTGCCGCTTCCAGCACCAGCGTCTTGCGCCCACTTTTGGCCAGCGTCGCCGCCGCGACCAGCCCGTTGTGGCCGCCGCCGATGACGATTGCATCAAATGACGTCATGGGCCGGGCTCATATGTCTGGTGCCGCGCGAGAGGTCGCGCAGGATTTCGGCAGCGGCATTGCGGCCCGGTGCGCCCATCACGCCGCCGCCGGGATGGGTGGAGGAGCCGCACATATAGAGCCCGTCGACCGGCGAGCGGTATTGCGCGTAACCCGGCACCGGGCGGTTGAACAACAACTGGTCGAAGGTCAGTTCGCCCTGAAAAATGTTGCCCTCGGTGAGACCGACTTCGGCCTCCAGTTCGCGCGGGGTGCGCACTTCCATATGCACGATGCGGTCGCGAAAACCGGGCGAGTAGTCGGCGATCTGCGAGATCACCGTTTCGCCGAAGGCATCGCGGTCGGCGTCGGTCCAGTCGCGGCCTTCCACCTTGGGCGGGCAATATTGCACGAAGCAGCTCATGAAGTGCTGGCCGGGCGGGGCCATGGTCGGGTCGAGCGTCGTCGGGATGACCATGTCGAGGAAGGGGTCGGCCGACCAGCGCCCGGCCTTCCAGTCGTCATAGCCGCGCTCCATGCGCTCGACCGAGTCGGTGAAATGCATGTCGCCGCGATAGCAGGGCGAATCCTTCGGCAGCGCCGGGAATTCGGGAAGCGAATCCAGCGCGATGTTCACCTTGCCCGACGAGCCGCGCATCTTGAAATTCTTCACCCGGCGCAGGAAGATTTCGGGCAATTCCTTTTCCTCGACCAGCTTGAGAAAGGTGCGCTTCACATCGGCGTTGGAGATGACGAGGTTGCCGAAGATTTCTTCACCGTCGGCCAGCACAAGCCCGCGCGCCTTGCCGCTCCTGACAAGAACCTGCTCGACCTCGGCTCCGGTGCGGATCGTGCCGCCTGATGCGCGAAAACTGTCGGCCAGTGCCTTGGTCACCGCGCCCATGCCGCCGCGTGCATAGCCCCAGGCGCCGACCGAGCCGTCGACCTCGCCCATATAGTGGTGCAGCAGAACGTAAGCCGTGCCGGGCGACATGGGTCCAAGCGCCGTGCCGATGATGCCCGACAGTGCGAAATTGGCCTTGATCACCTCGGTCTCGAAATACTCGTCGAGGAAGTCGGAGATCGACATGGTCCAGAAGCGCAGCGTGTCGGCCATTTCAGCCGCTCCCAGCCCGGCGAATTTCTTGCCGAGGTAAAGCAGTTCGGAAATGTCGCGCGGGCGAAAGCTTGTCGGGTCGGGCGCGGTGCGCATCAGCAGCGGCTGGATGAAGCGGCACTGCCGCGTCACGTCGCGGGCGTAGCGATCGTAGGCTTCGGCGTCGCGGGCGGAGAAGCGGGCGAATTCGCGGCGATGGGCATGGTGGTCACGGTAGTTGGCGAGATAGTCGCCATCCCTAGTGAACACCGCGCCGCCCTCATAAGAGATCACCTGAAGGCCGAAGCGTGGCAGTTCCAGGTCGCGCATGATTTCGGGCCGGAACAGCGAGCAGACATAGGAGCAGTTGGAGTAGAGGAAGCCCGGCGTCAGCGACCTACTGACGGCGGCGCCGCCGATCCAGTCGTTCTTTTCGACCACCAGCACGTCGAGCCCGGCGCGCTGGAGATAGCAGGCGTTGACCAGCCCGTTGTGCCCCGCGCCGATGACGATGGCGTCCCATTTCTTCATGCAGGTTCCCGCTTTATTTTCCGCAAATCTGGCACGGACGGGCCGCGCCTGTCCAGAGATTTTGAATGAATGTTCAACAAATGACATTGCGTTTTGACGCGAGTGGAGTAGGCTTCAAAAGAATTTCGACGTTGAAAACCTTTGGCTTGGACGGGGAACAATGATCGAGACGGCAGACGCCGCGCCGGAATATGACGACACCGCCATTCCTTCCTGGAGGCGCTGTGGGGCGAGGGCTACCTGTCGCCGGGCGGGCCGGGGGAAGCCGACCGCGTGGTCGAAGGCCTTTCGCTTGGCGGCAGGCGGATACTGGATATCGGCTGCGGCGCGGGCGGCATTGCGTTGCATTTCGTCGAGAGCCATGACGCCGGGCATGTCACCGGCTTCGATGTGGAAGAACCCGTCATTGCCGTCGCCACAAAGCGCGCAGCCGAACGCGGCCTTTCGGCGCGGACCAAGTTCGTGCAGGCGCCGCCGGGACCGCTGCCTTTTGCCGATGGCTCGTTTGACATGGTGTTTTCCAAGGATGCGCTTCTGCATGTGCCGGACAAGCATGCGCTGTTTGCCGAAATCTTCCGCGTGCTTAAACCGGGCGGTGTGTTTGCCGCGTCGAACTGGATGATCGGCCATGATGGCGAGCCGTCGCCGGAGATGAAAGCCTATATCGCCGCTGAGGGACTTTCCTTCACCATGCGCTCGCCGGCGCATTATCGAAAAGCGATGGAGGATGCGGGTTTCCGTGACATTGCGGTAACCGACCGCAATCCCTGGTATCGCGAAGTGGCGCGCGGCGAGCTGGCGCGGCTGAAGGGTCCGCTCTACGAGCCGGTCGCAGCTGCGGTGGGCTGCGACTATGTCGACAAGAACATCAAGACCTGGGAAGCCATGCAGAAGGTTCTTGACAGCGGCGAGCACCGTCCCACTCATCTGCGCGGATGGAAGCCGGACGAGGGACGTTAGCCGGCGATGCGGAGCATGGTAGCAGCAATGAAGACGGCGACGGTGAAGGAAGCAGGCCCCGAGGCCGAAAAGCGCGGGCGCAAGGCGTCCAAGGAAACGCGGCAGTTGCAGCTCATCGAGGCGACGATCGATTCGCTGGCCAAGCGCGGCTATTCCGACACCACCATGGCCGATGTGGCCGATGGCGCCAGCCTTTCGCGCGGTATCGTCAACTTCCATTTCGAGAGCAAGGAAAAGCTGCTGATCGCCACCTTGCAGCACATGTATGACGAATATTCCGCGCATTGGCGTGCCGCGCTTACCAAGGCCGGCGACGATCCGGCGCGTCAGCTTCAGGCGCTGGTGGCCGCCGATTTCGACCGCTCGGTCTGCAACAAGCGCAAGCTCGCCGCATGGTGCGCCTTCTGGGGCGAGGCCAAGTCGCGCCCGACCTATCAGGCGCTGAGCGGCTCGCGTGACAAGGATTACCAGCAGACGGTGGTCGATCTCTGCGTGCGTCTCAAAGATGACGGCAGCTACGATTTCGATCCGGAGGCAACGGCGCTCGGCCTGAGCGCTATGCTCGAGGGACTGTGGCTGCGCCTGATGATGGCTGCCGAAAACGTGACGCGCGAGACCGCCCATCAGGCCGCGACCGACTATCTCGCTTCGGTTTTTCCGAAGCATTTTTCGCGCGAGGAGGCTGGCGCGCGCAGGATCGCATGACCCCATAATCATAAGACAGAGGATGGAACGATGACGCGACTTATCGGAAGGCTTTCAACTACGCTTGCGCTTGCCGGCGCGCTTTCGGCCTATGCTGTGGGCATGGCCACTGCGGCAGACAAGGACCTGATCATCTTCGACTGGTCGGGTTACGAGGAGCCGTCTTTCCATCCCGGCTATGTCGAGAAAAATGGGGACTCGCCGACCTTCACCTTCTTCGGCGATGAGGATGAAGCCTTTGAGAAAGTACGCGCCGGCTTCAAGGCCGATCTCGGCCATCCCTGCTCGCAAAGCGTGACCAAATGGCGCGAGGCCGGCCTGCTGCAGCCGCTGGATACGTCGAAGATCACCGGCTGGAACGATCTCAACCCCGGCATCATGGCGATGAAGAACCTTGCCACCACGGAGGACGGCAAGGCCTGGTTCATGCCGTGGGACTGGGGCAATACCGCGCTCACCTACAATTCCGAAAAGGTCGACGAGAAGGACATCCAGTCGCTGAAAGCCTTTGCCGATCCGAAATTCAAGGACCGCGTCTCGATCGGCGACAATGTCGACGACGCTTATGCGCTGGCCAGCCTCGTCATCGGCCTGAAGGACTGGACGCAGATGACCGACGAGCAGTTCAAGCAGGCGTCCGATTTTCTGCGCGAAGTGCACAAGAATGTCCGCATGTACTGGACCGACACCACCGAGATCGTTCAGGGGTTGAGCGGCGGCGAGGTCGATCTCGCCTGGGCCTGGAACGACGCTGCGGTGCAGTCGGCAGCCGCCGGCGCGCCGATCAAGAACAAGCGTGACACGGCAGAAGGCATTTCCACCTGGGTCTGCGGCTATGTCCGCTACAAGGATGCTCCGGGCTCGGAAGAAAAGGCCTATGATTATCTCAATGCGGTGAACGATCCCAAGGTTGCGCAATATATGGTCGGCGACTGGGGTTACGGCCATGCCAATGCCAAGGGCATGGCGACCGTCGATCCCGAAGTGCTGGCGGAAAAAGGCTATGCCGATGTCGACAAGTTCATCGACAAGACGCTGTTCCAGTCGCCGGTGCCGAGCGAACTTAAGCAGAAGATGATCGCCGAGTTCGAGAAGATCAAGGCGGGGTATTGAGGCACGACCCGCTGTCAGCGGCTCGCTTCGTCCTGAATAAGTTCGATGCGGTTGCCGAACGGGTCGCTGACAAAACATCTCTCGACCCCTTCCAGCGTGTCATCCGGGGTCACTGGGAATCCGGCTGCGTGGAGTTTCTTTGACAAGGTCGCAAGATCGTCCACCAGCAATGCCGGATGTGCTTTGCGGGCAGGCTGGAAGCCGGCCTCGACGCCGAGATGGATTTTCACCGCCCCCTGTTCGAACCAGCAGCCGCCACGCGCCGCGAGCGGGGCGGGTTTTGCGGCTTCGGGGATGCCGAGCAGTTCGCCGTAGAAACGCCGCGCCGCGTTTTCTTCACCGGTCGGCATGGCGATCTGGACGTGGTCGATGCCGGTTATGGTCATGGCGTGTCCATCAATGATTGACCGCGTAGCGATGGGGCTCCTTGTCAGGATCGTCCGTCAGGCGTGGTAACGCAACTGGCTGCCGCAGTAATCCCCTCTCCGTCTCGGCTTCGCCGAGCCACCTCTCCCCATTTCATGGGGCGAGGAACCTAAATCCTGAAATGCAGCGGCCTATCAAAACTTGGGTTCCTCGCCCCGCTTGCGGGGAGAGGTGGCTCGGCGAAGCCGAGACGGAGAGGGGAGTTCGAAGGGCAAAACCGGAAAAGAGAGGCCGCAATCAATCCGCCATCGCCACCAGCGCGTCGGGATCATAAGCGAGGCGGATGGGCGCGCCGACTGGGATGTCGTCGGCGCCGAAATTGTTGGTTTCGGTCACCGACAGCGGTTTTTCCAGTCCGGGGATGTCGACGATGAGATGGGTGATCTCACCGAAATAATGCCGGTCGACGACCGTGCCGGCGACCTCGTGCTTGTCCTTGGCGTCGTCCCACAGCACGCGCAGCCGTTCGGGGCGGATGCCGAGTGTGGCGGCTTTGCCGTTGCGCACGAAGGCTGCCGGCTTGTCGGTTTTCACGCGGCCGAAGCCGAGCGTGTCGACGGTCATGGACGCGCCGTTCTCCTCGACGATCTCGGCTTTCACGAAATTCATGCCGCCGAGGAAATCGGCGACCTGCCGGTTGACCGGGCGCTGGTAGATTTCCTTGGGCGAGGCGACCTGCGCGATCTTTCCGCCGAACATCACGGCGATGCGGTCGGACATGGCGAGCGCCTCATACTGGTCATGGGTGACGAGGATGAAGGTGATGCCAACGGCCTGCTGCAACCGGCGCAGTTCGACCTGCATCTGCTCGCGCAGTTTCTTGTCGAGCGCCGACAGCGGCTCGTCGAGCAGCAGCACCTTCGGCCGCATGACCAGCGCGCGGGCCAGCGCCACGCGCTGGCGCTGGCCGCCGGAGAGTTCGGTCGCGCCGCGCTTGCCGAGCCCGGTCAACGACACCTGTGCCAAGGCTTCCTCGACGCGGCGCTTTTCTTCCGTTGCGTCAAGCCGCAGGCGCTTCAGGCCGTAGCCGACATTCTGCTCGACATTGAGATGCGGGAAGATGGCGTAGCTCTGGAACACCATGTTGGTCGGGCGGCGGTTGGCCGGGATACCCAGCATCTCCTGCCCGTCCACCGCAATGCTGCCGCTGGTCGGGTTGTCGAAGCCGGCGATCATTCTGAGAAGCGTGGTCTTGCCGCAACCGGAGGGGCCGAGCAGCGAGAAGAACTCGCCTTCCCGGATCGTCAGCGAGGCGTCGTCCAGTGCCTTGAAGGCGCCGTAACTGCGCGTGACATGCGAAATCTCGATCATCGGCCGTTCGGATTTGGAACGTTCAGGCAAAGACGCCTCCCGTGTTCTGGGTGCGTCGCGCGGCACGGCGGCGCAGGATTTCGGCAAGGGTCAGAAGGACGAAGGAGCCGACCAGAAGCAGCGTGCCGAGCGCCAGCACGCCGGGCAGCTTCGAGGCGAAGCGCAACTGGCCCCAGATATAGACCGGCAAGGTCGATTCCGTGCCGGTGAGGAAGAAGGCCATGATGAATTCGTCGAGCGAGATGGTGAAGGAGACGAGCAGGCTGGAGATGATCGCGGGCGCCACCATCGGCAGCGTCACCCGGCGAAATGTGCCGAAGGCGGATTCGCCGAGGTCGGCGGAGGCTTCCTCAAGGCTGCGGTCAAAACCTTCGAAGCCGGAGGTCAGCACGCTGAGCGAATAGGGGATGCAGACCAGCACATGGCCGAGCACCACGGTGACCAGCGACAGGCTGAGGCCCAGCTGCAGCATCACCAGCAGCATGGAAACCGCGACGATGATTTCCGGCAGAACCAGCGGCGCCATCAGCAGGCCGTTGATGGTGCGGCGGCCGGGAAAGCGGTAGCGCGTGATGGCGCGCGCCGCGCATATGCCGAGCACGGTCGAGAGGATGGCAGCGGAAACACCGACCATCAGGCTGTTCCAGGCCGCGTCCAACAGCGCCGGCGTGTGTGGCAGTTCCTCGTACCATTTGAGCGTGAAGCCGCTCAGCGGAAATTTCGGCGAGGCCGATGTGTTGACCGAGAATATCGGCAGGAAGATCACCGGCAGATAGAGAAAGACGATGTAGAGGAAGGCATAGGCCGGCAGCCAGTTCGACAGGATCTTGCGCAGTCCGCTCATCGCGCCAGCCTCGCTGCCGAGCGGATGATCAGCACGGTCGCCGCCGCCATCATTGTGACGATCGCCATGGTCGTCACCGAAAGTGCGGCACCCAGCGGCCAGTTGGCGCCCTTGCCGAACTGCGCCTGAATGGCGTTGGCGATCATGACGCCGTCTTTGCCGCCGACGAGGCGCGGCGTGACGAAATCGCCGACCGTCGGGATCATGACGATGAGGATCGCCGAGACGATGCCGGGCACCGACAGCGGCAGCGTCACCCGCATGAAGCGGCGCAGTGGCCCGTCGCCGAGATCGGTCGCCGCTTCGATCAGCGTGCGGTCGATCTTTTCGAGCGAGACGAAGATCGGCAGGATGGCGAAGGCCGCCCAGGCATGGGTCAGCGTGATGACGACGGCGCTGGTGTTGTAGAGCAGGGCGGTCGAGGGTTCGTCGATGATGCCGAGGCCGAGCAAGCCGGAATTGAGCACGCCGTTGTAGCCGAGGATGACCTTCCACGACATGACGCGCAGCAGGTAGCTCGTCCAGAACGGGATGGTGATCAGGAACAGCCACAGGCCCTTATGCCGCCCGCCATGGAAGGAAATGTAGAAGGCGATCGGATAGGCCAGCACGACGGTGAAGAAGCTGACCAGCAGCGAGATCCACAGCGAGCGCATCAGCAGGTCGCGGTAGATCGGCTCGGTCAGCGCGATGCGGTAGTTTTCCAGCGTGAAAGTGCGGTCGATGGTGAGGTAGTTCTGCGTCCAGAAACTATGCGCGATCACCACCAGGATCGGCACGACCAGAAGCACCAGCGCGTAGAGGAATGTCGGGCTGATAAGGGCAAAGCCCTGGGCCGATTCCGATTGCAGAAGGGAGGTTCTTCGAGACTGCGCGGGCCGCAGCGCAGGTGCCCCTTCCGCAGCCGCCGTCATTGCAGGGGCTCACATAAGAATGCTGGCTCGGTGTCCGGCATGACCATCCCATTTTTGCGCCGGCGTCACATTCCCTGGGTGCGCCGGCTTTCTTTCATCATGAGCCCATCCGTGGATTGAAATCAAGCGCTATTTCTGCGATATTGACTGAACGGACATTCAATATGATCCGAATAAAGGCTTGCTTCTGCATTCATGCCGGACTGTGGCGAATGCGATGAGCTGGCCGGGAAAGCGAGGGAAAATGGCTGCGGTGAAAGACATGTGGAAGGCCGGCGGCGGCATCGAGATGCTGCCAAGCGAGGATACGGTCGATCTTGCAAAGCGCCATCTGGTTCAGCCCTGGCCGACCGCCGGCGAGATCGGCGCGGAGACGCGCAGCCTGATCGGCAGCGGCGACGGCATCTACATCACCGACGGCGACGGCAAGCGGCTGATCGACGGGCCGGCGGGCATGTGGTGCGTCAATGTCGGCCATCGCCGCGAGGAGCTTGCCCGCGTCATGTACGACCAAGCCATGCAGCTTTCCTACAACACGCCGTGGTACACGATGAACGAGCCTTCGGCCGTCCTGGCCGAGCGCATCGCGGGGCATGCGCCGGGCGATCTTTCCCACGTCTTCTTCACCACCGGCGGCTCGTCGGCGGTGGAAAGCGCGCTGCGCTTCATGCAGTTCTACAACAATGTCCGCGGCCGGACGGAAAAGAAGCTCATCCTGTCGCGCGGCGGCGCTTATCACGGCTCGACCTATCTGTCGGCCTCGCTCAACGGCCGCCCGCGCGACCGCGACTGGATGGACGGCGCGGACGAACTGATCGTCAAACTGTCGTCGCCTGATCCATTCCGGCGGCCTGCCGGCATGAGCATTGCGGTGTTCTGCGACCGGCTGGTGGCGGAGTTCGAGGATACGGTGAAGCGCATCGGCGCCGACAGGATCGGCGCTTTCGTCGGCGAGCCGGTGCAGGCTTCGGGCGGCGTCATCGTGCCGCCGGAAGGGTATCTCAAACGCATCCGGAAATTCTGCCGCGACAACGACATCCTGTTCATCGCCGATGAGGTCGTCACCGCCTTCGGCCGGCTCGGACATGTGTTTGCATCGGGTGATGTGTTCGGCATCGATCCCGACATCATCACCTTCGCCAAGGGCGTCACCTCGGGCTATTTCCCGCTCGGCGGCATGATCGTCTCGGAGCGGCTGCTGGAAGATTTGCGCCGCTCCAATCATCCAACGGCGATGTATGCGCATGGCCTGACCTATACCAGCCACCCCGTCGGCTGCGCCGTGGCGCTCGCCAATCTCGATCTTCTGGAAAATGGCGTTCTCGCCCATGCGCGAGAGGTCACGCCCTATTTCCAGGCGCAGCTGAAGACGCTGGAGGAATTGCCGCTGGTCGGTGAGGTGCGCGGCGTTGGGCTGATGGCCTGCGTCGAATGCGTCGCCGACCGCGACAGTAAGGACCCGCTGGAACTCGACCGCAATGTCGGCCAGCGCATCGATGCGCATTGCCACGACCTCGGCCTGCTGGTGCGCCCGCTGATCAACATGTGCGTGATGTCGCCGCCGCTTACCATCACCAAAGAGCAGATCGACGACATGGTCGGCATTCTGCGCGAAGGCATTTCGCGGACGATGGATGATTTGAGGAAAGAGGGTGTGTGGCGGGGGTAGTGCTCTTCTCTCGTAGACGTTGGTGCGTTTGAAACACCCCCACCCCTAACCCCTCCCCACAAGGGGGAGGGGAACTTTGCTGCGTGACCGCTGCGTCCTAATCTTCAGCGTTCTTGGTGGCCAAGGCGGCGGCATCGTCCCCCTCCCCCTTGTGGGGAGGGGTTAGGGGTGGGGGTCGTTCTTAAATGAAACTGCCTTGCGGAGAGAGTCGCTCACCCCCTCGACCGCAGCGCCTCGTTCAGGCTCGCCATATCCTTCTCGTCGGGTGCTGTTTCCAGATCGAGCACCGGTATTTGCGCGCGCAGGTGGTCGTGGTGGGTGCGCACGCCGTATTCGAGGTCGGAGAGGTAGAAGCCGGCAAACGCCTCCGACAGCATGGATTCGTTCGACCAGACCGAAAGCTGCACGTCTTCCGACATGGTTTCGCGGTCGATGCGGAACGACAGGTAGCGGGCGGCTGCCTGCTCGCGCGTCTCCTCGCGGTATTTGTAGATAGCGCCGCGCAGAAGGGTCTCGCCGGTCGAGAGCGGGAACTCCTGATAGAACTGCACCGATTCCGGCATCACCGAAATCACCGCATTGGGGAACAGGCCGTAATAGACCCAGGCCTTCTTCAGCTTCTCCGGCAGGTGGGCCGGTTCGGGCGCGATGTTGACGTAGTTCTTCACGCTCCAGCGCCGGCCGGCATGCGGGTTGTAGGTGGCGAAGGAACGCGACACACCCTTGACGAAGGGCTCGTCGAAATAGGTCGAGCCATAGAGGTCCTGAAGTGCGGGATGCGCCATGGCGACGTGGTAGCCTTCATTGTCGACATCGCGCACCGACTTCCAGTTGACCGGGCTGGTCTGAGTCCAGATGCCGTAGGAAGGCTCCATATCGGCGATGCCGTAGTGGCCAAGTTCCGCCTCGAAAGGTTTCAGCAGCTCGGCAACTGATGGCTGTGGCCCCTTGCGGAAGCGCACGAAGATCAGCCCCATCCAGATTTCGAGTTCCAGCGGCGTCAGGCCGAATTCGGCTTTGTCGAGTTCGGGAAAGCTGCCGGGGCGGGCGGCACCGCGCAGCGTGCCGTCGAGATTGTAGACCCAACCGTGGAAGGGGCAGACCAGCGCGTTCTTGCAGGTGCCCTGATTGTCGGCGACGACGCGGCTGCCGCGGTGGCGGCAGATATTGTGAAAGGCCCGCACCACGCCGTCCTTGCCACGCACGATCAGCGCTCGCTCGCCGACCACATCCATGGTCAGGTAATCGCCCGCGTTCGGCACGTCCGAGATATGGCCGACGATCTGCCAGTGGTTGCGGAAGATATGTTCCTTTTCCAGCTCCAGCAGAGCGGGGCTATGGTAGGCCCAGCCGGGCAGCCCGCGCCGGTCCCAGTCGTTGGGAACCTTCACGTCACGAATATGCGGGTTCATCGGCGCGCCTTTTCTTATTGAATTATCATTCAATAAGATCATATTTCCCATTAAATTGCAATGCTTTACGGAAATACGGTTGAATTCAAGAAAGAGCGGGTCGTGCCTGATTGGCGGAAAAAGCTCGGCTTTTCCGGGTGTTAACCGGGTATCGAGCACACAAAAAAACGCGCCAGCGAGGGGCCGGCGCGATGCCTGATTTCAGCGGAGAAGAGGGACGAATCGCCGTCCTACTTCTGGATTTCGGCCTTGATCTTGGTGACTTCCTCGGCGCTCATTTCGCCGACGGTCTTCACCTCGCCGCCCTGGATGCGCCACAGCCGGAACGGGCCGGTGATGTCGCCATACTGGTCGAAGGTGACCGGGCCGATGACGCCTTCATATTTGATCGGCTTGCCTTCCTTGATCAGGCCGAGCGCCTTGGCGAATTCGTCCTTGCCGGCGTAGATCGGCTCGCCGCCATCGGCCACGACTTCGGGGATGGCCGTCTTGATCGCAGCGGACTCAGGCTTGCCTGCCTTGGCGATGGCAAGTGCGACGATAGCGCCGGCGTCATAGGAGCGGTCGGCAGCCGGCGCGTCAGGCTTGATGCCGCCCGAGAAGGCTTCGTAATTGGCGTTGAAATATTCCGTCGACTTGGTCGGGCTGGTGCCCGACGAGATGCCATAGGCTTCCTCCAGGTATTGTGCGCCGACGCTGGAGATGAATTCGCTCGAATTCATGCCGTCGTTGAGCATGAATTTCTGCGGGCCACCGCCGGAAATCCAGGCGCGCGCGATGGTCGCGCCGTCGACCGGATAGCTGATCAGATAGAGCGCTTCCGGCTCGCCCTTCATTGCCGCACTGGCCTCGGAGGAATAGCTTGCCTGTTTTTCGTTGTAAGGCGTGACCGAGGTGATGGTGCCGCCGAGCTTCTCGTAGACTTCCTTGAATTCGCGCACCAGATTGACGCCGAAATCGTTGTTGACGTGGATGATGGCGATCTTCTTGAGGCCCTGGCCGAGCGCATGCTTGGCGGCGGCGACGCTTTGCAGGGCGTCCGAGGTGATGGTGCGGAAGAAGACGCCGTTGGTCTTGCCGTCGCGGCCAAGCTGGGTGAGCGTCGGCGAGGACGATGCCGGCGAAACCTGCACGACGCCGGCCGGTCCTGTGACCGAAGTCAGGATCGGCAGCGACACCGACGAGATGATGCCGCCGATGATGACCGGTACCTTCTTGATGTTGACCAGCTGGGTTGCCTGGTCGACGGCGACCGTTCCCTGGCTCTGGCTGTCGCGCGTGTCGGTCACCAGCTTGCAGCCGTTGACGCCGCCGGCTTCGTTGAAATCGCGAAACGCCATGTCGACCGACTTCGCGCCGGCCTGGCCGTATTCGCCGGCAGGTCCGGTCAGTTCCATGACGAGGCCGACGGTGATGTCGCAATCGGCCGCAAGCGCGGGCAGTGCCGAGGCACTAAGCGCCGTCAGCATGCTGGTGAGCAGAAGCATTTTCCTCATGTTCGTATTCCCCTTTTTGTTCGGGCCGGCTCGTTGCGCGGCCGCTGCATCGTTCATTCTCGGTCGTAGTATCGCGCCGTCTCCCGAGGCGCGGTGGTCAGGCAGCTCCCTTGTTGAGATTGTATTTCATGATCGCGCCGTGGCGGCCGTGGCGGTCGCGCTCCAGCGTATAGACGTCGCCTTCGAGCTCGGTGGCTTGCGTCACCACCGCGTCGATCTCGGCCTGATCCTCAGCCGTCAAAGCGAGATCGGAAATCGCCAGATTGGAAGGCAGATGCGTGCGGTTGCGCGCGCCGACGATGACGCCGGCAACGCCCGGCCGCGTCAGCATGGCCGCACTCGCCACCGTGGCGATGTCGGTGCCGTGCCGGTCGGCAATGCCGCGCAATGTCTTCAGCAAGGTCTGGAACAGGTCCCAGCCGCCGAAGTCCTCAATGACCAGCCTGTATTTGACGAGCGAGCGGTTCTCCAGCGCATCGTCCGGCTCGGGCATGCCCAGCCATTTGTCGCTCAGGAAGCCGCCGGCAACGGTACCGTAGCACAGCAGCGAGACACCGTTTTCGCCTGCGGCCTTCACCATCCGCTTCGCCGGGCGGCTGTCGAGCAGCGAATACTGCACCTGCATCGAGACCAGCGGCACGCCACCGCCGATGATGTCCAGCATATGGTCGGTGTCAAAATTGGTGCTGCCGATGTGGCGGATCTTGCCGGCCTTGCGCAGTTCCTCCAGCCATTGCGCGGCTTCCAGCCAGCGCGGCGCTTCATAATCCCACCAGTGGAACTGGACGAGGTCGAGCCGTTCGAGATTGAGCCGGCGCAGCGACTGGTCGATGACGCTTTCGACATAGGATTTGCTGATGCGCGGCAACACCTCGAGGTCGGGCACGAATTTGGTATGCACCCCAATCCGGGCCAGCGCCTCCTCGCCACGCAGGTCGCGGTAGCGCAGGCGGAAGCGGCCGATCAGTTCCTCGACGCCGGTGTAGATGTCGGCGCAATCGAAATTGGTGATGCCGGCATCGGCGAAGGCGACCATGTCGGCGATCGGATCTTCGCTGGCCAGCGCGCCATGGCCGCTGGCCATTTGCCAGCCACCGCGGATCACCCGCGATATTTCGTAGTCCGGCGCCAGTCGGGTTCTCTGCATGGTTTCAGTCTCGATCGTCTTGAAGCGGTACGGCTGTCGTCTGCGCATGGCTGAAGCGGCGCAGGCCGGTGCGGATGATGCGGAAGCGCGACGTGCAGTTGGGGTCGGGGCAGGCGACCTCGGCGTCGGTCGTCATCCAGTCGTTCTTGTGGGTGGGGCGCTGCTTTGCCGGCAGCAGCGGCAAGAGCGATGCCAGTGAATAGATCGAAAAGCCCTGGCCGGGCGGCAGATGCAGCATCTCGCCGCGCATCTCGAAATAGTCGCCGACCTTGGCGCCGCAATAGATGGCGCCGCCTTCCGGGGCCGTCACCTCGACGCGAAGGTCGTAAAGCTCGAAGGAATCGTCGTGGTTGTCAGCCATGGCGAACGGCCCTTTCCTCGGTATCGTCGACGTCGAGGCGCGCGCGTATCAGGTTGAAGGAGCGGGTGATGTCGTCGGTCAGCGCCTTGATCGAGCCTTTCACATCGCCGCGCTCCAAGGCATCGATCAGCGCCCAGTGGTGATGGGTTGCCGGAATGTCGCGATGCTCGTCGTGGATATGGGCAGCGGCGCGCACATAGGGGCCGGATTGCAGCCACAGGCTTTCGACGATGGGGATCAGCACCGCCGATCGGGCGGCGCGGTAGACGTAGAAGTGAAAGGCGTGGTTGAGCTCGGACGTCTTGTGCGCCCTGTCGCCGTCATCGCTGCGAAAGGCCGTCTCGCAGGCGACGGTGAGCTGCTTCAGCTGCTCGAAATCCTCCGCCGAAAGGTTAGGCAGCGCCAGCGCCGTGATCTGCCCTTCGATCAGGCAGCGGGCGCGAGCGAGGTCGTCGAGCCGCTCGCGGGTGATGGTGGGAACCCGCACCGAACGGTTGGGCAGTGCTTCCAGTGCCTGTTCCGAGACCAGCCGTCCCAGCGCCTCGCGCACCGGCATGGTGCTGGTCTGCAGCGTCTCGGCCAGATCCTGGATACGCATCATCTCGCCGGCGTCGAACAGTCCGTGGATCAGCGAGCGGCGCAGCTCGGCATAGACGCGGTCATGCAGGGTTTCGCGCCCGACGGGGGAGAGGGCTCCGCGCCGGCTCACCGCCTCGATCCTTCGAAAATACTGCCTCGAGGCTCGTCCCGCCCGGCGTTTCCGGGCGCGCGCATTGCGTGCTGATTTTTCCGATCGGCCATGCTTGTCCGCCGTTCAAAATCGGGGGCCGTCATGCGGCCAACGTCGATTTTTTTAGTTGCAATTCTGACAGATGTAAAGTTTGATCAAACATCACCTATCAAAATTCTTTCGAATGAGCCCCGGATGCACCCCGTTGCAAATGACCCGAACGGTTCGACAGAAACAAAGCGCGCGCCGCTCGTTGAGGCACGCGACCTGGTCAAGCAGTTCGGCGGTTTGCGTGCGGTCGACGGCATGTCGATCACGCTGCATCGCGGCGAGATGATGGGGCTGATCGGACCCAATGGGGCCGGCAAGACGACGCTGTTCAACCTGCTGGCCGGCAGCCTCAGGCCGACTTCCGGCGAGATCAGGATTTCCGGCGCGGCGGTTTCGCATGAAGGTCCCGAGCGGCGCATCGCGCGCGGTGTCGGCCGCACCTTCCAGATCCCAAAACCCTTCGCCGAAATGACGGTTCTGGAGAACGTTCTGACCGGCGGCCAGCATCAGGCCGGCGAGCATATCTGGAAGAACTTTTTGCAGCCCGGCCGTGTCGCTTCGCAGGAGAAAGCCGCCGTCGAAAAGGCCCGTTCGCTCCTGGAATTTGTCACGCTTTCCGGCCTCGAGAGCGAGCCGGCGCGGGTGCTGTCCGGCGGGCAGCGCAAGCTGCTCGAACTCGCCCGCATCCTGATGGCCGACCCCGAAACCATCCTGCTCGACGAGCCGGCGGCCGGCGTCAACCCGACGCTGCTTGAACTCATCATCGACCGCGTGCTGGAGCTCAATGCGCGCGGCAAGTCGATCCTGCTGATCGAGCACAATATGGAAATGGTCGCGCGGCTGTGCGGCCGGGTGGTGGTCATGGCGGCGGGAAAACATCTGGCGGAAGGGTCTCCCGTCGAAGTGTCGCGCGACCGCACCGTCATCGAAGCCTATCTCGGCGGGGTGGCGGCATGACGGCAACCGGCCAACCCGTCGCCCTGTCCACGAAAGCGCTGGTCGCCGGCTATGAGCGCGACCTGCCCATCGTGCGCGGCGTCGATTTTTCCATACGCTCGGGCGAACTCGTCATCGTGCTTGGGCCCAATGGCGCCGGCAAATCCACTTTCGTCAAGGCCGTCGCCGGGCTGGTGCCGATCCATTCCGGCGCAACATTCCTTGGCGATCGCGACATCACCAGTGTTCCGGCGCATGAAAAAATCCGCCACGGCCTGGCCTTCGTGCCGCAGACCGAAAACATCTTCGCGACGCTGTCGATTAACGACAATCTGCTTCTGGCGGCAAACATTCTGCCGAAGGAAAAACGCAGCCGTCGCATCGCCGATCTCTACGCCATGTTCCCAGACCTTGCATCGCGGCCGTCGTTGCGGGCCGGCCAGCTATCCGGCGGGCAGCGTCAGATGCTGGCGGTGGCGCGCGCGCTGATCGTCGAGCCTTCGGTGCTGATCCTCGACGAGCCGTCCGCCGGCCTGTCGCCGAAGATCGTCTCCGAGGTTTTCTCAAAGCTCAAGGCGATCAACGAAACCGGGGTCACCATCATTCTCGTCGAGCAAAATGTGAAGGCAGCGCTCGCCATCGCCGACCGCGCCGTCATTCTGGTCGAAGGGCTGCTGCGCCACGAAGGGCCGGCTGCGACACTGGCTGACGACCCCATCGTCGCGGAACTCTATCTCGGTGCGCGGCATCAGTCGAAGGCGGTGGCGTCATGAACCCGCAAGCCATCATGGACGGGCTGATCACCGGCTCGATGATCGGGCTTGGCGCCATCGGCGTGACACTGACCTATTCGATCCTGCGCTTCGCCAATTTCGCCCATGGCGAATTCATCAGCTGGGGCGCCTATTTCGCGCTCGCCATCAGCGGGGCGCTGGGTTCGCTGTCGGGCGCCTTTCTCGCGCCCATCGGGCCGTTCTCCTTCGGCTGGTCGCTGCCTTTGGCGACCGTGCTAGCCGTGGCGCTCACCGGCGGGCTGGCGCTTCTCGTTGACGCTCTGCTGTTCGGCCGCCTGCGTGCCCAGCGCGGTGCCGTCATCATTATGGTCATGGCGAGTTTTGGTGCGGCACTCACCCTGCGCAGCCTGCTCGAATTCATCTTCACCTCCAAGCCGGCCTATTTCTCGAAGGCATTGCAGATCGCGATGCCTCTGGGCGGTGGCTTGCGCGCAACGCCCGACCAGCTTCTGTCGCTCGGCATTGCCGTACTGCTTGTCGTCGCCGTTCACCTGCTGCTCACCCGCACCGCGATCGGCCGCTCTATGCGCGCCGTTAGTGAGAACCAGCAGCTTGCCGGCGTCGTCGGCATCGATGTGCGCAAGGTCATCCGCACGGTCTGGGTGCTTGGCGCGGGGCTGGCCTGCGTCGCGGGCGTCATGGCCGGGCTGCTCGTGCAGATCCGTCCGTATATGGGTTTTGACCTCCTGCTGCCGCTGTTTGCGGCGGCGATACTGGGCGGCATCGGCAGCGTACCCGGCGCCATGCTTGCCGGCCTGATCGTCGGGCTGACGGAGGCCTTCGCGGTCCAGCTCATCGGTGCGGAATGGCGCGCGGCCATCGCCTTCGTCATCCTCGTCGCGGTGCTGCTGCTGCGCCCGCAGGGCCTGTTCGGGAGGCCGGAATGAGCGTCGAACTGATCGGCTATGGCGCCTTCTTCCTCACCATGGCGCTCACCTACGCCATCATCTGCCTGGGCCTCAATGTGCAGTGGGGGCAGACCGGCCTGTTCAATGTCGGCATTGCCGGCTTCGTCGCCATCGGCGCCTATGTCTCGGCGATCCTGACCACGCCCGACACAGCCAACCGCTTCGGTGGCTTTGACCTTCCGATCGCCGTCGGCTGGCTCGGGGCAGCGCTCGCCGCCGGCATCATCGCCTTCCTGATCGGCTGGCTGACGATCCGGCTGCGATCGGACTATCTCGCCATTGCCACCTTCGGCGTCGCGGTCGCAGTCCAGCTCTGCGCGCTTAATCTGGAGCGGTTGACCGGCGGACCCTTCGGCATCGGCTTCATCCCGCGCCCCTTCGCCAGCCTTGCCGGCGATCCGCTCGCCTTCAGCCTGCTCAATCTGGGCGTGCTCGTCGTCGTCGTGCTTGTGCTTTATCTCGCATTGGAGCGGCTGGTGCGCAGCCCGTGGGGGCGCGTGCTGCGCGCCATTCGCGAGGACGAGACGGCAGCGCTGGCACTGGGCAAGAGCGCGGTCAGGTTCCGTCTCCAGGCCTTCGCCATCGGCGGCGGCATCATGGGGCTGGCGGGTGCCGCGCAGGCGCATTTCATCGGCTTCATTGCGCCGGAAAACTACCTGCCGATGCTGACCTTCCAGGTCTGGGCGATGCTGATCGTCGGCGGTTCGGGCAACAATCGCGGCGCGATCCTCGGCGCGGTGCTGGTCTGGGGCATCTGGGCTGCTTCGGCGGCGGCTGTGTCGGCCATCTTCCCGCCCGATCAGCAGGCGCGCGCCGCAGCGCTGCAGATCGTCATGATCGGCGTCGCGCTCTGCGCCATCCTGCTCCTGCGCCCGCGTGGCATTCTGGGCGAGGTGCGGGTGGTTTCCCGCCATCTCGGCCGCCTGTCGCCGCTCAAGCGCGCCACCTCGATCCCGCAAAACAACGAGCCTCAGCATGTCCAAAAGCCCTGACCGCATCGCGCTCAGTGATACGCTTTCCATCAGCCGCCTGGTCTGCGGGCTATGGCAGGTGGCCGATCTCGAAAAGGGCGGCACGCTGCTCGATCCCGAACGCGCGGCGGATGCACTGCAGGCCTATGCCGAGGCCGGCTTCGACACCTTCGACATGGCCGACCACTATGGCAGCGCCGAGGTGATCACAGGCCGGCTTCTGGCGCGTTACCCTGCCAGCAAGCGCCCCGTCGCTTTCACCAAATGGTGCCCGGAGCCCGGACCGATGACCGCCGAGATCGTGCGCGAGGGCGTGCAGGAACGCCTCGACCGGCTCGGTGTCGACAAGGTCGATCTCCTGCAATTCCACTGGTGGACCTTCGAGCATCCGGCATGGCTCGACGCGCTGCATGAGATGGCGCAGCTCAAAGGCGAGGGGCTGATTGGCGCGATCGGCGTTACCAATTTCGATGCTGCGCATCTGGCGCTGGCGCTGGTCGATGGCGTGCCGGTCGCCACCAATCAGGTTTCCTTCTCGCTGGTTGACCGGCGGGCAGCCGGCGCGCTGTCTGGGTTGTGCAAGAAGACCGGAGTGAGACTGCTGGCCTATGGCACGCTCTGCGGCGGCTTCCTCTCCGAAAAATGGCTGGGCCAGCCGGAGCCCTCAGAAATCGCCGACTGGAGCCGCTCGAAATACAAGCGCTTCATCGACACGGCCGGCGGCTGGGCCGGTTTCCAGGGCATTCTCGTAGCTGCCAGCGAGATTGCCAAAAAACACAAGGTCTCGATCTCCAATGTCGCGACGCGCTGGGTGCTCGAACATGAGGCGGTAGCAGCGGCCATAATCGGCGCGCGCATCGGCGAGAGTGAGCATCGCTCCGACAACCTCAACATTTTCGACTTCTCGCTCGACGCTGAAGATAGAGCGCGGCTCGAAGAGGCTTTCGCCGCGACGAACCCTATTCCCGGTGACTGCGGCGACGAATATCGCCGCCCGCCCTATCTCACTGCGTCGGGCGATCTCAGCCACCATCTCGACGCGATCCCCTCGGTGTTTAAGGCCGAACCCATGCCCGGGCGTCCTGATCGCCTGCGCGTTTCCTCCGGCAGCATCTGGGAGCCGATCGCCGGCTACAGCCGCGCCGTGCGGGTGAAGGACATGATCCGCGTCTCCGGTACCACGGCCACGCACGCGTCCGACCGTTGCGTTGCGCCGGGCGATGCCGGCGCACAGACCACATACATTCTCGACAAGATTGCTGCTTCCATCACGGCGCTCGGCGGCAAGATGGAGGACGTCGTGCGTACCCGCATCTATCTGCGCGACGCCTCGAAATGGGAGCCGGTTTCGCGCGCCCATGGCCGGGTGTTCGGCGAGGTGTTGCCGGCCAACACGCTGATCGAAGCCGGCGATCTGATCGGTGACTATGAGGTCGAGATCGAGGCCGAGGCGATTGTCTGAGGTTCCGTGGCAAAGCGCCGGCTGACGAAACGTGAGCCGGCAAGGCCAAAGCGCCAGGGATAATCGACCGCCTGGCTGATGCCGATGCGCTTTCCGACGAGGATGCCGACATCCCTTGCTCTCGGCTCAATCCGGATATCAGGACCGTCGAGCGAGAGCTTGTCATGCGAGCGGTCGATGGCGAGCGCCTGGCAAAGCCTGCCGGGGCCGGCGCAAAGCAGGCGCAAATCGTCGAGACCGCGCCGTTCGCGCATCAGCTCCATGCCATCGAGCGGTTCTAGCGCCCGGATCAGCACCGCGCTGCCTGGTTCGCAGACCGTGTTCAGGCACCAGTGAATTCCGTAGGAACGGTAGACATAGGCACGTCCCGGTGGCCCGAACATTGCGGCATTGCGCTCGGTTGGTCCACGAAAGGCGTGCGAGGCGGGATCGTCAGGACGATAGGCCTCGGTCTCGACGATGATGCCACCGACGCCATTGGCATGGATGATCGCGCCGATCAGATCCTTTGCGACGGTCACGGCGTCCCGTGCGAAAAATGAACTGGTCATGCCGGTCCGAAAAGTTTGCGGTTTGTACGTCAGGTGTCCGCGGCTACGCGTATCATTGCAAGGCTTTCCCTTCCACTTCGCAGTCACAAGAACCGGCGTCTCTGAAGACGTTTCCGTCATGATGATGGTTTGAGCGCCATTCCCCGTCGCAGATTGCCATCTCGATTCTTGCAATCGTCGGTAGAATCATTGCGTGAGTTTTGCGGCTTATGCGGTCGTCGCCCTTTCCTAGGGATCAGTCGGTCCATTTCAAAAAAGGAGCAGATAATGGGAAGCAATCTGAGGCTCGGCGTTCTTGCCGCCGGTGTAGTCGTAGCGCTCCTGGTTGCGATGGGGTCGTGGTACACGATCGATCAGGGAGAGCGCGGCGTCATCCTGCGCTATGGCGCCATTGCCGGGACGGCTGAACCTGGCCTCGGTTTCAAACTGCCCCTGATCGACGCCGTCGTGCGTGTTTCCGTCCAGTCCAAGGCTGTCGTCTACGACAAGATGGAAGCCTATAGCCGTGACCAGCAGCCGGCCGACATCAAGCTTTCGGTGAACTACCGAATTCCAGTCGATCAGGTCGATACGGTCTATGAAAAGTACGGTTCGGAAGATGGGCTGTTGTCCCGCTTAGTCGAGCGCAAGGTTTTCGAGGAAACCAAGACGGTTTTCGGCCGCTTCAATGCCGTCACGGCCATTCAGGAGCGCGGCCGCCTCAACCAGGAGATTGCCGAAGCCATTCAGCGAAGCGTTGCCGGGCCGGTCGTGATCGACACGGTGCAGATCGAGAATATCGATTTCTCGGACGCCTATGAGCAATCCATCGAGCAACGCATGCTGGCCGAAGTCGAGGTGCAGCGTCTGCGCCAGAACGCGGAGCGGGAAAAGGTGCAGGCCGAGATAACCGTCACCCAAGCCAATGCGCAAGCCGACGCACAGCGCGCTCAGGCCCAGGCCCAGGCGGATTCCGTACGCCTGCAGGCCCAGGCCGAGGCCGAAGCGATCCAGCTTCGCGGCAACGCCGAAGCCCTGGCGATCAAGGCGCGCGGCGATGCCTTGCGCGACAATCCCGGCCTTGTCGCCCTGACGCAGGCGGAGCGCTGGAACGGCCAGCTTCCGCAGACCATGCTTCCGAACAGCAGCATTCCGATGCTCAATCTGGATACGCGGGCGGTGGCGCAGGATTGATTGCTTTCGAGCACGCGGCCGGTCTGCATGTGCCAGCCGTGCAAAGATGTTTTCGCTGGAAATCGAAGCGGTGGCTAACTTCTCCGCACTCGACGCGATTGACATTGATGCGGCTGGCCCGGCTAATCTTCAAGGTCAACAATTAACAAGGTCTATCGCGACGTTGAAGGCCTCACCTTCGCCGTCCCAAGCTGCAAGAGACAGCACGCGGGCCGTGCCGTCACGGTCGAACAGTATCTTCGGCATCTCAAATCGCTTCAGCTTGGTGTTAGTACGGCCTTCGACCATAAGCTGAAAGCGGGAGAGAAGCGGCTTTTTGGCAAGCTTCCACTTCTGGCCATCACCGGATTGGAACAGCAGCAGCCTATTGCCGCCCATAACTTTCTCATCATGATCCTTGACGATTGCGAAGAAGGTTTCGCCGTCCCACCATTCGAAATGATCGTCGAACGGAATTCTGGTCTTGGCTTGCCCAACAAAGCTGATTTCCCTGGCAGGCCCATAGGGTCCTAGTGGATCGGAAGCCGAGCAAACGAAATGCCGCACTTGCCCGCCGACTTTCCCCGGCTTTTCCTTCACCGCCTTAAAGTAGAGAAGAATCTCACCGCCGCGCTGGACGATGTTCGGGGTGCCGGTCGTGCGGTATCCTTCTGGAAGTGGAATGATCGGATCGTCCTGCCTTATCCAGTCACCGTGGATGCTGTCGGCAACGGCTACTCCGACCCTCTGCGAATTTCGGTGTACCCACCAATCGTCATCAACATCCACGAGCTTGTCCGGTATGCTGTCCGGCCAGACCTCGTTGCCCTGGT
Organism: Mesorhizobium sp. CCNWLY176; assembly: GCF_037153935.1. Lineage (NCBI taxonomy): Bacteria > Pseudomonadati > Pseudomonadota > Alphaproteobacteria > Hyphomicrobiales > Phyllobacteriaceae > Mesorhizobium > Mesorhizobium sp. CCNWLY176. Next base: position 403,953 of record NZ_JBBBDZ010000005.1, read on the forward strand.
TGCCGGTGTAGAAGAGGTAGAATTTCCCGCCATGCACGATCACGTGAGGATTGTAAGCGGCAGCAGCATCCCAATACGCATTGTCACGACGAATGATGATCTGACGCTCGAACCGGAACGGCCCCATCGGCGACGAGGCGGTTGCAAAGCAAATCTCCCCGTGAGTGACCCAGCTTCGGAACCCGCGCGCCGACGGCCAGCGGTCGAAAAAGCCGACATATTTGTCGTCGGCTATCTCGATGATGCTGTTGTTCCAAACGTGCCAGCCTTCCATGGCCAGCACATTGCTCGTCGGTATGGCCGAAACAGTGCATTGCCCGAATCGATCGGAAAGCAGTTCTTTGCCAAAGACAGGGCGTGACAGCATAGTAGCCATCGCGCCGGTTACGAAAAACCTGCGTGTTAAATTCAAGGCAGCCCCCTGCGCTTGCCTCGCTTCTGGCACGGAAAGCAGGGAAACCCAATCCTCAAACAGGGGGCCAATATTATTTTGGGGCTGTCCTAGGAGATTTGTTCTCTTAGGATGGCATGATGCGGTTAAAGCACTCGAAACTCACGATAATTC